>VEQH01000011.1 GCA_018883325.1 Flavobacteriales bacterium | reverse complement strand
TCCTCTTTAATTGCTTCAATAGCTACTTTTGCTTTGAAAGCTGACGTAAATTTTCTTCGCTCTTTTTTCATATTCAACTGTTAAAATTACACTTTAATCAGCTGTCCAGAAATTGGGGACTATTATACTTAATGGCTTATTTATTGTTTATGGAGGATGGAAATTCCTTGTTAAACCAAGTTTTTATATTGCATTAATTTTAAGTTTAGTTCTTTTTTTTTTCCTCCTTTTTAGTACAAGGAGTGCAAACTCTATTTTGAACTTAATTACAAAAATTAATGAGCTTGGTCTTGATTTAGATGGGGGGTTGATTGGGTTAACTTTAGCTGGACTTACACTGATTGTGACTTTTGGAAGTGATAGATTAATGAAACAACTAATTAAAGGCAATTTGTTAAAAGCCATTGATGAAGAAAAAAAACCTGGCTTTTCTGCTTACCAAACTACTGTTTCTAAATTTGGATTTGCTGTGTTTGTTCAAATTATTACTCTTATATTCTTATTTGTGATTAACTTGTTCATAGAGCTTAATTTAACTATTGATTCTGAATCCATTTGTAAATTTTTAAATTGTCTATTTCTAAGTTTAGAGTTTTTTCTAATTGTTTATTCTCTATTTCTTGTTGTTCAAATGACCCTGAATATCTATACAATTAGCCAAATGAACCATTCTGTTTATTTTAGTGATATAACATTAGAAATAATGACTGAAATGGATAAAAAGAAAGAAAAATCTTAGAATTGCTTAAGATGTATTAAACTTTAATTTACACTGAAAATAACAAGGGGGCTATAAAGGGGGTTAAAATTTGAATAAAATTCCCTTTAAAAACTTCCTAAAATGAAAAATCTCGAACACCGAAGCATTCGAGAAATTCCTTTGTACGGAAGGTGGAAGCCAATCCGTATATCGTTTGTACGTTAATGTAAAACAAAAAACCCCGAAATTAATCAGGGTTTTAATGTACTCGAGGCGGGACTTGAACCCGCACGCCCAAAAAGAGCACAGGATTTTAAGTCCGGCGTGTCTACCATTCCACCACTCGAGCATAGACGAGCGAGAGACGGGATTCGAACCCGCGACCCCGACCTTGGCAAGGTCGTGCTCTACCAACTGAGCTACTCTCGCTTGAATCGAGCCCACTTCCTAAAATCGGACGAACTCTCAGCTTTATTTCAAATTTCCTTTTCTCTTGCGAAAAGACCAAATTTCTTTGGGCGACAAAGATAATTATATTTTTCTTTTGAAATGCACTTTTTTGAAAAAAAGAAAAAAAACTCCTAAAATCCCCGATTTATTCGAATAATCATATTCGAGAAAAGCAAACCCGCAGTTAAGGAAGCCGCTGATACTAAGGTTGAAAACGCACTTTCTATTCCGTTTAACGTTTGATCGTTGACTAATGCGGTTATACTTCTAAAACCAATTGAACCAGGCACTAACAAAATAATTCCTGGAACCAACATCAATGTAACAGGTAGTTTTATCATTTTCGAAAGTGAGTTGGAAACAAGTCCCAAAGTAAACGCAGCGAAGAAAACAGAAAGTTCACCTATATTGAAGGAACTAAAATATGAAACACTGTAATAAGAAGTAATACAAGACAAAAGCATCCAATGATAATGCTTTATTTGCGCTTTGAAAAGCACAACAAATCCTGCTGGAACCAATGCAATAGCAAGGTAACTTAACCATTTTGGTATTTCAGCGAACTGCACAGATGAAGGTGACAAAACAAATTGCGCAGCTAAATTATTTCCCAAACCTATTCCAACAGCTATCATAACAAAGGTTACAAGCGCATTTGAAAATCGAACAGTTCCCGATTGTGCGTGACCGTTTGCCAATTCTGTAACTGAAAGTGATAAAGTGAAACCGGGAATCAATAAAATCAAACCTGTAATTGTTGCTATTTCAATGGAATATTCACCAGCCCAAACCACAGACCATTTGGCAAAAAAGATGGCGAAAGTTGCAGAGAAAAGCACTGCTAAACGCGATAAATTTGGCAAAAAAGCAAGTAATTCCATTAAAACGCCAATCATCAATCCAATTATTCCAGCAATAGCTATTTCGACCCATCCACCGCCAAACAAACACGCAGCACTGGAAGTGGAAACTCCAATTGACAAAACATTGACCAAAGCTCCATAGCGTTTCGGTAATGTATTGATGCGCTGCAATTCTTCTTTGGCTGCTTCAATCGATAATTGCCCTTTCATTACTTTTTCAATCAATAGGTCGAGCAATGTCATTTTTTCAAAATTCAAATCTGAACCTTTACATTTTTTCATGTGGGTTTTGGAACTTCCATCCGTAGAAAAGGAGATGAGAAGAATTTCAGGAGTAGCTGAAAAATCAGCCTCCACTCCTATCGATTCACACACCATTTGCATTGTGTTTTCTAAGCGATGTGCTGGAATTCCGTTTTCATGAATCGATTCTGCAAGCGAGATTATGAAATTTTCTTTTTCAAACATTGCGCGAAATTAAGGCATAAAAAAGCACTGAAATAGGACTTTGCTTAGGAAATTGAAGTTTTTTCCGTGAAAATAAACTAATTAAACTTATCTTTTTGAAAGTTCAAAAACGGTTTAAAACTCTTTACGATTTCAGTTGTTGTTTGATTTACATTTCGCTTTGAAATCGTATATTTGACCCGCATTAAAAACCTCATTTTATGAATCCTTTTTCAAGAAGACACATCGGTCCAAGCGAAGCTGAAAAGCAAGCGATGTTGCAAAAAATTGGAGTAAGCTCAACAGCAGAATTAGTAGACAGAACGATTCCTGCACACATTCGTTTGAAAGGTGAACTGAACATCGCAGACGCTATGACAGAGCAAGAATATTTGCAACACATCAACGAATTAGGACAAAAAAATCAGGTGAATAAATCTTTCATTGGAATGGGTTACAACGAAACAATCGTTCCTTCCGTGATTTTGAGAAATGTATTGGAAAATCCAGGATGGTACACAGCTTACACGCCTTATCAAGCTGAAATTTCTCAAGGGCGTTTAGAAGCATTATTGAATTTCCAAACAATGATTTTGGAACTAACAGGAATGGAAATTGCAAACGCATCTTTATTGGACGAAGCTACAGCAGCTGCTGAATCAATGATTATGTTTTACAATTCACGTTCAAGAGCTGACATCAAAGAAGGAAAAAATAAATTCTTCATCGCTTCAACAGCATTTCCACAAACGATTGATGTTGTTCAAGGTCGCGCATTGAATTTAGGAATTGAATTGGTAATTGCTGATCCTGCAACCTTTGAAGCCGACGATAAATTCTTCGGTGCTTTGGTTCAATATCCAGATGCAAATGGAGCAATTATTGACATCGCTGCGTTTATCTCAAAAATGAAAAACTTCGGAATTCAAGTGGCTGTAGCTGCTGATATCCTTTCATTAGTTCTTTTAAAATCTCCAGGTTCTTTAGGTGCTGATGCTGTTTTGGGTTCTTCACAACGATTTAGTGTACCAATGGGTTACGGTGGTCCTCACGCAGCATTTTTCGCAGTGAAAGAAGATTACAAACGTAACTTGCCAGGAAGAATCATTGGTGTTTCTAAAGATGCTGATGACAATATGGCTTTGAGAATGGCTTTACAAACACGTGAGCAACATATCAAACGCGATAAAGCAACTTCAAATATTTGTACGGCGCAAGCATTGTTAGCTGTAATGGCTAGTATGTATGCTGTTTATCACGGGCCAAATGGAATGAAAGCAATTGCTACACACGTTCATAAATTGGCAGCAACAGCAGCAAACGGTTTGAAAAAAGTGGGAGTTACTTTAGGTTCAACTTCTTATTTTGATACAATTTGGTTGAAAGGAGTTGATTGCGCTATGATTCGCACAAAAGCGGAAGCAGCTGGAATGAATTTCAACTATTTGAATGAATCAGAATTAACAATTAGCTTCGGTGAACCACATACATTAGCTGATGTCAATGCAATTTTAGCTGTTTTTGGAAATGAAACTACTTCTGAGCTTTCAGGTGTTGCTTTAACTGATGCAGTTTTAAGAACCGATGCAGTTTTTTCTCATTCTGTTTTCAATAGTTATCATTCTGAATCAAGAATGATGCGCTACTTGAAACGTTTGGAAAACAAAGATTTATCATTGGTTCACAGTATGATTCCTTTGGGTTCTTGTACAATGAAATTAAATGCTGCAAGTGAATTGATTCCGATTACGAATCCTCAATTTGCAAACATGCACCCATTTGCACCACTTTCTCAAGCTGCAGGTTACCATGAAATGTTCCGCCAATTGGAAAAAGATTTGTGTGAATGTACTGGATTTGCAGCGGTTTCATTGCAACCAAACTCAGGAGCACAAGGAGAATACGCTGGTTTAATGGTGATTAAAGCTTACCATGAATCTCGTGGCGATTTCCACAGAAAGAAAATGATTATTCCTTCGTCTGCACATGGAACAAATCCTGCATCAGCTGTTATGGCTGGTTTTGAAGTAGTGGTTACAGGTTGCGACGAAAACGGAAATATTGATATTGAAGAACTAAAAAGAGTAGCTGTTGAATTGAAAGATTCATTGGCTGGTTTAATGGTTACTTATCCATCAACTCATGGTGTTTACGAAGAAGGCATTCGTGAAATCACAACTATTATCCACGAAAATGGTGGACAAGTGTACATGGATGGTGCAAATATGAACGCACAAGTTGGATTAACAAATCCTGGAAATATTGGTGCTGATGTTTGTCACTTGAATTTACATAAAACATTTGCAATCCCTCACGGTGGTGGTGGTCCTGGAATGGGTCCAATCGGTGTGGCTGCGCATTTAGCTCCATTCTTACCAGGAAGTCCTGTTGTAGATGCTGGTGGTTCGAATGCGATTCATGCGGTTTCTGCTGCTCCTTACGGAAGTGCCTTGATTTTATTAATTTCTTACGGATATATTAAAATGTTGGGTGCTGTTGGCTTACGTGAATCAACTGAAAATGCAATTTTAAATGCAAATTACATTGCTGCTTCATTGAAAGGACATTACGATATTTTGTACACAGGAAAAAATGGAACGGTTGCGCACGAAATGATTTTAGATTGTCGCGATTTCAAACGTACTTCAGAAGTTGAAGTTGCAGATATGGCAAAACGCTTGATTGATTTCAATTTCCATGCACCAACAGTTTCGTTCCCAGTTGCAGGAACATTGATGATTGAACCAACGGAATCGGAGGACAAAGAAGAATTAGATCGTTTTATCGCTGCAATGATTAAAATCCGTGAAGAAATTCGCGAGATTGAAAACGGTCATGCTGATAAATCGAACAACTTATTGAAAAATGCACCACACACAGCGGATTGTATTATCAACAAAGATTGGAATTATCCATATTCACCACAAGAAGCTGTTTATCCTTTGCCTTACTTAAAAGAATTCAAATATTGGGTACCGGTTCGCCGCGTTGACAATGCATACGGAGATAGAAACTTGATTTGTTCTTGTCCGAGTGTGGAAAGTTATAAAGTGGGCTACGAGAGCCTCAGCCCACAGTAATAAAATTGCGATTGTTAACTGAGGTTCTCGAAGTTAACAATCGCAATTTTTAATCCGTAATTTATTTAATATGAAACTTGACATCCTTGCTTTTGCAGCACATCCTGACGACGTTGAATTATCGGCTTCGGGAACACTAATGCGCTACGTTGCGGAAGGAAAAAAAGTTGGAATCGTAGATCTAACCGAAGGAGAATTAGGAACAAGAGGAACGGTTGAAACACGCTATGAAGAAGCTGCTGATGCTTCCAAAATTATGGGTTTATCAGCTCGAGAAAATTTAAGAATGTCTGACGGTTTTTTTGAAGACAACGCTGAAAACAAACGATTAATCATTGAACAAATTCGTAAATATCAACCAGAAATTGTGTTGGCAAATAGTATTTCTGACCGTCATCCTGACCACGGAAGAGCGGGGAAATTAGTGGAAGATGCTTGTTTTTTGGCAGGTTTGCGTAAAATCGAAACGGAATTAGACGGAGTTGAGCAATTGCCACATCGTCCGCGTTTGGTAGCACATTACATTCAAGATTATTATTTAGAACCAAGCTTTGTGATTGATGTTACGGATTACGTTGAGCGAAAAATTGAGGTAATCAAAGCCTTTAAAACACAATTTTACGACCCTAATAGCCCTGAACCAAATACGCCAATTTCAGGTGAAGAGTTTTTCGATTTCATTAAAGGTAGAATGCTCAACATGGGACGACCTGCAGGAATGAAATACGCAGAGGGATTTACAATTTCGCGCGTTTTTGGGGTGAAAGATTTGTTTGAGGTAGTCTAGATGTTTTGTATTAATTGTAAGATTCAAAACAAGGGATTGTTTTTTAATAAAAATTGCTTTATTTTGTTCTATATTTAGCTTATGAAACTTAAAAAATAATTGTTGACGCCAATTCTAATAAAAGAATTGAAAACTTTAACAAAAAAGTTGAAGCTATTAATACTCAAGTTGTAAAGACACAATTAAAGCAAGCTTCACAGATAAAAAACCTTAACCTTTCAAGTGCTCAAAAAGCATATATTTCTTTATCAAACCCAAATTTATAATAGTTGCAGGGTGCAATGGCGCTGGAAAATCAACCTTTTCAAAGGCTTTGGTGGACGACTTAACACCATTCGATTTTGACCGAATTTTCTTTGAGAATTACGATAAATTAATTGATTCTGAATTTAGAACTGATATGGCTAACAATTCTACAATTAGAAGAACAAATAAATAATGGCTTCAAAACACACTCTTCCTTTTGTTACGAAACAAATTTTGATCATTCACCTTTATTTTGGGCTAAACAAGCAAAAGATTTTGGTTACTTTTTAGAACTTCATTTTTATTGTTTAGAAACTATAGAAATTGCTAAAAATCGTGTAGAAATACGAACGAAAAATCAAGATCATCCTTTCTCTGAAGAAATAATAAAATATAAATGGAAACTAGGATATAAAAACTTGAACATTAATTATCAGTTTTTTGATTTAGTTTATCTTATTGATAATTCGTTCGATGGGAAACCTCCAAAAGTATTTTTAGAAATTGAAAAAGAAATCGATGAAAGTTTTCTAATCAAACAATATGTTGACTTACTACCAACTTATGCGGAAAGTAGAATCCCTTCAATTTTTAACTTTATCACCAATTAATTCGATTCTTTGTAATTTATAATTTTGCCACGTAACTTGAATCCTTGACCAAATTCTACTTTTTACAACTATCTTTACTTCAAATTTTATAGCATTAAGGTTAATGAAACAATACCACGATTTATTACAACATATTTTAGACAATGGCGTAACGAAAGAAGACCGTACGGGAACGGGAACAATCTCTGTTTTTGGTTATCAAATGCGCTTTGACTTGAATGAAGGTTTTCCTGTATTGACAACCAAAAAACTGCACTTACGTTCGATTATTCATGAGTTATTGTGGTTTCTAAAAGGCGACACAAACATCCAATATTTAAAAGATAACAATGTTTCTATTTGGGACGAATGGGCGGATGAAAATGGAAATTTAGGTCCAGTTTATGGTTCTCAATGGAGAAGTTGGCCCACAGCTGATGGACGTCACATCGACCAAATCAAGCAAGTAGTTGATCAGTTGAAAAACAATCCTGATTCTCGTAGAATTATTGTTTCAGCTTGGAATGTTGGAGAAATAGAAAACATGAAATTACCACCTTGCCACGCTTTTTTTCAATTTTATGTAGCAGAAGGAAAACTGAGTTGCCAATTGTATCAACGCAGTGCTGATACATTTTTAGGTGTGCCTTTTAACATTGCTTCTTATGCTTTATTGACGATGATGATGGCGCAAGTTTGTGGTTTAAAACCGGGAGACTTCGTTCATACGTTGGGCGATGCGCATTTGTATTCCAACCATTTAGAGCAAGCTCGTTTACAATTAACCCGAGATTTCAGACCGCTTCCAACGATGAAAATCAATCCTGAAGTAAAAGATATTTTCGAATTTAAATTTGAAGATTTTGAATTAGTTGGTTACGACCCACATCCCCATATTAAAGCAGCTGTAGCAGTTTAAGCGTATGAAAGTAGCACTAATTGTGGCAATGGATGCCGAAAGAGGAATCGGAAAAAACAACGATTTGATGTGGCATTTGCCTGCTGACATGCGTTTTTTTAAAGAAACAACTAAAGAACATATCGTAGTGATGGGACGAAGAAATTACGATTCAATTCCAGAAAAATACCGTCCGCTTGCAAATAGACAGAATGTAATTTTAACACGAAATCGAACTTTAGAAGCTCCAAACTGTCTGATTTTCCATTCTTTAGAAGACTGTTTAAACGCCTTTCAAAATGAAACCGAACGAACTGTTTTTATCATTGGTGGAGGTGAAATTTACAAAATGGCTTTAGAATTGAACTGTATTGATGAAATGTACATCACTTATGTTCAAGGAGTTTTTGGAGCGGATACATTTTTCCCACTGTTTGATGAAACCCAATGGGAACAATCAATTATTGGTCACCAAGCTCCTGATGAAAAACATTCGCATGGCTTTGTGATAACGAAATATGTGAAGATTAAATAATCAACATTTATCGCGTACAATTGTAAAAGAAGTTTTTCCTCTCTTCAGTTAATAGGATGAATCGTTCGAAAACTAATCGCAAATTTTGTTAGCTAGGTTTAGTGTAGAGGCTGCAAACTTTAAAATCTAATTTAGATTGGATTCAATTCACTCAATTACAGTGAGTTTTGAATAAAAAGCAACGCTAATTGACTAAATATTCCTTTGGAGCAAATCTTAAAACCCTACAATCAATTAAATTTGCTTTAATGCGCCATTTATTTCTCCTTTTAATTGTTGCAATTTCAAACGGGTTTTTGGCTCAATCAACTCCTATTTTCTCGCGTGTAATTGACACCGAAAAGGGTGCGCCTTCTGAACAATATTATGATTTAGCGCTCCATCCAGACAATTCATTGCTTTTAGCATCGGATAAAGGATTGTATAAATTCAATGGCATTTCTTATAAAAAAATTCCATTTATAAATCACCGTTCCAATTCGCTAACAGATATTTTCATCGCAAGCGACGGTGCAATTTGGTGCAGGAATTTTTCGGAACAAGTTTTCAGAGGTGATGAAAACAAAATGCTTGAGTTGAGAATGCTTACAAATTTGATTTCTGGTGAAAATGGGATTGGAATTCATCAACTTAAAAATCAGGTTTATTTAGTGACCAATTTCGGAATTTATTGTTCCTCATTAGCTGGAAAAGAGAGTAGAAGAATTTTAAAGCACGATTACATCGAAACGTCTTTTATTTGGAACAACGAATTATATGTTGCAGACATTAAAGGGAATTTAATGCGTTTGAAAAACAATCAATTACAGACAATTGCAAAAATGCCTTTTGAACAAGGAAGATTTGTCGTTTGGAAAAATCAAGTTTTTATTTTTAGCCGTAAACAATCTGAAAATCAAGTTTTCCGATTTGTAAATAAGCAATTTAAACTTTTTACTACCCTTCCAATTTCTGAACCTTTTATTGTGTTAAATACGATAGCTTCGGAAGATTTCTTTGGAGTTGCGACCACACAAGGATTGGTTTTGATAAGCGCAAATGGAAACACAGAATGGATTGAAAAAGGAAAAAGACTTTCTGATTTGTGCCGTGACAAAGAGAACAATTATTGGCTGAGTTCTTTGGACAACGGTTTAATATTAATTCCCGATTTTTCAATTCGTTATTTGTTGAAAAATGAAAAAGGCGAAACATTAAATAACCTGTCTGTTGGCAAAAACAATCAACTATACATCAGTTCAAACAGAGGTGGAATTATTCAATACAATTATAAAACGGGACAGAAAAGCACCATTTCAACATCAGTAGAGCAAAATTTGGAGTTTATTCATGTTGATACGATTAACAACATGCTTTATTTTTCGTCGGGTAGCTACAATCTAAAAACTCAACAATTCAAACCTTTTTATTTTGGAAAAGACATCTCTTTTGATGAAAAAGGAAGAATTTATTTTGCTTTACACAGTTTAGCCGGATTTATTAGTAATTCCAAAGAGACAAAACTATTTTCAAGTGTTCCATTGACGAGTGTTGAACTAGGAAAAACGGTGTTTTATAACATTAGAAGTCAACGAACTAGAACCATCGAACACCTTCAAAATCAATCGTTACTTGTGGGTTTTGCCGACCAATTGATTCATTATTCAACTAAAGGAAAAAAGGTTTGGAAGGATGAAAAAGGAAATGAAATCTATGCAACAGATATTTTGGAAAACAAGGCAGGAATTTGGGTCAGTACAACTCAAAATGGACTCTTTCTCTTCAATTCTTCGGGTAAAATTCGTAAGCATTGGAAAGTAAATGAAGGTATCACAGGAGAAATTTGCAAGAAATTATTTTCCATTAATCAAGCTGTTTATGTAGTGCATGATAAAGGTGTAGATATCATTTATGCGAACGATAAGAAGGGACATAACATTACTGCGGATTATGGAATTCAGCATTTAATTTTCAATGATGTTGTTGTAATAGATGCTTCAATATTTTTCCTAACCAACAAAGGATTGCTTCGTGCACCCGTCAACCACAAATTTGAAAAAGACCAACAATCTTTAAGTTTAGTGAATTTCATTGTGAATGGCAAAAAGCGAAAAATTACCGACTCAAAATTATCGAACGACCAAAATGACATCACTTTTAATTGGAATTTAACTGTTTTCAAAAAAGCAAATACAGAGTCATTGGAATACCGATTATTTCCAAAAATGAAAAATTGGATTCCCTTTAGTACACAATCAAATTCCATTGATTTCTTTGATTTGCAAGCAGGAAATTATCAGTTTGAGTTGCGTTTTAAATCCAATCCGACGATTCAAATCAAGCATTCTTTTTACATCGAAAAACCATATTGGTTGACTTGGTGGTTTATTTCTTTGGTGATAATTCTTTTTTTCACCTCTTTTTATTTCATTTTTCAATACACACAAAATAGATTTCGCAAGCAACAACTTTTCAAGGAGCGTTTGGTTTTTTCGCAATTAACGGCTTTGAGATCCCAAATGAATCCACATTTTCTCTACAACGTTTTAAATTCACTTCAAGGATTGATTTACAGTAAAAAAATCAATGAAGCAGGAGATTACGTCAGTAAATTCTCAGATCACTTGCGACGCGTTTTAGATTTTTCAGCGAAACAAGAAATCACTTTAAAACAAGAAATCGAAGGACTTCAACTGTATTTGGAACTTGAAAAATTGAGATTTGGCGATGACTTCCGATTTGAAATTTTAAAGAAAAATTCAATCGATGAAACGACGATGATTCCGACTATGATTATTCAGCCTTTTGTGGAAAATGCAGTAAAGCATGGATTGTTGAATAAGCATGGCGAAAAAGTTGTCAAAATACAGTTTGAATTAAGTGAAACAAAGGCACTAAAAATTGAAATTATTGACAATGGAATTGGTCGAAAAGCGGCTGGATTAATCAATTCTAAAAGGAAAGATAAACCAAATTCTTTCGCGCTTTCGGCAATTGAAGGAAGAATAAAATTGTTGAGTAATTATTATAAAAATCCAATTGTTTTCTCGGCTGAAGATATTTTACACGAAAGTATTGTTGCTGGAACAAAAATCACCCTTTTAATACCACCAAAAAAAGATGAATGAATTATCCGTTTTAATTGTTGATGATGAGCTAAATGCAAGAGCTGCCTTGCGTGGAATGATAGAATCAAACTTCGACGAAATTCAAATTGTTGGTGAAGCAGCCTCTGTTCCTGAAGCCGTGAAGCTCATCCACAAATTCAAACCCAAAGTGATTCTCTTGGATATTGAAATGCCAGGCTATTTGGGTATAGATATTTTGGATTTTTTTGACACGAACGAAGTTGAATTTTCCATTATTTTCGTCACGGCTTACAACGATTATGCGATTAAAGCATTTGAACTCGCTGCTGTCGATTATTTGTTAAAACCTACACGAATTGACCAATTAAAGCGCGCATTCGAACGTGTAAATCAACAACTTAATGCGCTCGAAAAAGAGAAATACCAAGTTTTAAAATCGAATTTAGCCAATAGAAAAAATAATAAAATTGTCATTCAAACTGCTGAAGGGCTATTGTTTAAAGAAACAAATGAAATTTTATATTTTAAAGCGGATAGCGCTTATACGCATGTGTTCTTCACCAACGGTACTAAAATTACCATTACCAAAACACTTTCTGAATATTGCGGATTGGAAGACACCAATGACTTTTTAAGAATAAATCGTTCGTACTTGATTAACTTGAATTGCGTTGAAAAAGTCAGTAAAAAAGACGGTGGGTTTGTTTTGATGAAAAATGGTGAAGAAATAGCTGCGTCGGTAGAGAAAAGACAATTAATTTTCGAACGTTTTAAGGATATTATATACTGAATCCATCAACACTGTTAAAATCGAAAACCCTCTTTTGAATAGCTCCAAAAGAGGGTTTTTTTAGTAGGTTAGTTGTAATTATAAAGTAGAATTTAGCTTACATTTTCTTAAAAACTAGAGGTTGGGTTGTTCCTGTTTTTATCCAATATACACCTTCTTTTAAATTAGAAATATCTAACGTTTTTACATTTTCATTGTTTTTTAAATCAAAAATCAAAACTGTTTTTCCAGTAATATCCACTATTTCAAATTGTGAATCAGAATTTAATAAGAAAGACTGAATGTGTATTTGATTTTTTGCTGGGTTTGGAAACAATTTATATGTTGAAGATTGAATTTGCTCCACCCCCAACGTAGCCGTCGTAACAGAAACCACATTTGAAAAATCTGAATCGTGATTTAAAGTGTAGGCTGCAACACGGTAAAAATACTGTGTATTGGCTAAAACAGTATTATCAGTGTATGTAGAAGTATTTGCATCAACAAGTGGAGTAAGTGTTGTGAAATCGGTTCCATTAGTACTTCGTTGTACAAAAAATCCTAGTTCATTGCTTGCATTATCTGTCCAAGTTAATGCTACAGAAAGCTCAATTGTAGAAGCAACTGCGTTTAGATTCGTTGGTGCTGCTGGAACTGGTTCAGTCACATTAGAGCAATCTTCGCTGTAAACACAACCTGAAGGAATTGAAAAATCTTCTGTTGTCCAATTGCCTGTGCTGTAAATTTCATCATCTACTTGTATGCACGTAAGCTGAGGATTATTGTTCAAGTTGAGTCCTGTAATTAACTGGTTGTGTCCATTTGCTAAATTAAGACTGTAAAGATCGTTGTCCATTAAAACAACCGCGGTCAGATTTGGATTATTACTTAAGTCTAAGCTACCTAATTCGTTATTTCCTCCAACTATTACTTCCAATTGTGCGTTTTGACTCAAATCCAAATTTTGTATTTGATTGCTCGAAAAGTATAGATATTTCAAGTTTACAAAAGCCTCAATTCCTGTTAAATCGTTAATATTCAAATAACTACAATTAATGGTTCCATTAAAACTTTCCGCTTCGTGGCATTGGATTTCACTGTCGTTGTTGGTATTAATAAGCGTGTTTGTCACCAAATAATTTTTAAAAATTGCATTTGGAATGTTTACTGTACAAAAATTCAAACAATCTTCACTCAACGACGCATTAAATTGAAAGTTTCCTCCTGTCCAATTCGCTTGTGCATAGTCCACATCATCCACTTGTATACAAGTTAAATTGGGGTTTCCAGTGGCTGAAAAGCTTTCGAAATTAATATTGTTCCCGTTGGCTACATTTAGTGAGGTCAATAGGTTGTTGTTGCAATATAAATTCACTAGGTTTACATTGCTTGATACATTCAAACTCGTCAATTGATTGCCTGCGCATCCCAATGTCACTAAATTCGTATTCAATGCAAGCATACTCAAATCACTCAAATTATTATTCGAACAATTTAACCCAGTTAGATTAGTAAAATATTGAATTCCTTCTAAAGAACTAATGTTTGAAGCACTACAATCTAATGAACCACTAAAAGCAAGTGCTTCAGTTTCTGAAATTTCACCATCCGTATTGGTATTGATGAAACTCAAACTTAAGAGGACGTTTTTAAAATTCGCATCAGGAATGTTAACGTTTTGCGCTTTGGCAATGATAGTAGAGCAAACTAGCCCTACTGTTAAAATGATTTTTTTCATGTCAAGATAATTTGTTTTTTTACCAGTTTACTTTTTGTTCTATTTCGTTAAAGCTTCCAGTTGCTCCATTTTGATAAGCAGCACTATAGGCTTGACCTCCCGAAACACTGAAAATAATTTTACAATCCTTCGCACTTGGGTCCTTCACCAATGTGATATTTCCACCGTTTCCACCGTTTTGATTGCCGAAATTTGGTTTTGCTCCTCTTCCTCCGTTTGCACTAACAGAAATTGGCTTGGTTTTCACTTGCTTAAAATGAGCTGCGATTTCGTTGTTATTGTAAACTTTATACTCGAAACAATCTTTTCCTGTGTTCAAGTCTTTTGAAGATTTCACTTCTACCCGAAATGTACCGGCTGATTTTCTGTAAGCGGCATTACTCGACTGATCGCCGTTGTCAGAGAAAACCCATTCACAATTTTCGTAGTCAATTTTTTGAGTGTATTCAGCTGCTTTGAGATTTGGGTGAAATTTTGATTTAACTATGATACGTAATTGGTCATTTTTGGGAATGTATTTTTTGGCGATATCGTACCAAATTGAAACTGTTCCGTCAACGTCTGTGTGTTTTACTAATTCCAAACCTTCGACTTGAATGTCATATTCATCCTTAAATCCTTGACGTGTTGAAAGTTTAGTTCCGTCTTTTAAGGTAGCAATAATATCGAAATTGAAGGTTTGACCCTGAAATACTTTGTTTGTTGAGGATGGCTCAATGGATAACGAAACAACTTCTTTTCCTTTGATTCCAAATTTTGCTCGTTTTTCTTCTGCTACTTTTTGGTCGCCTCCTTTCAAAAGCACTTGCATTTGATCGTAGTAGGTTTGCAAAACAGGATTGATTGCTGCAACGAAACTTTCATACGTGAAATTTTTTGCAAGTTGTTTCACAATAGCTTTGGGAGCAACGATATGAAAATCAGTATTCACGCCATACTTTCCATTTTCACGATAGGTGTTGATGAGTATGAAATTATCAAATACGGTTATCAATTTACTTTCCACTCTACGTGTTCCATCCACATATTTTTCTGACATTTTCCCATAACCATAAGCATACGCACCAGTTGGGTGAATGATTTCAAAAGGGTAACAAGTTTGTTCAAACGAACTGTTGAAATTGAATAAAAACTTGATAATGTTGCCACTCGCATCAGTTTCTGCTTTGGCATCGGATGGAAAAACACTGGAGCAACCCGTTAAAATCGGTTGTGTTTCGCTCGTGACAGAAAAGTTTTTCGAATGTCCATAAGCGGAAATACGTCCCATGTTTGTGTAACCATGTTTTTCAAAGAACAACTTAGCCTGTGCTTGTTGAGGTAAATCACCAATTTTCAATAGTTCCTCTAACGAAATAGCGGGAGCGTCATTACCTCCCTTAACTTCTTTTATGGCTTTTTTTAAGTCTCCAAATTGTCCATGAACAAAGTTGGTTCCCGCTAAAAGGGTCAATGCAGCGAAAAGAATTTTTTTCATTTTGTGGTATTTTAATACATTTCCCACAAAAATCTATAAGTTATAAATTTATGAATCGTGCTTTTATTGAGGACAAGCTAGGTTTTAGTGAATGTAGCTTTTCACCGAGTGATTCATTATAAGGATAGGCGAAATGAAACTAGGAATAGCAAGTTAATTTTTACTCAACTTCTACAGCAACCTCATTTCTTCGGTTGATAAAATCCCACGGTGCGTTGTAGCCCATATACAAGTAAGCACCTTTTGTTTTAATCTTGTTCTCTGCTAAAATCTGCTCTAATTTTTTGCGATATTTTTCAATTTTTTCATCGTTAGAATAACCACCATAAGCAATTACAGCAAGTGTTTTCGCACCTTCTTCCACAATTTTAACGTTTTCAGAGTTGGGTTTTGGGAGTGCAGATTTATCGTAAGCTTTTGGCATCACAAAATACATCGAGGCAGTATCTCCCATGTTCATGACAACAGGTGCGGTCATTGCGATTTTTTCGTTTTTCTCGTTTCCTCCAAAAATGTAATTAGCAATAGTTCTAAAACCATTATTCCCTTGATTGTCAAATGATTTTCCTGATAAACTTGTTTTTGCTACAATCATTTTGGGATAAAGTCGAATCTCAACATCTTCCAATTTTTTGATGACTCTATATTCTGGTGTTTCAATGTTTTTAAAGGACACAACTAAATAGCTTATGGTGAAAATTAGAAGAGCAGAAAGGGAAATCCAAACGTATTTGTTCATAAGGTTTTATTTATCAAACAGATAGTTCTGAGTTTTGTTCATTTGGAAAATTTAGAACAACAGAAATATTAAATAACCACATAGATACATAGAAAAAGGAAGGTTAGTACGCAGTCGCGGAAGAAAATTAGAAAAGTGAAAAGTTGAGAGAGAAAAGATAAAAGTTGAAAATTTTTCTTTGTAGTTAAAATCCCAATTCAACATTAACACTTCGACATGTTCAGTGCGAGAAATTCAAAATTCCTCGGGTAAAGATTCACTATGATTATCTTCGACATAAATGCCTTAATTCATCATTAAAAATTCAAAATTTAAAAAATTAAGTTATTCTCCCTTAATTTCCTTAATGGTTCAAATTATTTAGCCCTATTTTAATTTCATGTTTCAAAAAAAACCACCAAGCTTTCACTCAGTGGTTCTGTATTTAACTGTGCGAACTTTTATTCAAATTAGCACATTTTTAATTAGCACATTTTCAAATTATAATCCCAACAATACTTGAATTGGATCTTTTGAACCAAACAACATTCTTTCAGGGTTTTCTAACATTTCTTTCACTTTCACCAAGAAACTAACCGACTCTTTTCCGTCGATGATTCTGTGGTCATACGAAAGAGCAACGTACATAATAGGGCGAATTTCAACTTTCCCATTGATCGCAACCGGACGTTCAACTACGTTGTGCATTCCTAAAATTGCCGATTGTGGTGGGTTGATAATTGGTGTTGACAACATCGATCCAAAAACACCTCCGTTGGTAATCGTAAACGTTCCTCCAGTCATGTCTTCAGGTGTGATTTTTCCATCACGTGCTTTAATTGCCAAACGTTTAATTTCGCGTTCGATTTCAGCCAACGACATTTGCTCCGCATTTCTAACCACAGGAACCATAAGTCCTTTTGGAGAAGAAACCGCAATACCGATATCTGCATAATCATGGAAAACCATTTCGTTTCCGTCAATTTGTGCATTTACCGCAGGATATAAGTTCAAGGCTTCAGTTACCGCTTTTGTGAAGAAAGACATAAATCCTAAATTCACTTCGTGGTGTTTTGCAAAAGCATCTTTGTATTTTGCGCGCAAGTCCATGATTGGTTTCATGTCCACTTCGTTGAAAGTCGTCAACATCGCTGTTTCGCTTTTCACAGCTACTAAACGCTCTGCGATTTTACGACGCAACATCGACATTTTCTCACGTTTTTGTTCACGTGAGCCACCCCAAACTTTTGCATCTTCTGTTGAGAAACCAGCAGACATAGCATTCACAACGTCTTGTTTGGTGATGCGTCCGTCTTTTCCAGTTCCTTTCACTTGATTGGCAGAAACTTTATTTTCAGCCATTATTTTCGCTGCTGCCGGAGAAGGAGTTCCACTTGCGTAAGAACTTGTTTCTTTAACCGGGTCAGGATTTGGAGCTTTTTCAGCTACTGGAGCCGGTGCCGCTTTTTCAGCAACAACTTCTACTGCTTTTGCTGGAGCACTTCCCGCTGGTTTTGCCGCAGATGTGTCGATTAAACAAACTACTTGTCCAACTTTCACCACATCGCCTTCACCTGCTTTTAAGGTGATAATTCCACTTTCTTCAGCTGGCAATTCTAGCGTTGCTTTGTCGGAATCTACTTCTGCAATTGCTTGGTCTTTTTCAACGTAATCTCCGTCGGAAACCAACCATTGTGCAATTTCTACTTCTGATATCGATTCGCCCGGACTTGGGACTTTCATTTCTAATACTGACATCTTCTATCTTATTTCGTTAATTTTTAACTGTAACTTTTGCATACGCAAACAACTCGTTGAACAACTTAGCCAAGCGTTTTTCGTGTAATTTTTTTGAACCTTCAGCAGCTGCTGCACTTGCAGGACGAGTTATTCCAATCAAATCTAATTTTCTCAAATTCATCGCCATGTAAGCCCAAGCACCCATGTTAGCTGGTTCTTCTTGCGCCCAAATAACGTTTTTCGCTTTGTATTTCGCTAGAATCGTATCGATTTGTTTTTGTGGCAACGGATACAACTGCTCAACGCGAACGAATGCCATATTGGAAACGCCTAATTCTTTCGCTTTCACTTTCATTTCGTAGTAGAATTTACCGCTACAAAGTACCACAGTGTCCACTTCTTTCACATTTGCTGTTGGGTCATCCAATACTTCTTGGAAAGAACCAGTTGCCATTTCTTCCAAACTTGACATCGCATCAGGGTAACGCAATAACATTTTTGGAGAAAACACCACCAATGGTTTTCTAAAATCGCGCTTCATTTGACGACGCAATAAATGGAAGTGATTCGCTGGAGTGGAAGTGTTTACAATTTGCATGTTCAAATCCGCACATTGTTGTAAGAAACGCTCCATGCGACCTGAACTGTGCTCAGCACCTTGACCTTCATAACCGTGAGGCAACAACATTACTAAACCAGATTGTGTCGCCCATTTGTCTTCCCCTGCGGAAATAAATTGGTCAATCATGATTTGAGCACCGTTGAAGAAATCTCCAAATTGCGCTTCCCAAATCGTCAAACTTTTTGGAGTAGCTAATGAATAACCGTATTCAAAACCTAAAACCCCGTATTCGGATAAAAGTGAATTGTAAACATCAAAACGAGCTTGGTTATCGCTCAATAATTTCAAAGTTTCGATTTCTTCTTCTGTATCTTCTGTTTTAACGACAGCGTGACGGTGAGAGAAAGTTCCACGTTCAACGTCTTGACCTGAAATACGAACAGAATGTCCTTCAACAAGTAAAGACGCATACGCCAACATTTCTGCTGAACCCCAATCTAAATTGTTGTTTTTGAATGCGTTTAAACGGTCTTCAAATATTTTAGCGATTTTTCGGAAATATTTTCTTCCTTCTGGTAAGGTAGAAAGTTTCATTCCGAGTTCGTATAATTTATCTTTATCTACGCCAGTAGCTGGAGATTTCTCAAAATCTTTTGCTGTTCCATGTCGGAAACCATCCCAAGTTAATTTCAAGAAATCGTAAACCAATGCTTTTTCATTTTTACGAGAAGCATCAAATTCTTCTTCTAAAAACTGATTGTAAGCATCTTCGATTTGTTTTGCTTCTTCTTTTGAAAGTACACCTTGCGCTTCCAATTCACGTTGGTAAATCACCTTCGGATTTGGATGTTTTGCAATGATGTCGTATAATTTTGGTTGCGTGAATTTCGGTTCATCTCCTTCGTTGTGACCATATTTACGGTAGCACAATAAGTCGATAAATACATCACGGTTAAACACTTGGCGGTATTCCATTGCTGCTTCAACGACTTTGATAACGGATTCGATATCGTCACCATTTACGTGAAAAACAGGACATAAAGTCGCTTTCGCAACGTCTGTACAATATGTAGATGAGCGTGCATCTAAATAATTCGTAGTAAATCCTACTTGGTTGTTGACAACAATGTGAACTGTTCCACCTGCGCGGTAACCGTCCAACTGTGCCATTTGTATGGTTTCATAAACGATTCCTTGACCTGCAACGGCTGCGTCACCATGAATCAAAACGGGACAAACTTTGCTTTCAGCTTTATAAATATGGTCGATTTTTGCACGAGCAATTCCTTCTACCACTGTGTTAACAGCTTCTAAGTGAGAAGGATTAGGGGCAAGTGTGATTCCCATTGGATTCCCGTTTGAAAGGGTGATGTGAGAGGTATAACCTTGGTGGTATTTCACGTCGCCATCAAAAGAGGATTCAAAATCAAATTCTTTACCTTCAAATTCGGAGAAGATGTCACGTGGACGTTTTTCAAAGATATTTGCTAAGGAGTTCAAGCGTCCGCGGTGAGCCATTCCCATTACGAAATATTCAACACCCAACTCAGAACCACGGTGAACCAAAGTGTCCAAAGCAGGAATTAAAGCTTCTCCACCTTCAATCGAAAAGCGTTTTTGTCCAACGAATTTTTTGCCTAAAAATGCCTCAAAACCAGTTGCTTGATTCAGCTTTTTGAAAATTTGAATTTTTCTTTCTTTCGAAAATGGAACTGGATTTTTAGTTTCTATTTTTTTGCGTAGCCACTCAATTCTTTCTGGGTCACGAATGTAAAGAAACTCCGTTCCAATAGATTGACAGTAACTTTCTTCAAGGTGATGGATGATTGTTCTTAACGTTGTTGCACCAAGACCAACTTGTTCACCAGCTTGAAAAATTTCATCTAAATCTTTTTGCTCAAGGCCAAAATTCTCAATTGATAAATCAGGAGAATATTGTCTTCTTTCACGAACAGGATTTGTTTTGGTGAATAAATGACCTCTTTGACGATAGCCGTTTATGAGATTAATCACTTTAAATTCTTTTTTAAAGTTTTCTGGAATTTCACCACCTTCTTCGTAATTTGTTTGAGCAAACTCAAATCCTTCGAAGAATTTTTTCCAGCCAGCATCCACACTTTCAGGGTCTTGTCGGTATTGTTTGTACAGATAATCAATCGCATTAACATCTGCATTTCCAACATAAGAAACTTTATCCATTTTCAGAGCAATTTTTAGGAAAGCAAAGTTATTAAAATGATTATATAAAGACTGTTTTTAATTTGGGAATTTCACAATAGTCAATGTCTTTTTTAGTTTATGTTAACGTTTTTAATCAGAATCATGAATTGAAGCAATAAATGTGGTGTTTTATTTCCTAAATTATTTTTCAACCACAAAAAAAATCCCATCAACAATTGCTGGTGGGACTTTCAAAACGATAAAGGGTTAATTTTTACCTCTTCACTACTTGTTTCATTACTGAATTTGTTCCAGAGGTAATGCGTACATAATATAATCCGCTGGAGATAGCACTTAAATCAAAAGTTACCAATTTTGAAGCATTTACATTCGATGATTGAACTACTTTTCCAGTAACATCAAGGATAGAAATTGATTGAACTTCTTCAGTTACTTGACTCAAATCAACACTTAATAAATCCGTCGTTGGATTTGGATAAATTGAAGCAGCGTTTAATACGTTTTCTTCAATACCAACTCCTGAACCACTATTGATTATGTTAACTGTATAATCCTCTGTTTCACCATAAGCAGCAACTGCACAAGGGTCAATTGGTGCGCCACCATTTGCAACTACAGAATAAGAAATTCGAACACGCATTCTAACCGCTCCTGTAACCGCACTTGTTGGAACAGTAAATGTAAACTGGTTACTCCATCCTGATCCTACTAAAACATAAGCAACTCTTTCAGTTGATGAAAAAATGAAGTCATTGTTAAAATCAATCCATGCTGCAATTTCATCGCCTGTATAAGCACCCGTAGTTGTTCCAAATGCTGGTGTTACGGTTAATGTATATTGCGTTCCTTTTGTTAATGTAGTTGAGGTAGATGTATAACTTACGTATCCTCCAGTTGTACAAGCTGTTGTATTGTTAATTGTGTTCAAAGTTACATTTTGAATGTACTCATCACATGCATTTGAAACCGAAGGCGTACAAGGACCTGTTAATTGCGAAACAATTATATAATTTGTTTTTGTTTCAGCATCAGAACCTTGTGCATTTGAAGCAGTTAAAGTAACTGTATATTGACCTACAGTATTGAATGTTACAACTGGATTTTGTGAACTTGCAGAAGAACCACTTGCGAAAGACCAGCCTGTAGCAGGCGTGATTGACCAAGCCCAAGTTGTTGGAACACCTGTTGATTGATCGGTGAAAGTTACGTTTGTTCCTGGCGTAACATTTGTTTGATTCGCTGTGAAATTAGCAACTGGAGCTGTTGGCGCTGAACAAGGATCATTTGAACCTGCCAAGACTAATACACCTGAGTTTGTTGGATCTAACCAAGGTTTTAATCTTCGGTTGTTCGCTGTTCCATTTGAGGTCCAGTGATAAGACATTTTACCGTAATAATCAGGTGAAGATTGCGCGTTACAGTAAGAACTTCCACCAGTCAATGTACCAACAATGTATCCTTGTGAATTATTGAAATAAGGAGAACCCGAAGAACCGCCTTCTGTTACACCGTGTCCATTTGAGTTAGAAGTCCAAACCACTCTCCAGTGTGATTGAAGACCATTTCCATTCCAGCCACCACTAACAGTATTTCCTGAAGCTGTTGATATTTTTTTGATATCACCTGAAGGATGATGAATCCCAGTACCTCCAGAAGTGGCAGTTGTGTTAGCGTTCCAACCATTCCAATAAGCATTAAAGTTTGTTGACTTTAAAGTAGAAACAATGGTTGAAGTGTTGTTTGCTGTTCCAAGTTGCACAAGTAAGAAATCTGAACCTGAATCTCCACCTCCATCACCTGAATCAGCAATTCTTAAGCAGCCAGTGATAACATTATCGTCAAGTGTACCAGCAGTTGACGGGTTGTTACAATTCGTTGACTCATAACGGAAGTAAAATTTCCATTGTGTCATGTTGGAAGCGCTTGTTGTTACTCCACAATGTAATGCTGTCAAGAAATAAGGTTTGCAATCTTGTGCAGTGTTGTTTACCAATGAACCCGTACACCATCCTGCTGAACCTGATTCAACAACATAAATTCGTGCCACCCCTCTTTTCTCATCTTGCCAAGAATCACCAACAGGTGTACAATTTACATTAACTTGACAAGCTTCTGATTCATTGATTTTTGCAGCGTTTGGATTACCAGTTGAACGGTAGTTATACATCACTCTGTCCATATAAATTTCAGATGGAGTTGTGTTTTTGGGTTCAGTTAAAATTAAAACAAGTTCGTCGCCAAAGCACAAAGCAGCATTTTGTCTGAAATGTTCTTGAACGTCATCAGCAGTTAATGGCTTATGAACTAAGTTTCCATTCATGTCTCTGATTTCTAATTTTGAACCTCCAAACAATTTGAATTTTTCAAATAAAAAACTCAAAGCTTCAGCGCCTTCAGATTTGATTATCAACTGCCATTGGCGGTCTCCATTTTGCAAAGTTGTCCACCAACCAGAATTTTCAGTGGTGATGTTTACAAAAGATGCAACACCAATGCGGTAGAGCAAACCTTGCTTGTCTCTCAAGGCGTCTTCGTTTCTCAACTGATTCAAATCAGGAGCAGGTAAAATTGTTGTTGGAACTTCCTTGCTTATTTCAAATCGTTGAAAGCTTGGAATAAATTGTTGGGCGTTTATACTTAATGCGGTAATAACAAAAAGAAAAACAGATAAGAGTAATTGTTTTTTCATAGTTTATACGTTTTGAGTAATTTCACACAAATATATCTGACAATTTTAATAAAACAAACATGGTTTCAATATGTCTTGTGGAGGATGAAAAAAGTTTGAGAGACATGATTCAATTGAATTTAGAGCTTGAAAACTATGCTGTTACTACTTTTGAAGACGGGAAAGAAGCGTTAAGTGCTTTTGAAAAAAACATCGATTTTGATTTAATTATTTTAGATGTCATGCTTCCTTATGTTAGTGGTTTGGACTTATGCCGTTTCATTCGCGAGAAAAGCCCTGTTCCTATTTTATTTCTATCTGCAAAAGGTACAACGGCAGATCGTGTAAATGGACTAAAACTCGGTGCAAATGATTATTTGCCGAAACCATTTGATTTGGAAGAATTGCTTTTAAAAGTTCATATTTTAACTCAAAAAAGTTTTGTTAGCAAGGAAGTTTTGTCTTTTGAAATTGGAAATTACAGCATTGATTTAGCGAGTTTTGAAGTGAAAGACAAAGCAGGAAATTTAGTCCATGTTTTTTCCAAACGCGAAGTGGAACTATTAAAATTGTTCAAAGAGAAAGAAAACAAGGTAATTTCAAGAGATGAAATTTTAGATAAAATTTGGGGAAAAGACCAGTTTCCGACCTCCAGAACTATTGATAATTACATTCTCGTTTTTCGTAAAATCTTTGAAATTGACCCCAAAAACCCAATTCATTTTCATTCGATAAGAGGTGTTGGTTATAAATTTAATTTGTAAAGTGGAATCATTTTTTTGCTCAAAAAAATGATTTAAGGTGTATTTTTAACAGGTAATTTGAAATGAGGATTAATTATCAAAAGTTAATTAAAGAAATCAAAGTCAACGATTATTTTTCAATCCTACCAATGTAAATCCTCTTAGGATTGATGTCTTTTTCACCAAGACCTATTGTTTCTACACGATCACCTACTCCATTTGTAAGTTTTTGAGAACTCCTATATTTTAAACCAATAATTTTACCCTTGCTGTCCTTTTCCCAAGCAAGAAACACAACTGAATGTCCCGTTTTATTATTTCTCCAAAATTGAACAAAATCACCTGCTTGTGCATTTTCTAGAGGCACGCTTTTCCCTAGTTGAAATTTAGTCAAAGCATATACACATTGTGTTTCAGCTCCTATTTCTGTGTTTCCATACCAATGACTTTGGAATTCTTTTAGTTGATTCAATTCGAAAGCATCTAATAATTGGTGTTCTTTTAAAGTGTTAAAAACAATTGTGAAAGTAAAACCAGAACAATGCGTTCCAACAGCACTTTTGGTCAATAAAACCTGGTCTTTGTGAACTAAATCAATCGGACATCCAGAACCTTTCCAGACGTATGTTCCGCCTTGAAATTTATTTGCCTCTTTCACCACAAAATCATTGAAAGTTACTTGTGCATTGAAAATAAAGCTGTTGATTAACACTAAAAAAAGTAGTCGCATAAGAAATTTTAAAGGTAAACCCTAAGACAAAAATAGTGCCTATTCTAATCAATCACAAAAACAAGTAACTTTAAATCCGAAAATGAAAATAAACCTATTTTTTAATTTAATTCTTTTGCTTCCTTTCGCTGGTTTGAGTCAGTATCAGAAGAATGTTGAATTGCTAGATCATTGGTTTTCAGATACCATCATAACGAATTCATCTCAAGTACGTTACAGTAGTTGCTGGGCTTTTGAACAAGAAGGAAAAGAATACGGTGTTATTGGCTCAACGGAAGGGTCTCACTTTTTTGAATTAACAGCTGAAAACAAATTTCGATTTATAGATTTTGTTCAAGGTAGATTTGTTTCTGCCCAAGCAATCACAAGAGAATTTAAAAACTTCGGTACTTATCTTTATGCTTCTTGTGATGAAGGGCCTAGTAGTTTACAGATTATTGATTTATCCTATTTACCCGATTCAGTTCAATTAGTTGCTGATTATAGAAATGAACTTTTTGGAAAAGTACATAACCTATTTGTAGATGAAAAAAACAAATTGTTATATGCTACATTGGTGACTCCTGTGGTAAACAATACAGAATCTTCAATGGTTCCATTACGCGTTTTTTCACTAGAAAGTCCTGTTGCACCGACCTTACTTTGGGAAGGCCCAAGTGATATTTCGGAGGTTCATGATTTGTTTGTTAGAGACAATTTGGCAATTTTAAATTGTGGCTTTAACGGAATTAGAGTTTATGATTTTACCAATCCTTCTGCTCCAGTTTATCTCAATAATTTGACAATTTATCAGCAACAGGGTTATAATCATCAAGGATGGTTGGCGCCCAATAATGAAACCTATGTTTTTGCAGACGAAACAGCTGGTTTGAAAATCAAAAAAGCGAATTTAAATTCAGATTTCTCCATTCAAATTCAACATTATTTTGGAACTGAAAATGAGCCTTATGACAAAACACCACATAATATTCAATGTACAAATGAATTTGCTTTTGTGGCTTATTACAATGATGGTTTGCGTATTTATGATTTACGTTACAATCCTCCCAAAGAAATTGCAGCTTACGACACGTATTTGGATGATGATTTGACGAATGGCTTTTCAATGTGGGGAGCTTGGGGAGTTCATGCGCTTTTACCTAGTGGTAGGATTTTAGTTTCTGACAGGAACAATGGTTTTTTTCTTTTTGATTTTGACCGAAACTTTTTTTTAAATCAAACACAAACTTCTTCTTTTTCAGCATATCCCAATCCAAGTTCAACTTCTGAATCTTTTGTTGTTCGCTCCTATGAAGATAACATTACGGATTTTGATATTTCGATTTACGCTGCTACAGGTCAACTTATTTCTAATGAATCCATTTCTAATCAGTCCTTCGTTGAGGTTGACACTAAAATAGTTTCGGGCTGTTATTTTTTAAAAATTGTTTATGCTAATTATTTGGGAGAAAGAGTGGAGGAGGTTCTCAGAATTCTAAAAGATTAGCAAAAAAAAAGACCACCTCGAATTGAAGTAGTCTTTTGAAGTGTATTTTTTGATTTTCTAGTTGATAGTAAATGTATATCCGCTCACCGTTACTGTAAAAGAATAATCACAAGTTCCATCACCATAATTTATGATTCGAACAGGTTTGTCTGTTGGCGTAATCTCTAAAGTTCCACTCACAGGAAATCCGCAGCCAACCTTAACGTGAATTGGAGATGTTGTGTTTCCTGTATATCCGCCTCCGCTAGAAAAGCTTGCTTCAGCAGTTCCTGTGATATCGTATTCATCATCGAAGCGATTTAATAAGGTATTAAAACCAGTTGTCCATGTTCTAACTCGTGTTGAAGTGTAATCAACAACTTCACCTGATTCTAATGTTGCTGAACCATCAATTTGAACATTGAAATATGGTTGTCCATTTGAATTTAAGCCCATATTTTGAACAGTTTTTGTTCCTTCAAATTTCACATCATTCACATAATAATCAACAGGAGTATGCGTGATGACTGTTCCTGGAGCAATGTATTGTCCTGTGAAAGTGGTAACAATTTTACCTCTTCTTGTTTTACCGTCGTTACAAGTACAATTTGAAGAACCATAATCAACTGTAACTGATTTCGGTGAACTTGTTGTGTCAATTGTAATGATTACGTTACAATCTGCTTTTGAGTTTGCAGGCTTAAATCCAGGCTCCGTAACAATTATTTGACCGCTTTTGTAATAAACCATATTTCCAGTAATAGCTTGATCGGAAATATTTGTCATTTCATCAAATGCAGTTTCAATTTTGTAGTTCACCAAAGCAGATTGATCTTTTTTTAGTCTGTTTTTCAAACAAGAAGTAAAAGAAAATGCAATAACACTTAAGAAAAGTAGTTTTTTCATAGTTTTAGGTTTTAAGTGCTTTAAAATTAATACTTTATTTTAAATTTAGTTTACTTTTAACAGATTCCATTATTCCATCTTTATGCAAATAAACATTGATGGTTTTGTATTTAAAATATGCTTCAGAAACGTATAAATATCCTTTTGGTAAATTGTTTGTTCCCCAAGAATTTTTAACCAAGAAGTAATTTTTACCTTTTTGATCTTGAAACAATCCAACGATATGCATACCGTGATCGTCAGTAGTTGTTTTATTATCATATCCTAATTGTCTTACTTCAGGTGTAATAACTAATTCATCGGTTGGATTTAAAAATGCATTTGAGTTTCTATCTGCACCAGCATCATTGAACCCTTTGCTGTCTTGTCCTTTTACTTCAATGGTAGATTCGTCCTTTGGAGCAATTGCAATACCATTTTTAAAGCTAAATCCTTTTTCAGAAACGTCAGCACCCCAAGCAACAGTATATCCATTTTTTAAAGCTTCAACAGTTGCATTAAATAAATCATCTAAAGAAACATTATAACTTTCTCCCCAAGCCCAATTGTCTGGTATTTCCAATAAACATTTTGCATTCATGGGATGATTGGTAAATGAAGTCAAAGAAACGTAGTTGTCCATATTTAAACCAAGACTTGAAGCATAACTTTTGGGTGTAAAGGTTTTTTTATCTACTTCAAAATTCTCATTTACTTTGCCTAAATAACGATCTAAAATTTCATTGAAACCTTTTTTCCAATTTGGGTTAAAGCTTTCCATAGTACCGTTGTTAATTGGTGCAAGTACATTTTGCATGTAGTTATTTAATTCTTCGTACAATTTTTTATGATTATAACCTTCGCCTCGCTTATCGCTAATAACACCTGTTGTTGTTGAAAGTGATGTAACTCCAGAATAAATAGATTGTGGTGTTATTCCATAATTTTTTATCACTAAAGGAATGTCGTGAAATGCTCCACCTTCACCAAAATTAATTTTACCATCCATTCGAATGAATTTTTCTGCTTTTAATTCATACGCTTTTCTGACAATATACATTTCAGAAAGAGGACTTACGTTTTTCATCCCCATGCGCATTAATTCAGATTCGAAAAAAGATAATGCTGAAAACGACCAACAAGTTGAAGTTTTACCTTGACTTTCCACAGGCGTTGCGTCGTGGTGCGCTATTTTTTTGAATTGGTATTTGCTACCTTCAACATTCGTGCTTTGACCAAATACAAAACTCGACACCAAAAATAATGGTATCGTGAAAAATTTAATTTTAAAGTTCATGTGATTTTTATTTTAAAACCCAACCCTGATAACCTTTTGAGTTGGAAAGTTGAATGAGTGAATCTAAAGCTTTTGAATTTGACGCGCATCCTATACTTACACGTGTAAGATTTCCTCCAGAAATAATTGTGGCATCAAAACCTTGATTTTTAAGTGTGTTTACAAAGTTGACAGCATTTGCATTACTAGAAAAACAACCAACGATGTACTCAAATGCTTGTCTTTTATTACTGCTTTTTACATTAATC
Source organism: Flavobacteriales bacterium (assembly GCA_018883325.1). GTDB lineage: Bacteria > Bacteroidota > Bacteroidia > Flavobacteriales_D > Crocinitomicaceae > UBA952. Next base: position 39,836 of record VEQH01000011.1, on the reverse strand, counting down.
GCCTGACTTACATTAATTGTAGGTTCAATAGTTGCGACTATATCAGTTGGCTCACTTTCAATCGGTTCAGATTCAACGATTGGTTCAGCAACATAACTTGCGTCTTCAAAAATGATTGTTTTGAAATCTGCTTTTGTTGGTGAATAAAGTCCTTTTTCTGCTTTATAAAAAGGGTTGAAATCGTTGATTGAAATTACACCTGAGTTTAAAACATCTGTTTTTACAGGAATCCAAAACGAATAAAAAGCAATCGGAAGAAAACATGCTGCGGCTGCCACATATTTAATGATTTTGCGCGACTTCTTAGGTGTTTCTATAGCAATGATCGGCGTTTCAATTTCCACAATTGGAGCTGCTGTTTCAATCGCAGGGATTGCTTTTTCTATTACAGGCTCTTTTGCTTTTTGATTAGGAATAAATTGAACGTTTCCTAAACCGTAGGCATTCAATAAAAAATTGAAATAGCGATTTTGCTCGAAGCAAATGTTTTTTTCTGAATCTAAGTGAAAAGTTCCAATTTTTGGTAATTCCACTTTTCTACCTGCATTTAATTCTGATTTCAAATTGCTTGTGAATAATTCAATTGTTGAAAGCGAATCGTTGTAATTGATGCGGTTAAACGTTGCGTATTCAGCAGTTAAAAGACCATCATTATTGATTAAGTTTTTATTAAACAATAAATGCTTTGATGGAGGATGAATAATGCCATTTTCTTTGTCAATACTTGCTGAAACAGACTGCGCTACAAATCCACCAAAAGATGGAATGATAACACACGAATGACGCAACAACAACTGACAGATTATTTCTTCTACTGAAAACATTATTCAAATTTAAGAAAACATACGCAATTAACAATAAGTTGTTACAAAAATGGTAACACCTTTTGAAGGTCATCTGGCACATCGATGTTTGGCGTTTCGATTGTTGTTTCTACCAATTTGATTTTATAGCCATAAAAAAGCCAACGCAATTGTTCAAGGGATTCTATTTGTTCCAAAACAGTTGGCTCAAGTTCAACTAGTTGTAGCAATGTTTCTCTTCTAAAAGCATATAAACCGATGTGTCGAAGAAACGGATAAACACGCATTGGATCACCTTTGAAATTAGCAGAATTAGGAATCGAACTTCTGCTAAAATAAAGTGCAAAATCATTTACATCAGCGACAATTTTAATTCTATTTGGATTAGAAAGATCCGCTGATTCTATTGATTTATTGGATAAAGTTGCAATGTTCGTTTCTTGATTTTCAAATGCTGCGATTAAGGCCTCGAGTTGTAAAAAGTTTACCAAAGGCTCGTCACCTTGAATATTAATAATTAAATCAAATTCAGGATGTCTTTTGGCAACTTCACCACATCTATCCGTTCCGCTTTGATGAGTTGCAGCAGTCATTTCTACTTTTCCACCAAAACGGATTACTTCATCAAAAATACGTTGATCATCAGTTGCAACAATGACCTCATCTATTTTTGAAGATTTTAGAACGCCTTCATAAACACGTTGAATCATTGTTTTTCCCTTTAAATCAATTAAAGGTTTGCCCGGAAAGCGTGAAGAATCAAATCGCGCAGGAATGACTCCGAGTACTTTCATCTTTAGAATTTCATTTGAATCTGCGCCATAAAGTTTCTTGGCGGTTGAATATCGCCTGGACGTGAAGTAGCCTCGGCATTCAACAGATTATTAGCAATTAAACCAAATCTGACTTTTTCATTTAGTTTGTAACCTAAACGAAAATCTACAACAAAGTTTCCTTTATTGTATTTCTGGCGGTACTCTTTCAAACCAGGTAAAATATAGGTTGAACCAGCAACTGGCTCTTCAAATACTAAATCAATATTTTCCATGAAGCTATTGTATCTAAATGATGCACCAACACTGTATTTTTTGTAGTTTGCTTCAACATCTAGTTTAGCTAGATGTTTGAAACGATACTTTAACAAACCTGATCCTGGTGCTGAAAATCCAGCTTGATAAACTGAATCATTATTCAAACTAATTGGATTCATATAAGTATATCCAATTAAAGAAATGATTTCAACTTTACCAATACTTCCAAAACTATTGAAAGAGAAATCAATTCCAGAAATTCTAGCAGCTTCTGCGTTTTGTGCTTTAAACCCAACCCATTTGTTAATATATCCTGGACTATTTGGGTCTGTACTCAAAACAATTGAATCTGGATTGAAAACTCCAAATGCAAATTCCATCATATTACTGTACTGATTGACAAAAGCAGCAACATCAAACATACCCTTCCATTCTCCAATTTTTACACCTTGTTTTACACCAATTTCTGCGGCCCAGCCAATTTCAGGTCTTAATTGAGGACTAGGGAAAATATTCAATGCTCCAACAGATGTTTGAGTAAAGCGTTCTGCAACTGAAGGGTATCTAATTCCTTGTCCAAAAGAAGCTCTTAGGTGAGTATATTTTGCAATTTCATAGTGTAATCCCATTCTGATTACAGGATAAACAGGAATAGAAACAGAATCTTTTTTGTTAATCATAAAGTCTGAATCACCTCTAATTCCATCCATTTGAAAATGTTCAGCACGCGCACCAGCTACAATATCAAGTTTGCCAATTTTCTGTTCATATTGAAAATAAGCTGCAAAGTTATTAGAAGTGTGATTTCCGAATAAATTTGATTGTACAACATTATAAATATTTGAGGCGCCAGTTGAAATTGTTATGCCATTTCCAAATTGTTTTTGAAACTGATAATCGGAAAAATAAATAATTGCACCATTACTTTGACTCGGGTTGTTTATGTTTCCGTTGTGAGCATAATAAATACGATTTTTTAAACTATGTCGATTGTTTTTCTTGTCTATAAATTTGATATATGGATCAAGAAATAATCGTTGACCTAAGTTATAAGTTAAAGTAGATGCTGGATTGCTTGTGTCTGCACCTCCGCTAGGAACATAACCTAAGGTATCACTTTGCCAGATTAAAAAATTACCAGTTTTTTGTACTTGATAATTATAACCAATACCTGCTTTTAATCGATTGAATTTTTCTGGTTTGAAGTAAATACTTCCACTGACACGTCCTCTATATTCTGTTTCACCTTGTCTGTAACCATCGTTATGGAAAAGAGTTGTAGAAACAGTGTATCCCATTTTCTTAAACATTTGTCCTCTATATGCTTCAATTTGTTGCATCATTGGAGTTTTAGACCACCATTTTAACGAGGCACGTTTTGGGTTATCATAAAATCCATAAGCGACTTTCAATTTTGTTTCTGGTTTTAAACCAGGTTCTTTCTCAGATAAAGAAATTACTCCATTGAGCGCACCACTTCCATAAAGTACAGATGCTGCACCTTTCATTACCTCAATTTGGGAAGCTTGTTCCATTGGGATTGCATTCCATTGTGTATCTCCAGCATATCCTGAAAGTAAGGGCATGCCATTCCAAAGTAATAAAACACGGCTACCAGTTCCGTAAGCAAATCCAGAACCACCTCTAATACTAACTTGACCATCCATTGTGAATACTCCAGGTGTTTGTTCTACAGCTTGTTCTAAATCGGTGATTCCTTTGTTGTCAATTAATTGAGGACGAATAATTTCCATAGAAACAGGAACCTCTTCAATCGCTTGTTTTCTACGTCCTGCTGAAACAACAACGGTTTCGAGGTCTTTTACGGGTTCGCCTAATTTTATGGAAATATCTCCAGCTTTATCTACAACAATTGTGTCGTTGACATATTGTAGCATAGAAACAATTAGTGTAACTGGAAATTTTTGGACATCTAATTTGAAATTTCCATCAAAATCAGAAATCGCTTTAGCACCATCAGATGCCACTATTTTCGCTCCAATAAGAGGCTCGTTAGAAATTTTGTCGTTTACTTTTCCTGTAATTTGTGCTTGCATTAAAAAGGGCACAACAAGTGTTGCAAAAGCAAGTATTCTTCCTTTCATAATCATAGTTTAGACTTCAATATTAAAAGAAATTTTTGATTTGAGAATAAATGTTAAAATTTTTTATTCTCAAATAGTGTTTAAATTACACTATAAAGAAAACTGTAACTGAACAATAAAGTTTCTTGGAGCCTGAATATCACCCGGTCTAGAAACATATTCCGCATTCAATAAATTATTAACTATTAAATTAAGTTTTATTTCTTTTTTGATTTCATAACTCATTCTTGTATCAAATACTAATGCACCTCTTTGATTGGCGTCACGGTATTTTTTCATGCCAACTAATAGTTCTTGACCTAAAACTCCTGTTTCAAATACTGCATCAATATTTTTCATGTAACTATTATATCTAGATGAAAAACCAATACTAAGTTTTTTGTAGGTTGCTTGTACGTCAACTTTAGCTAAATGATTAAAACGGTATTTAAGCATTCTAGAGCTAGTGTCTGAGAAAGTTAATCGATAGTTCGGGTCATTGTTTAAGCTAATTGGATTCATATAAGTGTATCCTATAAGTGAGGTTAACTCTACTTGTCCAATCTTTCCTTGACTATTAAATGATAATTCAACTCCAGTTATCCTAGCTTTTTCAGCATTTTTCGCTTGAAAACCAACCCAGTTATAAAAATAATTAAGTGCATTGGGGTCAGAAACTTGAAGGTTACCCATTGTGTCAGGCTTATAAACTCCAAACGTAAATTCAGTCATATTACTGTACTGATTAACAAAACCTGCCACATCGAAAAAACCTTTCCAATTGTCACCAAATTTTACAATTTGTTTGTATCCAATTTCTGCTGCCCAACCTGTTTCTGGTTTTAATTCGGGGTTTCTGAAAATTACAAGTCCACCAACTGACGTCGATACATATCTTTCACCAATTGAAGGAAAACGTACACCTTGACCAATTGATGCCCTTAAATGTGATGCTTTGTTGATTTCATAATGCAAACCAGCTCTAAATACAGGGTAAATTGGAATTGAAAGTGAATCGGTTATTCTGAATCTTGAATCTGACACTAAAGAGTCTAATTTATAGTACTCTAAGCGCATCCCAACAGAGAAATCTAACTTTTTATAGGCAGATTCAAACTGCGTGTAAGCTGCTGAATTTTGCGAAATGTGATTTGAGAAAACAGTACTTATTACTCTACTCGTGTTATTTGTATAACCTGCCGTGAAGTTTGTAAATTCACCAACTTTTCGTTGAAATTGATAATCCAAATAGTACATTTCAGCAAACGAAGCATTGTAAACGTTCTTCGAATTCCCGGTTGTTACGATGTAATAACGTGATTTAAAATTATGTCTATTATTGTATTTATCATAAAACTTAACATAAGGGTCAACACTGATTCGTATTGCTTTTTGTCTTGACAATGTATTGTCCATTGCTTCGTAACCTGATGTGTCATTTTTCCAAAGCACGAAAACTCCAACGTCCTGGTATTGTGCGTTGTAACCAATTCCAGCTTTCAATTTTGGGAATTTTGTCGGTTTGAAATAAATGGAACCATTTAAACGGTATCTTTTTTCATTTTCACCTTTTCTATATCCAGAATCTAGGTAGGCATTTGCGCCAATTGTGAAACCGATGTTTTTAAAAGATTTACCGTAATAAACATCTGCCAAATGAAAAGTTGGATTTTTGTCCCACCAAATCATTGATTTTCTTCTTGGATCGTCGTAAATTCCTGATTGTATTTTTGCCTTTAATTCTCCTTTTGGACCAGGTTCTTTTTCAGTAACTGCAATGATTCCATTTAACGCACCACTTCCATATAACACAGATGATGCACCTTTTAAAATTTCAATTTGAGAAGCTTGTTCCATTGGGACTGAATTCCATTTTGCATCTCCTAAATCTGGAGCTAACATTGGTACACCATTCCAAACAAGCATTACACGACTTCCTGCTCCGTAGGCATAACCACCACCACCGCGAATACTAACTTGTCCGTCCATTGAATAAACTCCTGGACTTTGGTCAACTGCTTGTTCTAAACTTGCTAAACCTTTGTTGTTAACTAATTCTGGTCGAATAATTTCCATAGAAACTGCTACATCTTCAATGTCTTGATTTCTTCTTCCTGCGGTTACAACTACAGTTTTAATTTCTTGAACTTGCGAGTACAAATCAAAGGTTAGAGTGGTATCTTTTGTGATTTTTAAGGAATCAGAAATATATCCAATCATTGAAACTTTCAAATAGACAGGATAAGCTGACGGTTTAAGTACAAAATTACCTAGAGGATTAGTGATTGCTTTTTCACCAGTTGATAGAAAAATTTTTGCTCCAACAAGTGCTTCTTTGTTTTTTCCGTCTTGAACAAGCCCCTTAATTTGAGCAAAATTTACAAAAGAAAAAAGTAGAAAAATTGAAAAAAATAAGTTTTTCATTTACGAGAGAATGAGTTTTTTGAGTAACTTAATGTTGCAAAACTAAGAAATTTTGAACAAAACAAACGAAATCTACAAAATTGCATGCAGTAAGTTACATGGAATTGGACCTGTTAGAGCTGCACAAATCATATCAAAAATTGGTAGCGCAGAAGAGTTATTTATTAATTCGGTTAAAACGCTTTGGCAAGAAACGGGAATCTCAAAGTCAATTTTAAAATCAATGAAACGAGAAGAGGCGTTGGAACTGGCAGAAAATCAATGTAATTATAACCTCAAACACGATATCAGCAGTCATTTCTTTCTTGATAAAGATTATCCCCGAAGATTAAAACAATGTGGCGACCCTCCAATTATTTTATATTCAAAAGGAAAAATGGATTTGAATCAAAATAAAATTGTTTCAATTGTTGGCACTCGAAATTTAACAAATTATGGGAGTAAAATTCTACATGAATTAATAGAATCCTTGAAAAATGAACAAATTCAGATTATCTCTGGTCTTGCCTATGGTGTGGATATTCTCGCACATCGCTTGTGTGTAGAAAATGGTTTGGAAACAATTGGCGTTTTGGGACATGGACTCGATCGCATCTATCCATTTAAGCACCGTTCGACTGCTTTAGAAATGATGGAAAATGGAGGATTGGTCACTGAGTTTATGATAAATACAAATCCAGACAGAGAAAACTTCCCGATGCGCAACAGAATCGTGGCTGGAATGGCAGATGCAACAATTGTTATTGAAAGTAAAATTAAAGGAGGCTCAATTATTACAGCTGAATTGGCAAATGATTACAGTCGCGATGTTTTTGCTTATCCAGGAGACATTGACAGACCTTTTTCGGAGGGTTGCAATGATTTAATTCGCAAGCAAAAAGCACATTTGATTACCAAAGGAGCTGATTTTTTAACTTTCATGAATTGGAAAGATTCAAATAAAAAGCAAGTACAGCAAAAACAACTTTTCCATGATTTGAATCAAGATGAAGGTAAAATCGTTGAATTATTAGAAAATGAAAGCGAACTTCATGCAGATGTTTTATGTATGAAATCTGGAATTACACCCTCACAAATGAATGTGCATCTATTTAATCTTGAAATGGCGAATGTAATTCAACAATTACCTGGAAAACGGTTCAAATTAGTTTATTAATTCTTGGGAGAAAAATTATACAAGCGATAAGTACCGCAATAATTGAACTTATCAAAACTGAAGCTGCTGCAATATCTTTTACACTTTTGATAGCAGGATGAATTTCTGGTTGAACGTGGTTACATAATTTTTCAATGGCAGAATTTAATGCTTCAGCAGTTAGAATTACAGACGAAATTATCAAAACCGCCAACCATTCCGTTTTTTCAATTTGAAAATAAAATCCAGCGATGGTAATACACAAAAAGGCAAAAAGATGAAACTTAAAATTCCTTTCTGATTTAACCAAAATAGCAAAACCTTGAAAGGCATAAACAAATCCGAGTAGAAATTTTTTCAAAGCAAACTTTTGTTGTGTGAAATTACAAAAAATAAGACCGCTGCAAAACTCGCTACTTGTCGTTACTCTAAAAATTTAAAATCCTCATTTACAAGGGTAAACTCCGGGTTTAAATTTTTAGAAAGCCTAAATTATCGACTTTTGAAACGGTCTTAAAATGTAAAAGTACTTGCTTTTACAAGTTGGAATCAATTTTTGAATTATTTTTGCCCCACGTTCATTAACATAAACTTATGAAGAAAGGTGGAGGGATAGGCCCTGCGAAACCTTGGCAACCTACCAGCAATGAAAAGGTGCCAAATCCAATCAGTCTATTGACTGAAAAGATAAGTTGACAGTTCGCTGTTCTCTACTACTTCATTTGTGCAACAATAAAAACAAATGAAAACAGAACTAGAAAAAGCAATAAAAGAACGAATTCTTATCCTTGATGGTGCGATGGGCACTATGATTCAACGACATAAATTAGAAGAAGAAGATTTTCGTAAAGGTGCTTTTGAAAACCACACTAAATCGTTGAAAGGAAACAATGATTTGTTGTCAATTACACGTCCAGACATAATCAAAGATATTCATCGTCAGTATTTTCAAGCAGGTGCTGATATTGTGGAAACTAATACTTTTTCAGGAACTTGGATTGCACAAGCCGACTATGGATTAGAAGATGCCGTTTATCGAATCAATTATGAAAGTGCTAAAATTGCAAAAGAAGTAGCGAATGAATTTACAGATAAACCACGTTTTGTGGCTGGCTCGATTGGCCCAACAAATCGCACGGCTTCTATTTCGCCTGATGTAAACGACCCTGGTTACAGAGCAATTACATTTGATGAATTAGTTGGCGCATACAAAGAGCAAGTGAATGCGTTGATGGATGGTGGAGTTGATATACTTCTAGTAGAAACGATTTTCGACACCTTGAATGCCAAAGCCGCTTTGTTTGCAATCGATCAAGTTTTTGAAGACAGAAATGAAAAAATTCCAATCATGGTTTCAGGCACAATCACCGACCAAAGTGGAAGAACCTTAACCGGTCAAACAACTGAAGCATTTTTGATTTCGCTTTCGCACATGCCTTTATTGACAATTGGATTGAATTGTGCACTTGGAGCAAGTTTGATGCGACCGTATCTTCAAATTTTAAATGAAAAATCACCTTTTGGCGTAAGTGCCCACCCAAATGCAGGACTGCCAAACGAATTCGGAAAATACGACGAATCACCAGAAATGATGGCTTCTCAAATCAAAGAATTCTTAGACGAAGGTTTGGTAAACATCATCGGGGGATGCTGTGGAACAACTCCTGATCACATCAAAGCGATTGCGGAAATGGCGAAAAATTATAAACCAAGGAATTTTAATTGAGAATGTAAAATGGAGAATGCAAAATGGACAATGTAAAATGTAAAATTGAATTCTAAATGATATTTTTTCTTAAATTAATGTAAAAAATTAATTATGAAGGAAAATATATTAAAATCCAAAAGCTACTCTTTTGCACTACATTCAATAACTATTTGCAGGAAATTACAAGAAAATAAAGAGTACATTTTAAGTAAACAATTTATGAGATCAGCTACTTCTGTCGGAGCAAATATTAGAGAAGCAAACAATGCCCAAAGTAAAGCTGATTTTATCCATAAACTTTCGATTTCAATTAAAGAATGTGATGAATCTCAATATTGGCTAGAATTATTAAAAGATTCACTTTTTATTTCTGAAGATGACTTCCAAAATTTACATACAGAAGCAATAGAAATTCACAGAATACTAACAAGAATAATTCTTACAACTAAACAAAATTTAAAGAATTGAAAATCTAATTCTACATTTTCAATTCTAAATTTTACATTAAAAAGTATGGAACTAAAACTCTCCGGTCTCGAACCACTCATCGTAACACCACAAAGCAACTTCGTAAATGTAGGAGAACGTACAAATGTTACGGGTTCAAAAGCATTTTTGCGAATGATTAAAGAAGGTGATTTTGAAGCGGCTTTGGCTGTTGCTCGCGAACAAGTAGAAGGTGGTGCGCAAATCATCGATGTCAATATGGACGAAGGAATGATCGATGGAAAAGAGGCGATGGTGAAGTTCTTGAATTTGATTGCTTCAGAGCCAGATATTGCACGTGTTCCTGTTATGATTGATAGTTCCAAATGGGAAATTATTGAAGCAGGATTGAAATGCATTCAAGGAAAAGGTGTAGTGAATTCCATTTCTTTAAAGGAAGGCGAAGCGAATTTTATTCACCAAGCGAAAATAATCAAACGATTTGGTGCGGCAGTAATTGTTATGGCTTTCGATGAAAATGGTCAAGCTGATTCGTATGAAAGACGCATTGAAATCTGTAAAAGATCCTATGATATTTTGGTAGACATTGTTGGTTTTCCTAAAGAGGATATCATTTTCGACCCGAATATTTTTCCAGTTGCAACGGGAATGGAAGAGCACAATAACAATGCTTTAGATTTCTTTCGTGCGACAAAATGGATTCGTGAAAACTTACCCGGCGCGCATGTAAGCGGTGGTGTTTCAAATGTCTCGTTCTCCTTTAGAGGTAACAATAAAGTGCGTGAAGCAATGCATGCTGCGTTTTTGTACCATGCGATTTCAAACGGAATGGACATGGGAATTGTAAACCCAACTATGCTTGAAGTTTACACGGATTTCGACAAAGAATTATTGGAATTTGTAGAAGATGTGTTGTTAAATCGCCGACCTGATGCGACGGAGCGATTATTAGAATATGCTGAAACGGTTAAAGGTGATGGAAAGAAACGAGAAATTGATTTGTCTTGGAGAAATGTGTCAGTTCAAGAGCGTTTGAGTCATTCATTAGTGAAAGGTTTGGTTGAATTCATCGATGAAGATGTTGAAGAATGTCGTAAATTATACAAACGTCCAATTGAAGTGATTGAAGGTCCATTGATGGATGGAATGAATGTGGTTGGTGATTTATTTGGAAGCGGAAAAATGTTCTTACCACAAGTGGTGAAGTCAGCACGCGTAATGAAAAAAGCAGTTGCCTATTTGTTGCCGTTTATCGAGGCAGAAAAAGACGGAGTGAGCTCTTATGCAGGTAGAATTTTGATGGCAACTGTGAAAGGTGATGTACATGACATTGGTAAAAATATTGTGGTTGTTGTTTTAGGTTGTAATAATTACGAGGTGATTGACATGGGGGTGATGGTTCCTGCTGAGAAAATCATTCAAAAAGCGATTGAAGAAAACGTTGATGTGATAGGTTTGAGTGGTTTGATTACTCCTTCTTTGGATGAAATGGTTCACCTTGCAAAAGAAATGGAACGAGCGAATTTGTCGATTCCACTATTGATTGGTGGTGCCACTACTTCCAAGGTTCATACGGCAGTTAAAATCGACCAACATTATACCAAAGGACAAACGGTTCACGTTTTAGATGCTTCGCGTTCAGTGACTGTTGTTGAAAGTTTATTGGGGCCGAAAAAAGATAATTTCATTAAAGAGTTGAAATTGGAGTATGCTCGTGTACGTGAACATCATGAAAAACACAGAGGTGCAAAGGAATTGTTGAGTTTAGAAGCCGCACAAGCCAATAAGTTAAAAATTGATTTCAAACAAGAAGATTGCGCTCAGCCGAATTTCATTGGAAGTCAGTTGTTTACAAATATTCCGATTGCGGATTTAGTACCTTTTATCGATTGGACACCTTTTTTCCAAACGTGGGAGTTACATGGACGTTTTCCAAATATTTTGACAGATGAAGTAGTTGGAGTGGAAGCGTCAAAATTGTTTGCAGATGCACAAGAAATGTTGAATAAAATTGTTACTGAAAAGTGGCTAGAAGCGAGAGCCCTAATTGGATTGTTTCCTGCTAATTCTGTTGGCGATGACATTGAAATATACGAGGATGAAACGCGTGAAAAGGTTATTTACAAACAAATTACGCTTCGTCAGCAGACTAAAAAAGTGGCTGGTCAACCGAATTTAGCTTTGGCAGATTTTATCGCTTCAAAAGAAAGTGGAATAAAAGATTACATCGGTGGATTTGTGGTGACAACAGGAATTGGATTAGAAGAATATGTGCAACGATTTGAAGCGGATCACGACGATTATAATTCTATATTAATCAAAGCATTAGCTGATCGCTTAGCGGAAGCATTAGCGGAATACATGCACAAAGAAGTGCGTGTAAAACATTGGGGCTATGCATCGGATGAAGCCTTGTCGAATGATGAATTAATCAAAGAAACCTATCGAGGAATTCGTCCAGCACCAGGTTATCCTGCTTGTCCAGACCATCAAGAGAAAATCGGATTATTCGACATTTTAAATGCTACTGAATTGACAGGTGTTTCTTTAACTGAAAGTTTGGCGATGTTACCCGCTTCTTCAGTGAGCGGTTGGTATTTTGCTCACCCTGATGCGAAATATTTTGGATTAGGAAAGATATCTTCAGAACAAGTTGAAAATGTGGCTAAAAGGAAGAATAAATCAATCAATGAAATCAGTCGTTGGTACAATTCTGTGTTGGAAAATTAATACCTCTCTGACATTATAGAATTTGTGCATCTATTATTTGCTTTTTTGCGTCAACTTTCTATCTTTACGTTCCTAAAACTTAAACGCATGAAAAAACTCTTTTTTCTCACAATATTTTTGTCAGTTTTTTCTGTCTTTGGACAAACACCAATAGCAAATTTCACCGCAACACCTTTATCTGTTTGTGCTGGAACTCCAGTAACATTTACAAATACTTCGACTGCAAACGGAACCTCTCCAATTGTATTCAATGCATGGTATTTTGGAGACGGAGATTCGCTTGTTGGTGTCAATGCAACACACGTTTATCAAACTCCAGGAACTTACCCTGTAACTTTAGTTGTTACTAACGCAAATGGTACAGCAGATGCGGAAGTAAAACCAGGATATATTACTGTTAAACCTTCACCAACAGCAAGCTTTTCAATCCTTGGTCAAGGATGTACCGTTCCTTTAACGCTGACATTTAATAATACAAGTTCAACAGGCGGTTTTACCTACAGTTGGAATTTTGGAAATACACAAACTTCAACAGTTCAAAATCCTCCTTCTCAGACATACGGTTCAGTTGGAACTTACCCAATAACGTTGACAGTTACAAATGCTACAACAGGCTGTAGTTCAACGGTTGTGCAACAAATAGAAGTTTCGAATTATCAAGCAGGAATAACCTTACCTCCTGTTGTTTGTATCGGTCAGTCAGTAAGCTTCACTGATAATTCAACAGCTGGAGCAAATACTTGGAATTGGAACTTTGGCGGACAAGGTTCAAGTACAGAACAGAATCCAACTTTTACTTTCAACACAGCAGGTACTTTCAATATTCAATTGGCCTCACAAAATACAGTTTCAGGATGTACCGGTAGTACTTCTCAAACGATAACCGTTCAACCTACACCAACGCCTAGTTTTACCGCAACACCCCTGACAAACTGTGCACCCTCAGTTGTAAATTTCGTCAATACTTCTTCAGGCGGAGTTTCTTATTCTTGGGACTTCGGAAATGGACAAACTTCATCACTTCAAAATCCTCCTTCACAAACCTATCCAATTAACGGATCTTTTCCAGTTTCTTTGACAATGACTACTTCTCAAGGATGCGTTGGAACAACAACAGTTCCTGGATACATAAATGTTACCGATGTTGAGGTAGATTTTTCGGCTGATGTAACAGGTGGTTGTACTCCATTATCTGTCAATTTCACAAATAATTCAAGTTCACCAAATCCAACAGGTAATCCAATTGTATCATGGAATTGGAATTTTGGAAATGGTCAAACTTCAAATTTACAAACCCCTCCAGCTCAAACTTTCCCGATTGGTGTTTATGATGTAACCTTAACTGTTACTACACAATCAGGTTGTACAGGAACATTAACCCTAGATGACTACATCAAAGTTGGACAAATAAATTCTGTCAATTTTACTGTTGACACCACAATTAATTGTATTAAAAAAGATTTTGAGTTCACCTCTTCATTCACAACTACTCCTGCTAATCCAGATTCAACAGAAATTACTTATTACTGGGAATTTGGAGAAGACGGTTCGGATGGAACTTCAACTGACCAAAATCCAACTTATCAATTCACTTCAGATACAGGTTATTTTAGTGTAATGTTCGTGGTTGATTACAGAGGTTGTAAAGATACAATGTTGATCGATTCTTTAATTTACATAAACGCTCCGATTTCAAAATTTACACCTGCTGAGACTTTATTTTGTAACCCTTCAAGCTTACCAGTTACATTGAATATAACAGATGATGCTACACATGGTGTTACAGATGATGATGTTCAAATGATTTGGAAATGGGACGATGGCACACCAAATACGGTTCTTGATGATCCCCAACTCGATGATGCAGATTTAGGTTCAGTCACCCATATTTTTTCAAACTATGGATCCTATACCGTTGAACAAGTCATTCATAATTATACAACTGGCTGTAGTGATAGTACCACAAGAACAATTGATGTTTCTATGGTTATACCTGGTTTTACATTGAGTAATGATTCTATTTGTCAAGGAGATTCATTATTCATGTACGATGCCAGTTCAACATGGATGACACCACCTAATCCACATCCCTTGGAATCATGGGAGTTTGATATGGGAAATAATACAACACCAATAAATATGGGTGATACAGCTAATTATGTTTACACAACAGCTGGTTCATATTTTATTGAAATGACTGCGACAAATAGTGTAGGATGTCTTGATAGTACAACTTTACAAGTTACCGTTTTAGCTCCACCTTTTGCTGTTTTGTCCTCGGATCCGGTTATTGGATGCTCTCCACTTTTAGTAAATTTTACCAATAGTTCAATTTCATTAAATGGATTAGCTTTGGCAAGTTTTGAATATACTTTCACTGATGATAGTACGACAGTAACCACAAACTCAGTCAACACACCCGTAAGCCATATTTTTAATGGGACAGGGACTTTTTATGCAGAATTAACAGCAACTGATGTGTTTGGTTGTACATCTGCACCTGCTTCTAATCCAATCACAATCACAAAACCAAGTTCCTTCTTCTCAGTTGATAATATAATCTGTAATGGTCAAACTATAAATACAACAAATACAACCACGGGTGTTGCACCTTTAACTTATGAGTGGTTTGTTGATGGAACGCCACTTTCTACAGATGAAAATACTTCAACAATCTTCAATGAAAGCAATGTTACTTTTGGTGTAACGAGCGCAACACATACACTTTCTCTAATTGCAACCGATGCAAATGGTTGTAAAGACACGATTGGAAATTTAATAACAGTTTCAATTCCTTTTGCTATCCCAACATACACTTTTTCTGGTGCTCAACCTGATTCGTCAGGAAATTTTACTTGTCCACCTTTATTTGTTTCCTTGGCTGATTCATCTATTTCCTACGGCGATATTGTTTCTTGGAATTGGGATTTTTCACCTGCAGGAGTTTCAATAAATCAAAATGCTTCCACAGTTTATGCTTATTCTGGATATTATGATTTAATTTTAAATGTAACTGATGAATATGGATGTACCGCTGATACAACTATCGACGATTATGTAATAATAGGTGGTCCTTCTGGTGAGCCTGATTGGACGCAAGGAGCAGGAGTTTGTTCACAAGGTGCTAGCTTTACAGTGGCCAATCCGCAAAATGTTTTCAGTTCAATTTGGGAAATGGGTGATGGCAATACAGTAACAAATGATTTAGATTTTAATTATAACTACGCCTCTCAAGGATCATTTACACCTGGCGTAACGTTATATGATAGTTTGGGTTGTGATGTTTTCTATCCACTACCTCCTCTTCAAGTTTTCGATGATGGATTAACAGCAAATTTCACAGTAAGTCCAAATCCAGTTGAACAAGGAGCTTTGGCTGTAGTTACTGACCAATCGGTTTCAACAGGTGCACCAATTGCTACATGGGCTTGGGATTTTGGCAATAATCAATCGACAACTGCTTTGAATAACTCAAATCAATCTACTTCTTATGCACTAGGTGGTTATTATGATATTACTTTAATTGTAACCGATGCTATTGGCTGTGTTGATAGTATCACGCAATCGATTTTTGTAAAAGATCCAGAAATTTATGTTCCAAATGTATTTACACCAAATGGAGATGGAGCAAATGATATTTTCAACTTGCCATTTGATGGATTTAAAACTTTCCACATAACGATTACCAACCGTTGGGGAAATGTAGTTTGGGATAGAGACAGAGACGATACAAAACCACTTTTACTTTGGGACGGAACAGATAATGGAGGTTCAGATTGTACGGATGGTGTTTATTTCTACTTGTTAAATGGAGAAATGAAAGGCGGAACAATGGTTTCTAAAAATGGATTTGTAACAAAAATTAGTTCAACTCCTTAAATTGTTTTCTGAATCGGATTCGTAACCTTCATCAATATTTGTTGGATTAATAACCGCGGCATTTACAGCTAAAACATCGCAACGTTCATTTTCTGGATGTCCAGCATGACCTTTTACCCAAACAAATTTTAATTCAAATTGAGCATGAAGTTTTAGGTAACGAAGCCACAAATCTTTGTTTTTTTTGCCCTTAAATCCTTTTTTTACCCATCCAAAAATCCAACCAAGTGTGATGGAATCGATTACATATTTAGAATCGGAGTAAATTGTAACTGGAATTTTAGTGGTTTTTAAACTTTCAAGTCCTACGATTACCGCCATTAATTCCATTCTATTGTTGGTAGTTAATCGAAAGCCTTGAGAGATTTCTTTGACTTTATTCTCGAATTTTAGAATTGTTCCAAAACCACCTGGGCCTGGGTTTCCACGAGAGGAACCATCTGTGTAAATACGAATCATTTTCTAGTATTAATTGGAATCATTATTTTCATTTTCTACATGCAAAATATGTAATAAACGATGAACTAAAGGGGATAAAAATACAGCGACTGTCGTTAAAAAAATCACACCCGAAAAAATGGAGTAAATCGAAGCGAAAATTTTTGCTGTATCGGTTTCCAATCGGTCAACAGGACCCATTCCTGTAAGAATCATTGAAGCATTTAACAAACTGTCAACCCAACCTAATTCAGCTAAATAATGATAACCAATTACGCCAATTCCAAGTGAAAAAACTAAAAGAAACAATGCATAAAACCCATAAAGTAACATGCGTTTAGCAAAGTCTCTTACTGGTAGAATATTTCTACTTCGGGTTGATTTTTTCATGTTTTTTTTCTACTTGGGTTTTTATTTAAAAATGCAGTCCATGAACCACCGCTCGATTTATTATGCTCGCCAACACCTTTAGAATAATAATGACAAACCGCTACTGCCAATCCATCGGTTGCATCTAAATATTTAGGCATATCTTGAAAATTCAATAATTTTTGAAGCATGATAGCCACCTGTTCTTTGGAAGCAGCTCCACTTCCTGTGATGGATTGTTTAATTCTTCTGGGAGAATATTCTTCAAAGGGAATATTGTGATTTAAACAAGATGCAATTGCAACACCTTGAGCCCTTCCTAATTTTAACATCGATTGCACATTTTTACCAAAAAAAGGCGCTTCAATAGCCATTTCGTCGGGTTTGTATTCTTGGATCAATCCATTTAATCGATCTAGGATACGCTTTAATTTATCAGGTTGATTTGCCAGTTTATTCAACTGAATAATACCGAAGTTCAACATCGACATTTTGCCATTCTTCACATGTATAATTCCATAACCCATTACTGTTGTACCGGGGTCAATTCCAAGAATTATCTTATCTTCAACCATTCAAACTTATTTTCGTTGTCTAAAACTAACTATTTTCGTTCGACAATTTTGCTTTTGTTTAAAGGAATTGTTTTCACAGTACTGATTTATTTACTGTTTACCCGTCTCAGTAAACTCGATTGGAACGAGAATCAATTTGCTAGTTTTCAAGCGCTTCCTTTTATAATTTGCTTTATTTTAGTTCCGTTAAATTGGTATTTTGAATGGTTAAAATGGGACTTATTATTACATTCCATCAAAGAGGAAAAAAACCCAAATAGGTTCAGTGCCTTCGCATCGGGAGTTGTTTCTTCTTTTTTAACACCTGCATTTAGCGGTAATTTCTTGGGTAGAATTATCTTTTTTGAACCTAACAAACGGTGGAAATTAACCGTTTATTCCATGATTTCTAATTTTTCTCAGTTTACCGTCAGTATGTTTGTGGGAGCAATTGCAGGAATTATATTGGTTAATCAGTATGAATTTAAATTTGGTGAATTAAGTATTGGGTTAGTCATTGGAGCAACAATTACAAGTCTGTTAATTTACTTTTTTGGAGAAATTCTAGCTGTTCCTGTTAAAATTCAGCGTATTCAATCTATGATTTTGTTGGTTAAAAAAGGTCCTTCACGATTGCAGATAATCGGCGTTTCATTTCTTCGTTACTTGATTTTTGTTGCTCAGTTTTCAATGGCACTTATGGCTTTTGGAGTTGCTTTTCATTGGGAATATATGTTGTGGATTGCCCTTGTTTATATGTCCGTCACCTTGACACCTTCTTTGTTTTTTGGGAAAATCGTTTTGCGAGAATCTATTGCAGTAAGCATTTTAAGTTTGGCTGGAATTGCAGAATTTCCCGTACTTTTTGCTTCTTTAACAACGTGGCTTTTCAATTTGTTAATCCCTACTTTTGTAGCAGTTTTAGTACTTAAAAAGAAACAAAATTGATTTTAGTTTTAATCTTCTTTTTTAGCATTTATGTAAGTTCTCTTTTCTTATTACTAGGAATTGGTTTAACTAAACAATGGCAAAAAGAACGAAGCTATTTAAATTCAAATGATAAAATTAAGTTAACGGATGTAGCTGTAATCATTCCATTTCGAAACGAGGAAAAGAGAATCATTGATTTATTGAAAAGCATACAAAATTCAAATAAACTTCCTGCTCAATTAATTTTCGTTGACGACCATTCAAACGACCAAACAGTTCAACTTATTAACGAACATTTAACTGGTATAAATTATCAAATCTTAACGCTTCCAGAACAAGAATTTGGAAAAAAAAGAGCTTTAAGATTTGGTATTTCAACTGTTTCAACTGCCTACTTTTTGACATTAGATGCAGATGTTTCCTTTTCTAAAAATTATTTTGAAAGCATAGAAAAATTATCCCAAGCTGACCTTTATTTATTGCCTGCAGTATTGATTTCTAAACGGTGGTATGAGCATTTCTTTGAAGTTGATTTGTTACTTGTCAATGCGCTAAATACAGGTTTAAGTGGACTTAAACGCCCAATAATTGCAAGTGGTGCAAATTTATTGGTAAGGAAACAAGCTTTTGATGCTTTCGATCAATTTGAAACTCACGCCCATATTCCAAGTGGAGATGATATTTACCTTTTGCGCGATTTTAGAAATGCCAATGCTGAAATTCGTATTTTTACTCAACCTGAATTGCAAGTTACAACAGAAACACCACAAAGTTTGAGTGAGTTTTTACATCAACGCTTACGTTGGATTGCTAAAACAGGAAATGTGAAAGACCATTTGAGTACAACTTTAGCAGCTGCACAATTCGTGCTTACAATTGCTTTTTTTTCACTGCTTGTTTACTTATGCAGTAAAAGTGAATTTCTATTTGCAACGATTATTTATGCTTTAAAAGTTGGAGTTGATATGCTCTTGTTTTTACCTTTTTTCAATCGTTTTAAAAGAGTAAAAGCTTGGTTGATTTTGCCAATTTATCAAGTTTTATTTCCTTTTTACAACCTCTTGATTTTGGTTTTACTTCCATTTTTTACTCCTATTTGGAAAGGACGAAAGTCAGGTGTTAAATAAGAGTTTTGGTGAAAATAGGATTTTGAATTTTTAATTCCGCCGAGGCGGATAACTTTTCACACTTCACTTTTAACTTTTCACTCTTCACTTCCTGCACTGAGCCCGTCGAAGTGTCAATTCCACATCAAAATACGTAACCAAAAAATAGAACTACCATAATTTTCATTCAAAGAAATAACTCCCAATTCTACATTCTACATTCTACATTTTAAATTAAAACTTCGTAACCTTCCGTCTCTCCTTCAAACTCCCATTCTCCACCTGCAAAAAATACTCCCCAGCAGCCAATGCACTTATATCCAAAGGCAAACTCTCTGTGTTTTTGGGAACAGCAATTTTTCTTACCAAGCGACCACGGGCATCAATAACAAGCAATTGACTATCAGACGACAAACCAGAAAATTGAACCGTTAAGTTGCCGTTTGTGGGTGAAGGATACACCAACCATGAAAAAGGTGTTGGCGGTGGCGTTACTGTATCTTGTGGAATCGTAACAAAAACCGTAAGGCTATCCATTAAATCTACAATACATGGAACCGTTTCTGAAGTATCAATGAGCCCAAAATAATAGGTGGTAGTTACCTCAGGTGTGGCGACAGGGTTTAGAATAGTTGTATCACTCAAACCCGCACTGGGCCACCAACGATACACCAAATCATTCCAACAGCCCTCACAATTGGCTTGCAGTGAAACACTTTCTCCCAAGGTGTCAATTTCTCCTCCAAGACCTGCGGAAATTTCTGGGAGTTCATAAACACCGAAATCGTCGAAGTAGTAATAGGACCAAGTATTATTGGGATAAAGTATTTGTGTTTCAATCATTGAGTTTTCCCTAAAATTGCCTACTGTCATGTACTTTTCCCCACCCTCTGCTGTAAAAATCTGATGAAACGGCACCCAATTTTGGGTATCCATAACAATTGCCATATTTTCAATTTGTGGAATTACAGGTATCCTATTGTAGTCAAAACCAAATTGAAAAACAGTATCTTTTGAAAAAAATACTCCTGCCCTGTTAGAACCAAACTTTGAAACTCGACTTAAATTCGAACTCCAAAAAACACAGTATTTTTTATTTGATATTAATTCATTCTTAAGTTTAACTTCAATGTATTCTCTTCCCTCAGATGGGGGGGGGGGGCCTCCTAAATTTATTCCTGAAAAACCTTCTCCTGAATATGGATACTGGAAATCAAACCCTGACCAAACAAAAGGAATGTTTCCTGAACATTTATGATAAAAATCACTCGAACTTCCTCCACATCCGAATGTTGATGGAGAAGCGTTTGGTAAACGCGGCTGAAACCAAGGTATGGCATTACAAATTGCATTACCACCAGCAAGAACAGGATTAATTATAAAATTAGGGCAAGTATCATATTGCTCAAATCCTGGATTTGGAACTAGATTGTTTTGTGAAAAACATGAAAAGGTCAAAGATGTAATAAAAATTATAAACTTAAACCTTTTTTTAAATCTCTCTCTAAAATTATTTGACAACCAGTTTTTTAACGATAGATTTTCCATTATTCAAGTTTAATTCAAACAAATAAATTCCTTTAGAATAATTACTTACGTCCAAAGAACCTATCGTATTATAACTATTAACTTTCCATTCTTCTACTATTTTTCCTGAAACGTCTAAGATTTGAACAAAACCAGATTCATTTTCAAGTATCGGTAATTGGTAATGAATGAATTCGCTACTTGGATTCGGAAATAGTTTTAAATGATCAAAAATATTAACATCGGAGAGATTAATGGATTTCGCTGAATAGGTTTCTGTATCCAAGGTGTCAATCGATAGCATTACCCGTGCCATATATACCGCATTTCCTGCAACGCGAGGTGAAAGATAGGCAATTTCCTTAGGATTATTAACTAACATTCATTTTCAATTTAGAGTAAATGTAAGCGATTTTTTGGAAAGATTATTATTAAAAATTGTCACCCTCTCGGTCTCTTCATTGGAATCTGATTATCACCTCCCTCAATCCCTCCTCAAGGAGGGAAGCTTAAATCTCACTTCGGAATTTAATTATGTGAAAAGGGATAATTTTCTGTTTTCCAATAAATTATACTGCTCACAAGATCTATTTCCTCCCTCGAGGGAGTTCGCCGTGGCGAATAAGGAGGGTGACAATTAGATACCGTAACCAAAAAATAGAACTACCATAATTTTCATTCAAAGAAATAACTCCCAATTCTACATTCTACATTCTACATTTTAAATTAAAACTTCGTAACCTTCCGTCTCTCTTTCAAATTTGAATTCTCCACCTGCAAAAAATACTCCCCAGCAGCCAATGCAGAAATATCCAAAGGCAAACTCTCTGTGTTTTTTGGAACAGCAATTTTTCTTACCAAGCGACCGCGTGCATCAATAAGAAGCAATTGACTATCAGACGACAAACCAGAAAATTGAACCGTTAAATTACCGTTTGTGGGTGAAGGATAGACCAACCACGAAAAACTTGTTGGCGGTGCCGTGACCGTATCTTGTGGAATCGTAACAAAAACCGTAACACTATCCATTAAATCTACAATACAAGGAACGGTTTCAGAAGTATCAATGAGCCCAAAATAATAGGTGGTGGTTACCTCTGGTGTGGCTATGGGATTGAGAATAGTTGTATCACTCAAACCTGCACTGGGCCACCAACGATAGACCAAATCGTTCCAACAACCCTCACAATTGGCTTGAAGTGAAACACTTTCTCCCAAAGTATCAATTTCACCACCCATACCCGCTGAAATTTCGGGGAGTTCGTACACACCGAAATCGTCGAAGTAGTAGTAAACCCAACGGTTATTATTTGCTCGCACTGGGCCAGTTTCAATCAAAGATTTTACTCTAAAATTACCTACAGTCATGTATTTTTCTCCTCCCTCAGCAGTGAAAGTTTGATGAAAGGGAACCCAATTTTGAGTGTCAGTAACAATTGCTAAATTTTCAATTTGAGGGATTGTTGGAATAATTTCCCAAAAGCCATATTGAAAAACAGTATCTTTAGTAAAAAGAGCACCAACATGATTTGATCCAAATCGTGATATACTACTTAAATTAGCGTACCATGAAACACAATATTTGTGGTTTTTTAGATTTTCAATTAATTTAATTTCTAAATATTCTCGTGCCTCTTCTGGAATCCACAATGCATCATATGTAGCAATTCCTGAAAATCCATTACCAAAATTTGGGAACTGAAAGTCAGTATATAAAACATTTGGTATTTGTCCTGAGCAAGAATGAAAAAAATCACTAGAACTGTTTCCACAACCTGATGATGGTGTTGCATTAGGTTCATTTGGTTGAAACCATGGGACGGATTTGCAAATTTGTTCTAAACCAATTGCACTTGGATTAGGGAAATATGGACAGGTGTCATACTGTTCAAAACTAGGATTCGGAACCAAGTTGTTTTGTGATGAAACATTAAAATGCAGTTCTACTAATATAATTAGGAGCATTACTTTTATATATACATTTAGAAATTTAATCATTTAACTATCATCTTTTTTACAATAGATTTACCATTTGTAAATTTAAGATCAAATAAATAGATTCCTTTTGAATATTGACTTACATCTACGGAACCAATTATTTTCTCATGATCAACTTCCCATTCAATAATTGTTTTTCCTGAAACATCAAGAATTCTAACAATTCCAGTCTCATTTTCCAATATTGGTAATTCATAATGGATAAATTCACTACCTGGATTAGGGAAAAGTTTTAATTGATTAAATAAAAGATTATTGGATTGAGTCATTGATTTAGCTGAGTATGTTTCTGTATCAATTGTATCAATCGAAAGCATTACGCGCGCCATATACACCGCATTTCCTGCTACTCTTGGGCTTTGAATGGCAATTTGTCTTAGATATGTACTATCTTGTTCTTCCAATTCATATTTCCCTTTCATCCAAGTATTTATATAAACTTCAAATACTTTTTTGTAGTTGAGTTCGACATCACCATAAGCTTCAAAAGCCGCTAATTTTTGTTGTGCAGAAATGGTGTCTTTAGTTGCCAGTTCTTCTTCTAATTCAAATATTTTATAGGCATTTGTCATATCCATACTGTCAATAAACGCATCGTATTTTTCGCCTTCTTCAGAGTTTTCATCATAGGTATAAGGACTTATTTTTAAACTTTTATAGAGTTCAATATCCAAAGTTTTTAATTCTTCTTGGCTCAACAAACTATACTCACCTGTTGATGTAATAACCTGCATCATACCAGCAGGTAACAAACAAGGAGGATTAGCACATCCTTCTTGACAAGTATAAGGTAAATTACTAGATGTCGATTGATACGCAATTGCAGTACCTCCAGGTGAAAATTGAGTATTTGGATTAGGTAAAAAAGGCATCGAAAGACTTCTAGTGAAGAAAATAAAATTAGATGAAGAAAGTGAACCATCTCTTCTTATTCCTAATGCTCCAGAAGAAATTGCCCATTGATTATCCTGTGGGGAAGTTAAGCTACCTTGAGTCCCTACAAGTCCATTTAAGTGTAGTCCTACTGGGTGAAATTTCATTTGGTTGCATTTGAGTGTTACAGGGTTGTTGTTCGTTCCAAAGACGTAAATTCCTGTTCCCATTTTAAGGGTGGTATTGTCAATAATGTTTGAGTTGATGCAGTTTTCACCAACGTAGATGCCAAACATGTATAGAGCTTGAGTACTTGTAAGCTCATTGAAACCATTAAGAGGGCTTGAAGTGTAATTTGTACGTTGAATAGAATTTGATCTTACTGATGTACCATTACAACCTTGTAGTTTAATTCCAGTTGTAACTGTAGAGGAAGTTGGTGCTGTTGTTGGAAAATAGATCCCTGCTTTAGTTGTACCAATACTTGTATAATTACTACTATTTTCTATGATTTTAACATTGTTATACAAAGAAAGTCGAACACCATTTCTAACATTTCTTATGGTGTTTCTTTTTATGGTTATGTTAGTGCCATTTGTAGCAACTGCATTTTCAATATTTATAGCATCGCGACCAAATTGATTTGTGTTTTCATTGAAAATATTTTTTTCTATCAATATCGTTTGGGGTCTTGTATTATTGAAAATATTTATTGCCGATGAACTAACATCATTAAACGTGGACATTTTATTTTGACTAATTGTAAGTGAGTTGCTATAGTTATTAGTGTAGTAAATCCCTCTATTAAAATTTGTGAATGTGTTGTTTTGGATAAAGTTATTATACCCAACAATTCCAATGTCAGATCCGTAATTTCCAATAAAAACAGAAAAGTATATTCCAAATTGGGATGGTATTGGACTTAAAATATTGTTGAAAGTATTTCTATGGATATTAAATTTAGCACATTTATTTAAAGCAATTCCATTATATGAATCAGAGAAAGTATTTCCTAAAACTGAATTTGTGATATCACCTATAGTTATATCAGTGACGCTTGATGCAAAAATCCCCCAACCTTTTATTGTTGCCGATGTACAAGCGCCTGAAACAGGGCAGAGAGTATTAATATTAGTGAAGTTATTTTTTTGAATTATTGCATTATTGCAGTTTTCAGTATAAATTCCAACTTCTAAATTTTGAAAATTGTTTAGTGTAGTCCCTCCAATCGTTACATTTTGTACTTTTTTGATATAAATTCCATAATGTGATTTTTGATTAACAAAAGGTGCTTTTAAAAAACCGTTTGACGAAAGAGAATTAGTTATGGTACAATCAAAAATGGAACCATTGATATTGTTTATACCATTAAAATTTGGCCAATTTTCGATATGAATTCCTGTTTTATTTTTATTGAAAATACTATTATTAACTGTTAGTGTACCACCACTTATACTGTTTGATTTTACTGCCTCCTTTGCATCTTCTATTCTTGTTCCATTTATATTTAATATTCCTCCTGCTAAAATTTCAATCCCATCCCACATGGAGGTACAAGAATATAAAGTACAATTAGTTAAATTTAATGTAATTCCAGTATTTACAATTATTTTAACATTTGCTCCTAATCTAAATTTTATTCCATTAAAGGTGCAATTTGAATTAACTATAACATTTGCATTTATTTCAACTGTTTGTCCACTTGCAATACCTAAGAGTGTGGAAGCATTAATTTGATTATTAAATGTTGCAATTGGAGTAACACAACAAGAGCCAACTTCAATTGTCATAGTTGTTGTTGCTGTTGGACAAGATCCTATTGGTGGTGTAAATGTATAAGTTGTGGTTGCTGTATTATTTAATGCAGGAGACCATGTTCCAGTAATGCCATTATTAGATGTTGTTGGAAGTGGATTTAAAGGTGAGCCAAAACAAATTGGTGCAACTTGGGTAAAAGTTGGTGTAATGTTGGAGTTAGTGTAATTTATTGTTGCTAAAAGTGTTACTGAGCATCCATTTGGTTTTGTAAAAGTATAAGAAATATTATGACTTCCGAATCCAGCAGTTGCTGGATTGAACGTTGTTCCATTTACACCATTTCCAGAAAATGTTCCGTTTGGAATATTGGTATAATTACTTAAATCAATCGGGGTATTTGTACATAAAAATGAAGGTGGTGAGAAATAGTAATTTGCATTTTCTTCAACTATGGAAATATCATCAATCATTAAGTAAGATGCAAAATTTGGAGATAAATAAATTGCATTTATTAATGTTAGGTAATTAACTGTTGAAGTAATCAAAGTATTTGGAATATGAATTTGATAATCTTGCCAATTATTACCAGAAATAAAAACACTACCTAAATTTTGGATTTGTGGAGGAAAGCTTGTGTAGTAAAGAGAAGAAATAGGAGTATTTGTTGTTGATCCACCAATTGAAACATAAGAGGAACTATTAAGATTAGGGATATGATTTGAAACTTTTGCTTTAAATTTAACATAATATCCCATTGATGGAATTAATGGACTGGTTAAACTATTTTGTAATCCATCTATGTAATTATCTTTAGCCGAATTTAAACCTAAAAAATGAGTATTACTATTTAACATATTCCATGAATTGACAAATAATTGAGGAAAAGAATAACCACTTCCTGAAGGACATGTCGAATTTACAACAGACCAAATATCAGGAGTGTCAGAAAATTTATTCCAACAAGGAGTGCTAATTAATAAACTTTGACTACTTCCATCTAATCTTCCACAACTGATAGATTGTTCAAAATTTCCATTATTTACATAACTCTCACATGCTCCAATAACTCCACAAGATGGGGATGTAACATATACATATATATAAGTTATGTTCCCTTTCTGTCCATTTTGTAAAATAGGAACATAACGAATTAAATCTAGTCCATCTCCAGTTCCATTTGGTGTATAGCTAATGGTGTTTCCATTTACTTGAGAGGCAACACCATAACCAAAGACACTTTCAGGACATTCATAAGTCAATGTTAAAGAACTGTTAGGATTGTAATCGTTTAATAAAAAATTACTTATAGGTAATGCTGGGCTATTATTTGGGATTACGTAAGTATATGTATTTGCTGATGCATTATAAGTAATACCGTCATTAACACCAACAATTTGATTACCTCCGCATTGTGTGGTGTTTGGATAAGTATAGCTTCCAAACACATTTGTAACTTTATAACCAATATCGCATAAAACTTTTCGTTCTTCTTCTTTTAAATAACGATTGGAATAAAATTGTCCAGGTACACTTGTATTAAAACTACCATCAGCCATTACATAATAAGAATTATTTGGGTAATTATTGGGGTGACATACATCTTCAAAGTGGCTTAAGGAACTTCCTGGATCGAAAGTTGTATTAGTATAAACTTTTCTATTAACAGATCCTGTAAATTGAATTAGGTTGGGGTCTGTACAAATTGTTCCATTAGTTGACAATACAGAAGTGCTTAATTGAGTATTAAAACCATAATTATAAAGTGTTCCACAAGTATTTGAATTTGTTATTAAATTTGAACCGCTTGAAGTTTTTAAGTAGGTGTCATACCTAGAGAAATATGGATAATATACTCCAAATTTCGATTGCCCATTATCATTTATTAAAGACGCAAATCCTAAAGCATGTGTAATTTCGTGAAGCCCTATGCTATATAAATCCAAAAAGTTGGATGGACAAGGCGATAAACTTTGATGCCAACTTACACCTGGGATATTAAAATTAAAAGCAATAATTCCATGGTAGAATCCAGCAGAAGCAGAATTCAAATTACTAATTGGCGGATTGAATGCGATAAAGGGGTCAATACCTGAATTTATAGTTTGCCAAATTACATTATCAACAATCCCGCCTCCAATATTTGTTGTTATTGCTGGGGCAAGATAAACAGATGAAGCATAAGCACCAACTCCTGACGGCGGAGCCACTAAGTCGTTTACAAAACTTCTAACATAGATGTTCACAGGAGTGTTTGGATTTACAGGAGTTATTAACTGTGATAAATCATTAAACAATTGGCATAAGACATTTCTACGTTGTTGATGTGTAGAATTTGATTGTTCAAAGCCTGAACCTACTTCAAAGTACAATTTAAAATAACCGCTGTTACAATCATTGAAGCTTACTACTTTCGTGGAGTCATTACTTATAACCATATCTTTTATAAGAAATTTATTCCCATAATTATCAAAAATAGTATCAAACTTCCCACCAGGAGAATATTTAATATCTTCAATTGGAAATGGATTTTGTGATATTCCAACAAAAGCAGTTAGAAAAGCAAGGCAAACAAAAATTAATCTCATGGCGTAGGTAGATTAGGTGAATAATTCTTGTCCAAATTAAGAACTTTTAACAAAGCGTGCAATAGGTAAAAAAACCTAATCTTGAATTTTGACATCTCAAACCCCAAAAAACACATTCATTTTGAATAAGAATTATGTAAGCTTTTTGTCAAAAACTTAGATTTCTCGAACTGTTCCTTGTATTTTACAAAACCAAATTCTCTTTTCGACAGCAATTATTCAAAACTTATGCTTTCAAAAACAATTTCGATTTTACCTATTCAAATTCCAAATAATCCTTTCGGTTTTGTACCTTTGAACTTCGATGGATCACAAGCTCATAATTAAAGATATTAAAAACAAAAAGCTCGAGAAGATTTATTTTCTTCACGGCGAGGAACCTTTTTATATCGATTTGATTTGTAACGCTATTGCCGAACACGCTTTGGAAGATTTTGAGCGCGATTTTAATCAAACCGTTTTGTACGGAAAAGATTGTGATGTTCTTGCACTTTTGAGTGAGTTGAAATCTTATCCAATGATGGCGGAAAAGCGAGTAGTGATTTTAAAAGAAGCACAAGATTTTAAACAAATCGACGAATTAGAAGCCTATTTTGAAAAACCTTTAGATACCACAGTATTCGTTGTTTGCTACAAGTATAAAGCGTTTGATGCACGTAAAAAATCAATCAAAACCGCGGCAAAAAATGGAATTGTATTCAAGTCTGAAAAAGTAAAAGAATACCAATTGTCGGAGTGGATTCAAGCTTATGTTAAATCTTTAGGATTCGGAATCACTTCAAAAGCTGGAATGTTACTCGCTGAGTTTTTAGGCAATGACCTCGGAAGAATTGTAAAGGAACTTGAAAAATTATCGCTGCTAATTGAAGCAGGAACAACGATAAATGAAATTCACATCGAAGAAAATATCGGAATTTCTAAAGACTACAATATTTTTGAATTAACGAACGCAATTGCTACAAAAGACAGTGTGAAAGCGTTTAAAATCGTTCAATACTTTGAATACAATCCTAAAGCAGGAGAATTGATTGTGATTATCCCTAATTTATTTAAGTTGTTTACGCAACTGATGAAAATTCACTTTTTACCGAATAAATCCAGGGAAGCCGTTGCGCAAGCTTTGAGTGTGCATCCTTTCGTGGCGGGCGAATTGACCAATCAACGCAATAATTACGACCCCAAAAAATTAGCTCAAAACATAGCAACACTTCACGAATATGATTTGAAAGCAAAAGGTGTTGGGAATTCAACTTTCACTCACGGTGAATTATTACGCGAAATGACGTATAAACTTTTGTATTGATGGCATCATTTTTTGCTCCCGAAATTAGTTTAGAAACGAAAGTTTATACGCTTTCCGAGGAAGAATCAAAACATTGCGTTCGAGTTCTACGAAAGAAAAAAGGTGACATTTTAGAATTATTGAATGGAAACGGTGTGCAGTTAAAAGCGCAAATTATTGACGATAATCCAAAAAAATGTTCCGTTGAAGTGCTTGATGCTATTTTGCATCCAAAATCTGAAAAAGAAATTCACATTGCCGTTGCTCCAACAAAAAATATGGACAGAATCGAGTGGTTTTTGGAAAAAGCAACAGAACTTGGCTTAACGAAACTAAGCTTTTTGAAATGTTCCAACAACGAGCGAAACAACGTTAATTTAGAGCGCATTCATAAAATTGCTGTGGCAGCAATGAAACAATCCAAACGTTTTTACTTGCCCGAAATTGAAGATTTAAAATCGTTTACTGCTTTCATAAATGAAACGCCAAAAGCATACATCGGTCATTGCTACGAAGGAGAAAAACTGCCTTTAAATTCGATGAATGAATTTATTCCTTTTTTAATAGGTCCAGAAGGTGATTTTTCAGAAGCAGAGGTGAAATTAGCACTTGAAAAAGGCTTTATTCCTATTAATCTTAGTGAAAATCGACTCCGAACAGAAACTGCTGCTTTGACTGCTGTTTTTGGATTGGTGTATTGATTTTGTTTAGTATAATAAATATAATTTAAATTTTATTCGTATTTGTTTATTGTAATAAATAGTTTCAATTACTCAACAGCAGCAATTATTAGTAAAAGTCCACCAGCGATTCCAGCTAAGAATCCACCAAATCCAGTAAGTTTGGAATTGTAAAAATTGTTTGAATATCTATTCAATAAAACACTAGGTTCTGCTTGTGTTTCAACAATTTCATTTACCCAAAAAGCGTTATCGAAGTACTTTGGATTCGTAAATTGTTCGTTGGAAGATAAAGTTAAAAAACTTCTAAATTCCTATGGTAAGTTGAGTGGTCTCCACTCTATTCAAATGACAACTTTTATATACTAAGACCGTTGCAAAACCCGCTACTTGTCGTTACTCTAAAAATTTAAAATCCTCATTTACAAGGGTAAACTCCGGGTTTAAATTTTTAGAAAGCCTAAATTATCGACTTTTGAAACGGTCCTATACTTTAATTTTTTTCCAAAAGTTTAAATTCATCAAAAAGGAATAAAGTTATACTATGGGAAAATAGCAATAACACTTCTCTTTTCATCAATCATCTCAACCTTAGGGAGAAATCTCTACTTCGATGTCATTTGAGGTTATTGTCAAATGAATGTGCTCTCGAAATTACACTTAGACAATCGAAGTGAAAAATAGTGAGTGTTTTTTAATTTTTAGTGAAAAATTTCAATTTGAACCATTCAGTTTCTGATTTACATTTTTTTAAGAAAGTAATGATAGGCTCAAAAAAAATTAAGCCCTCATTTTTTTAACATTAAGCTTAACACTTTACTTTCTCATTTTTAAAGGATTAGAATTGGAATCTATAGTTTATTAAAATGTATAGATTTCATTAAGGTTTAACATCACTTTTTTTAATCAATTACAATTTCATATTGAATGATAGAATTAACAATTTAATTTATATTTTTGTTAACAGTCTTTTATGTAATTCAATTACCTTTTTAACTTAAAAATTAGTCATGAAGGCAATTTTAAAGATTCAAATCGCCTAATAATCAACTAACTACTACATAATGAAAACAATTTTTCACATTTGCTTAGTGTTATTTATGCAACTTTTAGTTGGTTATGAATTAACAGCACAAACAACATATACGCAAACAACTGCAGGAACCTATAACTGGACTGCACCTTGTGGTGTCTATCAAATTACAATAGAATTGTGGGGCTCCGGAGGAGGAGGAGGAGGTGTTAATGCTGGAAACACGCGACCAAATGCTGGTGGTGGTGGTTCTGGTGGTGGATATGTAAAATATGTGAATTATCCCGTTTACCCTGGAACTGTTTACACGATTAGAGTTGGTACTGGTGGTACTGCTGGATCAAACTCTGGTGGAGATGGAGGGCCTGGACAATCCACTTATTTTATTTCTGATGCAACACTATCAGCAGTAGGTGGTTTAGGTGGATTCGGCACTTCTGTTCAAAACACAAGTGCCGCAGGAGCAAGTGCAGTATCGACAGGAAATGTTGGTTTCTCTTCAAGTTTTAGTTATTACGGAGGTGCAGGAGGAACAGGCGTAAGTGGTACTTCTGGTGGTGGTGGTGGAGCAAGCGCAGGAACTTCTTCTGATGGAAACGACGGAGGAGCTGGAACTGGTGGTGCTGCTGTAACTGGTGGTGGAAAAGGAGGAAATGCAGGTAGCAATGGCGCCGGTGTTGTAGGAAGTTCTCCGGGTGCAGGTGGCGGTGGAGCTCAACGCTCCTCTAATGGAACGGGCGCTGCTGGTGGAGCTGGTGCTCCAGGAAAAGTAGTGATAACTTATTCAGTTGGTACAAATTTACCAACTATAGTTACCAATTTAAGCGCAGCTGGTGGTGATGGACAAGCAACTGTTTCTTACAATTTACCTTATTGCTATGATCAAATCATGATTGTAGCAAAAGAAAACACAAGTATTGCTGGAATTCCAACAGGAAACGGGTCTTTATATACTGGAAATTTGAGTTTTGGTTCTGGGACAGCCTTTGGAGGTGGTTTTGTTGTCTATGAAGGCACCGCCAGTCCGCAAACAATCACAAACTTAACAAACGGAAAACTCTATTTTATTCGTGTGTTTACTCGCTTAGGAACAACTTGGGATGTGGGGGTTGAAACAGAGGTAATCGCAGGTGCTAATTATCATTGGAATGGAGGTCTTAATACAGCCTTGCCTGCAAATGGAGGAAATGGAGATTGGATTACTGCCAACAATTGGCGACAACCTTCTATGACGGGAGCAAGAGCAACTTGGATAGATGGAAACAATGCTGCATTTAGGGGAACGGCAGGAGTTGTAACCTTAACAGCCAACAGAAGTTTTCAAAATTGTTACATAGGAACTACAAATTATTCTTTCACATCATCAAATACTACCGCAAGAAACTTAACTGGTAATATTTACTTGAATGATAATAATCAATTGAATTTCAATGATATTACCTCAACTACTTCGAGAACTTTAGGTATTATCGGAAATATTACAGGTGGCTCAAACTCGGCTATAGGAATCAACGCCAATCAAACTACAGGAAATGCTTCAATAATCAACCTTGGATTAAATGCCACATCAATTGACATTCCTATTGTTGTAAACGCAGGTTCAAATACTGCAAGTTATGGAAATGCTGCAATCGTTGGTACTGCACTTTCTACACAAATATCAGCTTCTTCATCAATTACAAATAATACTTTATACCGAACAGCAATTGGTGCAACGACGGGAAATACAATAAATATAAATGGGGTAATTAGTGGATCTGCTGACGTGGCTTTTGCAGCTGGAATAAGTGGTGGCGATGGAATCATTAATCTTAATGCAGCAAATAACTACACTGGAAAAACGTATTTTAACGCAGCAAATACTGGAATTGTTAAACTTGGATTGACGAATGCGCTTCCGAGTACAACAGAAGTTATAATGGCAAGTTCAACAGGTTTTGGAGGTGTTTTTGATTTGAATGGATTCAATCAAACAATTGCCAGTTTAAGTAGTGGAGCCGGTGGTGGCTCAATAACCAATAACGGAGCATCCCCATCAACATTAACAGTAAACGGCACCCAAACCCCAGCAGCTTTTGGTTTAGTAATCGCAAATGGAACAAGCTCAATTTCTGTTGTGAAAAGCGGAACAGGTATTTTAACACTCTCAGGTGCTAATACTTTCACCGGAGATTTTGTTTTAAATGACGGTACTTTTAGAATGGGAATTAATAGTGCTGCAGGTTCAGGAATTTTAAAATTAAATGGCGGAATTATTTCTTCCTCAAATACTACAAATAGAACGTTAACAAACACAACACATTGGAATGGAACAATAACTGTTGGAGATATTACCAATAATGGAATTTTAACACTTTCTGGCTCACAATTTATTAAAAATCAAAATTTAATAATAGATACCAAAAGTCCAATCGTAATTTCAGGTATAATCAGTGACGAAGGCAATAACTATGGTATTGAAAAAATTGGAGCTTCTAATTTAGTTGTATCTGCAGCAAGTACTTTTACAGGTGATTTTTTACTTACAGCTGGTATAACACGTGTTAATGGAGCAAGTGCTGGATCAGCTAATGCCGTAACAACTGGTCCTTTGGGAAGAGGCTTGCTTGTTTTGAAAGGTGGAACGATTACCGCAAGTTTAGCTACAGCACGCACAATTTTAAATAGTGTTAGAATTGATAACTCAACAACGTTTTGTGAGTCAGTTACAAATACAGGTGCTTTAACTTTTTCAGGAACGGTTAACCTTAACTCTAATTCAACGGTTCAAACAGTGGAATCGACTGTTAACTTTACTGGTGTTGTTTCAGATGGCGGAAATGCCTACAATTGGTCAAAAGCAGGTGCTGGAACATTAACTTTAACTGCTGCAAATACCTTTACAGGTACAGTAAATGTTGTTGCTGGAACACTTAGATTGAATAGAACAGGAGGTACAACAATACCTGTCACAAATGACATCCAAGTTAGTGGAGGTATTTTCCGTGTTTCAACCAATCAAACGATAAAAAACTTAACAATTACAGCAGGAGAATTAATCGTTGATGCTGGGGTAACTTTAACAATCAACGGAACTTATTCAAGTAGTGGAACAATTACCAATAATGGAACAATTATTCTAGTTGGACCAACTGCATTTCCTGGTAGTGCAAGTACAATTTCAGCGATGAACAACTTGACAATCAATAGAGCTGGTGGCGTAAACTTAGATAAAGATTTAGCAATTGCAGGAACTTTAACGCTTACAAGTGGCGACTTCAATGTACTGTCTAATACACTTACCCTCAACGGAACTTATCTTGCTGGAACAATTAATAATTTAAAAACGAATTCAAACTCCAATTTGATTCTAAATTGTACAGGAGCAGGCGCAACAACATTGCCAAATTTCACTGCTATTGGTGATTTAGTGGTAAACTCAGTATCTAGAAATTACAACTTAAACAGCAATTTAGTTATTTCAGGCGACCTCGATTTGGCTGCTGGCACACTAACAATCGGAGCTTTCAACTTAACTTATTCAGGAAGTTTAATTAGTCGAACTTCAGGAGTTTTAGATGCCTCAAACGCAAGCGCAATACTAACATTTAGCAATTCGACACCTTTAACCTTGCCTTCTAGTATGTTTACAGGAAATGTAAATAACATTACGATGAACAGCACTGAAAGTGTAACATTGGGTTCAGATGTGACAATCGCAACTTCGTTAATTTTTACCGCTGGAACACTGAATGTTGGGGCTAACACACTCAATTTCAATGGAAGCACTATATCGCGAACTTCAGGAAAATTAAACGTTTCCGATGCATCAGCTTATTTGATTTTCAACAACGCTTCAACCGTTTTCCTACCGGATGGATTATTTGAAGATGAAGTAAACAACTTAACCTTATCAAACAAAAGAGTTAATTCGCAAGGAGACTTTACTGTAAAAGGGATTTTAAACTTAAATAATGTCAATCCTGATGCAACGAATGGATTGCTTGATATGGTTCAGAGTTATGGAAGTTATGCAAATGTTCACTCCACAAATAGCACCGATTCCTACAACAATCTTAATTCTGCTGTGTTGACTTTAGGGCCAAACGCAACAGTAACTGGAGCTGGAGATGTAACAGGAAAAGTTACTAGAACTTCATTTGTTGATGATCAAATGTATCAATTTGGTAATAAAAACATGCAACTGACATTTGATTTGAATGGCGGTGTTTCTTTACCTTCTCAAATAACCGTTGTGATGACCATAGGCGACGAAGGAAATCACGTTGATAAAGACGGTGTTTCTGATTATACCCCGAATACAGCAGATACACTAATTGGTGGAGCAGCAGTTAAACGACTTTTTCAAGTTCTTAAAACAGGTGGTTCTTCACAAGTTCGTTTTACGGTACGTTTCCCTTATGATGATTCTGAACTAAATGGTAATTCTGAAGCTAATTTAGTTACTTGGGATCACCATTTACCTTACGCAGGAAGAACACCACATGAACACGGTAAAACCAATGTTGACCCAACAGAAAATTGGGTGGAACTTTCAGGTCATGGTATCGGTTATTTAGCTACTGAAGGTGATGCAGATTTTACAAAATATTGGATGTTATCAGAAAACATTATACAAGTTCAAACTTGGTTAGGTGCAGCCGGTGGTGCTGCAGCTGGAGATTGGAATAGCGCAAGTAATTGGTCAAAAGGTACAATTCCAACGGTTGAAAGTATCTTAATTCCAAATGCCACAGTGACACCAAACGATCCTGACCCTGCAAAATTACCCGCAACAATAAACGTTGCAACAATCGAAATTCAACCTGGTGGGGTTTTAAATGGAGGAAGTTCTCAAATTACATTGTCAGGTGGTCCTGCATTGAATGGTGGTAGAGGTTCTTGGTTAAACAATGGGGATTTCATCGCTAATTCTAGTAAAGTTATTTTTGATTATACTGACGCTACAATTGCAGGAACAACAACATTCAATGACATTGAAGTTAAAGCTGGAAAAATGGTAACGATTCAAGCAAGTAGTAACAATTCAGTAAGTGGTACAATCACAAATAATGGTGTTTTTGACGCAACAACTTATACGAATAACTTTTACTACACAGGTTCAAATCAAAATGTAATTCAACCGAATGGTAGCACACCTGGATATTCTAGCTTGCTAATCAATCAAAGTTCAGGAACTGCAACTGCAGCAACGAATATTGATGTGTTAAACGATTTTTCTATTCTTGGAAACACATTCAACCTCAACAACAATACAATCAATATCAAAGGAAACTTTATTAATAATGCAACTTTCCAAAGCTCAGGAACAGTGAATATGAATGGAACTTCGTCTCAAAAAATTCAAGGAAATTCAGTGACGACTTTCAATAATTTAAACTTGAGTGGAGCTTCTGGAAATTTAGTTTTAGATCAAGACATCAAGGTAAATAATGTATTAACTATCGATGCAAGTAAAACCTTGAACGGCTCAACGAAGGAAATTGAATTTCTTTCAAGTTCAACTCCTTTTGTGAATAACGGAACATTTTCAGCAGATACATCTTTGGTTATTTACTCAGGAACCTTAGCTACAAATGTGTCAGACGAAACCTACCACGATTTATTAATTTCTTCAACTGGTGCAAAATCATTGCTAGGAAATTCAACAATCAAAAATCAGCTTACAATCGACCAAAGTATTTTCAATGTTGCTAGCTACAAACTAAGCTTAGAAGGTGATGGAGCAAATAGTCCTATTGTTTCAAACAGTGGTAAACTCAATGTTAGCAGTGGAGAAATTGAATTCAATAATTCTCAAAATAGACTTACGCTGCCTACCGATTTCTTTGACGGCAATGTGAATGATTTTACAGTTAAAGGAAGCGAAGATGTAGCTATTTCTGACGACATTGCTGTTGCAGGAGATTTGGTATTAAGTGAATCGAATCTAAACCTTGACAGTCACACTTTAACGATTGAAACAACGGGAACTTTAACGAGAACAAATGGATATTTGAACCTCGAAACTGGACTTTTGAAATTTAGAGGAGCAACGTTTAATACGGATGTTGTACCAAGCAATAATATTTCAAGATTAGAAATTGACAGACCAAGTGGTGTTGTGACGATGAATGGAAATCTTGAAGTCAATGATGAATTGCTCTTGACAGCAGGTACTTTTAACATTTCAACTTTTCCAATTAAATTCTTTGCAAATCCAACACGTGTGAGTGGCGCAATTGATGCTGATCAAGGTGAAGTTGAATTTAACATTCCTGCACCTGTAACACTTGTAACTGGACTATTTGAAACACCAATCAAAACGCTTAAAACAAACAGTAATATTCAACTTACCTTGAGCGAACCTGTTGTTGTTAGCCATGACCTTCAATTGGTTTCAGGAAATATTATTACCTCCAATTCAAGTTTATTGGAAATCGGAACGGATAAAGTTCAAACGGGAGCAATAAATTGGTCAAATGGTAACATTGTTGGACCGCTCAAAAGATGGTTTGCTGCCTCAACAAACGGCACCGTTGAAAGTGGTATTTTCCCTATTGGAACAACTGATTTAAACAAATATGCGCAAGTAAATTTCACAAGTGCGCCAGAAGGAGGTTACTTAATTGTTGCCTATCAAAATGGACTTGCTCCTGATAGCTATGACGATTTACCTTTGAAATACACAGATAACAACAAAACCTATTACATCCAAAATGCTGATGAGGAAGGTTATTGGGAAATGACACCTTATGATGAAAATGGTGTTCAATACGCTGCATTAAATACAACGCCTTATAATCTTTACTTGAGAATCAACAATCCAACAAGCGTTGTGAATGGTGGCATTTTAAACAATCCGCCAAGAGTTCGACTAATTCGTGCCAAAGGTGATGGTTTTGGTGGTCATGGTGCTTGGGAATTAGCAGGAACGCATACGATCGTGGAAACAATTAATGCTGGTGAAGATTACAAAATTGGTAGTGGAAATGTTGTTGGATTTAGTTGGTTTAATGGTGGTGGAGACAACATGAATCCACTTCCTGTTGAATTTCAAAATTTAAACTTTAGTTGTAAGGAAACCCCTACCCTATCTTGGGAAACTGCATCTGAGTTTAACAGTTCACATTTCGCTGTGCAAAGTTCAAATGATGGTGTCAATTGGAAAGCGTTTGAACAAATTAAAGCAGCAGGATACAGTACAGAACTGTTGAAATATGAACTTGAAATACCAAGAGAACTTATTTCTAACTATTTAAGAATTGAACAATTTGACAACAATGGAATCAGTAAAATTTATGGTCCTATTTATGCGAATTGCATGTCGAATGAATCATTAATTCGTTCCTATCCAAATCCAAGTGAAACCGAATTTAATGTTCAATTCAACGCAAACAAAAGTGAATCTGTACTGCTTAAAATAAAAGATTTTACTGGCAAAGAATTATTTGAGAAAAACTACACGGTAAACGCTGGTGTGAATTTATTGAATGTTAAGAAGGAATTACCTGCTGGCGTTTATATTGTTGAAATGGAATTTTCATCTGGTGAACTTCACTTTTTCAAACAAAGTATGAAGTAGAACTCAAAAGAAAATTTGAAATTATACTGATTTTAGTGACTGGTTTTGTAAGTGGTATTAAATGTACTTCTTGCAAAACTCCCATAGTACAATTCCTGCGCAAACGCTAACATTCAAACTGTGTTTGGTTCCGAATTGCGGGATTTCAATGACTGTATCTGAGTAATTTACAACTTCTTGATTGACTCCATTGACTTCATTTCCAAACACTAAAGCAAATTTTTCCGCTTTCAGTTCATGGATGTTTTGAAGAAAAACAGTTTCTTCTGTTTGCTCAATTGAACAGATGGAAAAACCTTCTTTTTTAAGTTCCTCGCAAAGACTTAAAATATCGGTTCTGTGCTCCCACTCGATTGTTTCTGTTGCACCTAAAGCCGTTTTATGAATGTCTTTATGCGGAGGACAAGCTGTGATTCCACACAAATAAATTTTCTCAATATTGAAAGCATCTGCAGTTCTGAAAAAAGATCCGATATTATTTAATGAGCGAATATCATCAAGAATGACAACAATCGGATTTTTTTGCTGTTGCTTAAATTCTGCTTCAGAAACACGATCCAGCTCCCAAAGCTTGAGTTTTTTATTCATAGTAAATCGAAAAATAGCGCATGCGAAATTAAGACTTTTAAAAGGAGTTTTGATTTTTGATGTTTGATTTTTGGTTGGGATTTTAACTCGAAGAAGGGATTTTTGGTTTTTGATGCTTGATTTTTGGTTGGGGTTTACTACTCGAAGAAAATCGAATTTTGAATTTTGAATTTCTCGCACTGAGCCTGCCGAAGTGTTAATGTTGAATTTTTAATTGGGGTTTTCGGGTCGAAGAGAATCATAGTGAATCTTTTCCCGAGTACATCTTTCAATTCTACATTTTACATTTTACATTTTTTACACTGAGCCC
>VEQH01000068.1 GCA_018883325.1 Flavobacteriales bacterium | reverse complement strand
TTATTTCATAAATTTGATGTGGAAAATCAAAATTCGGAGGAAGCAGCTTCTATTATTTAGGGCTGTTTCCAAAGAAAATTTAATCAAAATTGATTAAGCTTTACACACTTTTTTGAACACTACCTTTTTTCAACCGAAAAAATGGCAAGGAATATTCGACACATTTTGTAGGATTTGCCTCAAAAATAAACGCTTAAAAAAGGGAGAATTTTCATCCTCTCCTTTTAACTTTTTCAATATTTTATTATCGAATTATTTGTTTTACCACGTTGGATCTAAATCCATCATTTTTAAGTTGTAGATAATAAATACCCTCTTGTGTTTTTATATCTCCAATTGAAAAGAAATTCATTCCTTTTTCAAGTTTAACAATACGCTTGAAAACAATCACACCTCTTGAATCAGTAATTTCTATTTCTGCGGGTCCTTCGATGTTTTCACTATTAAATTCAACGTAAAATTCGTTAGCACTCGGATTCGGATAAGTGCTTAATAAATTGTCTCTTTCACTTTCAATACAATTTGACATTACCACATCAAATAATTCAGATTTTCCATCAATGTCAACTTGATTTAAACGATAGTAGGCATTTAGATTTATTGTGCTTCTATCTAAAATTGAATATTCAAGAAGTTCTGTTGAATTTCCAGCAGCTGCAACAGTATCAATCGTGTTCCAATTAAAACCATCAATAGACTTTCTTACTTCAAAGAAACTTGAGTTATTTTCA
The DNA here is from genome assembly GCA_018883325.1 of Flavobacteriales bacterium. Taxonomy (GTDB): domain Bacteria; phylum Bacteroidota; class Bacteroidia; order Flavobacteriales_D; family Crocinitomicaceae; genus UBA952. Next base: position 20,110 of record VEQH01000068.1, on the reverse strand, counting down.
GAGGCAGTTGACCAATCGATTTTTACGGATTTATCAGGTAAACAAGTTGCAGAGAAATCTAATAATTCAACTGGAAGTGGAGAAATATAACCTAAGCCCCAACGTGATGAAATTGCAAAAGGTGAAAAGCTTCTGATTCCATTTTGTTGGGCGTATCCCGGTCCACTTGGCGCACTACCACCTTTATTTTCCCAAGTTGGAGAATTGACATCATAGTGTGCAATGTACGCGGTATTATAATCAAAACCATTCAATTCTTCTATTCTTGATTCAAGCGTTCCATTCCAATACAATTGCATGTCGACGTCACTTCCACCAACCGTTTGTTCTTCAATTATCCAAGTTCTTTCAACAACAGGCAATGATGTCATCGGACTCGTTTCTTCAGCATCATCAGAAACAATGTCAAACAATCTTACACTAAATTTATCACTTGTTCCTGCATTATTCAATCGTGCTTGGTTAAAATTACTTCTTCCAACTGGGAAACGAACATAACCAGACTGCATATTACTGTAAGCGCTTCCAACATATCTTTTTAAGAATCCAGTGCTTGATGTGCGAACATAACTTGCGTTGCTTCCTCCAACAATTGGTCGATCATCCATGTCAATACTGAAAACATTGATGTCAAATAAACCTAAATCCAAAGTTAATGTTCCAGCAATTGTTGCTTGTTTTAATAAGTATGCAACACTTTTTGTTCCACCATCAGCAGGTTTGTTCATTCTAAAATCATAAAAGGCATTCACGTTCACTGTACCGCCAATTGTATGGTAACCTTTCTCTGTGAAAATAACTTCTCCTGTTCCACACGTAAATATCCCATTATTAACCCAATTTCCTGCTACAGATAATTTTCCAGTATGCATTGTTAAGTGTCCACTAGAAAGGATAGTAAGGTTTTTTGAAACAGGTGCTGTACTTGTGAAAATATGTGGATTTGCTTTAAAACAAGTACTTACCCCAGGAATAAATACATTGATGTCTTTAGTTGGTAAAGATGCTGCAATATTAAAATTATTTCCGTCAAAAACATACCAATTAGATGGAACTAACCAATCAACACTATCTGTTGAATTAACACTACTTCCTCGCCAAACATAATCACCTGACGCTAACGAAGGATCACTTATACTTGGACTTACAACTGTTAATGTAAATGCGGCAGAAGTTGTAGCGCTACAAACACCACTTTTAACTACAGCTTTATAATAAGTTGTTGAAGATAAGTCGGTTGCTGTGTAAGTTCCTGCTGTTTCGCCACTTATATTAGTATAAGTTACATCATTTGGAGATGATTGCCATTGGATTGAACCTATATTACCACTCAAAGTCAATGTTGTACTGTTTGTACCGATACAAGCAGAAGAGTTTCCTGAAATTGTTCCAGCTACTGATGTCGGATCCACAATAACTGCAACAGAATTTGAATTTGCAGCCGAACAAGCTCCACTAGTTGAAACAGCTCTATAATAAGTTGTTGAAGATAAATTTGTTGCTGTAAATGTTGAATTTGTTGCTCCTCCAATATTTGAATAATCAACATCATTTGATGAAGATTGCCATTGAATAGTACCAGTATTTCCAGCTAAGGTTAAAGTTGTTGAATTGGTACCTGAGCAAACAGTTGCCCCTCCTGTTACACTTCCTGCAACGGAAGTTGGAGAAACCGCTATTGTCGCTGAACCGCTATTTGTTGACGAACAAACCCCACTTGTAACAACTGCTCTGTAGTATCTAGTTGCTGTTAAATTTGTTGCTGTTAATGTTGTTGTTACGTTTGAAACATCTGTAACGCCAGAAGAAAAATCACTAACTTCTGAAAACTGCCATTTAGTTACAGAACCAATGTGACCAGATAAAGTTAAGGTAGTACTATTCGTTCCTGTACAAACAGTTGTTCCTCCTGAAATTGTTCCACCAACAGAAGTAGGAGAAACTGTAACAGTACCTGTTGAACTATTTGCAGCAGAACAAACGCCACTCGTTACAACAGCTCTATAATAAGTTGTTGCTGTTAAATTTGTTGCTGTTAAAGAAGTGGTTGTGTTTGCAACAGTATTCACACCAGAAGAAAAATCGCTAACTAAAGACCATTCCCATCTAGTTACATTTCCAACATGGCCAGAAAGCGTGAACGTTGTGCTATTTGTTCCTGAACAAACGGTAGCATTTCCAGCAAGCGTTCCTCCTACTGAAGCTGAGTTTACAGTAATTGTTGCTGTTGAGCTATTTGCTGATGAACACAAACCACTTGTAACCACCGCGCGGTAATATCTCGTTGCACTTAGGTTAGAAACTGTTAAGCTTGTTGTTGTATTTGCAACAGTTATCACGCCAGACGAAAAGTCACTCACTGCTGAATATTCCCATCTTGTTACCGAACCTGTGTGTCCCGACAATGTCAATGTTGTGCTGTTTGTTCCTGTACAAACAGTTGCACTACCAGAAATGGTTCCTCCAACAGATAATGGGTTGATATAAAATGTTTTTGCTCTACTTTGATTTTGACAGCCTGCGTTTGCTGTTGCGTTCAACGTTAAAACTACTGATCCCGCTGCTTTATCTGCAGCACTTGGAGTATAGATTGTATTTGTTAATGCATCTCCTGTAGTATTATTTGTAAAACTTCCTGTTCCACTTGTTGACCAACTCAAAGAAAAATAATTCGTAGCAGATGAACCTATTGTTATATTTTCAGAGGTACCACTTGTACATATTGTAACATCCGATCCAGAATTTAGGGTTGTTTCTGCATTTGAAGAAAAAGCGCTTGAAGAAACACCAGGATAGCCTATACAACTTGGCGAACTTAATAATGAAATTGACTGAATTGTTAAAACGTTTGCACTACCAACAGTATTTAAAATTGGTAGTGAAAAAGTACCCACACCACTCGCGAATGCAACTTGCGCCGTTGAAGAAAGGGCATTTGTTCCCGTTACTGCGTAATTTACAACATAAGTACCATTAGCTAAAGTAGTTGACGTTAATGTTACGATACTTTGAATGTTTGAACAACCATCGGTTACACTCACAGCCAAATCACCAATATTTGGTATTCCTGCAAAAACATTGATTGTTGAAGTGTTACCAGATGTAAAAGCAATGCTACATCCATTTATCACAACATTGTTAATTGTAAAGGTATTTGCTCCAATATTATTTAAAACATTGGTTAAAAAGGATGCATAACCATTCGTAACTGTTGCTGTTGCAGAAGAAACAATACTATTTGAACCAGAAATTGTGTAATTAAAAGTATATGTTCCATTTACAAGTGCACTTGTTGCAATTGATATTGAAGAACCCGAACCTGCACAAACGTCTGATGAAAATATTATCTCAAAATTACTAGAGGTTAATGTAGTTCCACTTGCAACAATTGCATTTACTGGAACTCTTGGTGAAGTACAACCACTTGACGTTGTTGAAACATAATATGCTCTGGTAGTTGAAATTGATGGTGTTGTGTAACTTGTTCCTGTGGTCAATGCAGTTCCTCCTGTTTCGACACTAAACCAGCTTATAGTTCCTCCGCTAGCCGTTGCCGATAAACCGACAGTTCCTGTAGTACATATAGTTCCGTCTGTTACACTTGTTATCGTATGTCCATTTATTGTTACGGTTGCAACCGTAGAAGTATTGTTATAACAACCACTAACCACTTTTACTCTGTAATAAGTTGTTCCTGCAACACTAGTACTTGGCATGAAATAATTTTCATCAGCTCCGGGTATTACTGTAAATGGACCACTAATTGAATTTGATGTTTCCCAAATATATGTATAACTACCTGTTCCCCCAGTTGGAGCGATGCTTAAAGTTGTAGTTCCTGAATTAGCATTCAAACAATTAGTAAAACTCGTTGGGTTTAACGTACCAGCAAGTGCAGAACCCGTTACTCCAGTAATTGTAAATTCAGGACTATAAATTATATACCCAGAGATTGTTGCCGTTACTTTATTTCTATACTTTCTTCCTGGTGTCCCGTTTGTTAAATAAAGTACTTGAGTTGTTGCTCCAGAATAAATACCACCATCTGTAATATCATGCCAAGAAATACCAATATCTGTTGATTCTTGCCAATGATAGGCTAGCGGATCACCTGAAGGTGAAGATGCCGTTATACCCATTTGTGCTGGACCACCGGAACCATTACATACAACTGTATTTGTTGTTGTAACATCAATTTGTACAACTGGTAAAGCATCAATCGCATTGGCATTATAGGCAACAAATGCAACATCCGAAACTCCTGAAGGTGTAATTTGAAGTGTTTTAATCTGTGTATAGTTACTACCTGTAATTCCAAAATCAGAAAGTCGAAATGCGACAAATCTTATAGGTCTTGTTGTATTAGTAGCATTAACACCATTTGGTTTTCCATGATTAAATAATTGACCTGAAGCAACAGTAAATAAATCTAAGCGATAAGTTGCTAAAGCAGTTAATTCAGACAAAGAAACTTGTACTGCATTACCAACCACATTGTTACTAGCATCTAAAAAACGATAGGTATCGGTAGCTGTTCCTGTTGGTTCCGCAATTTGAGTTACAACAATATCAGGTTCATTATCCGAAATTTTTGTGGGATTTATGTTTGTAATATAATAATTGGAAGAAGCTCCTGTTGGTAGATTCGTATATCCTGTTCCTAAATTTAAACCCTTGATTCCATCAATCACAGCTGATTGCATTGTTAAATCTTTAATGCTGTTGTGTGTATAAATAGCTGATGTAGAACTCCCATCAATTTTTGAACCTGCTACAACAAAATTAGGATTTCCGTATGTTGTACCTTGTAATTCAACAGGTAATGCTTTAAAATTTCCTGCTGTGTATGTAATTCCATTTGAAATTAATGTTCCATCATTTACCCCTGTTGAATAGGTAGTGTTTTTGTATGTAAAAGACAATAAATTATGACTATTATCTGGCCAAATAGGACTATTTGTTGTTGTTGATGTTCTCCAAAAACTACCATAGTCTGTTATTATTTCTGTGATTGTGGGTAGAGGCGAATATATAAAACCAGTTAAAGTTCTTGTAGTAAAACCTGTTTTTAATACAGCAACTGACCCTGTTGTTCCTGCGCCCACAACTGCCCTAATAGTTGTTGAGTTAACAATGGTAAAGGAACTGGCTGCAGTACCACCAAAAGTAACATTAGTAACTCCAGTAAAATTCGTACCACGCAAAGTAACAACATCACCTGTTCCAGCAAAGCTTGGAGAGAAACTCGTAAATGTGTGCTGTTGAGATAAAAAATTAAATTGTAGAAGTAAAATGAAGGAGAAAAATAGTAAATTTTTAGTAGTAAATTTTTCAAATAACATAAGTATGTAAATTTTATTAACAACAAAATTAACATATACTTATCAATTGAAAAAATAAACTTTTCTATAACTACCCTTAAATTAATAGTTTAAAGGTGATTAGTTTACAATTAAGGTTTAATTTATGAAGTATAATAAACTAATTATTAACAACTTATATTTTTAAATTACAAAATTCATTAACAAAAACAGCTTTGTTTGAAAATTTTGTTAAATGTTCTGAAAGTACTGTATTTTGTTGCGAATTAACAACATTAACTAAACTTCAATTGACAATATTCTATCCAAAAGCATTGCAATTATTCGCTTGTCAATTTCTTTTTTACAAGAAGAATAAAATTGATATTCAGTGTTAGTTAACAATCCTGTTATTTGACCTAAAAGCTGATATTTTAATTCTGTTTTTGAAATAGTTTGTTTAATTAGAGCTCGTTTGCGTTCAGTTATAATGTCTTGCTTCAATAATTTTTCAATTAATGGATTTGTCGTAATTTCTATTTCAAATAAGGTATGTTGAAATTTTAGAATTGGACGTAAAACTTCATGTTGAAATTTTTCAATTTCAGTACTTGTGTCTTCTGTTTGAATTTCTGGTCGAAGCGCTATTAATAAGGAATCTTTTCTCATCAGTTTTGTAACATAATTTCAAGGTTTAAGTTCATTTTAAGAACAAAAATTCACCCAACAAAAAAGCCTTCTCCAAAAAGAAAAGGCTTTCATATAAAAAGTTAAAACCTAGTTTTTAACTACTCTTGAAGTCATTTGGTTGCCATTTTTAGCGTCTCTTACAGTCACTAAATAGATTCCGCTTTTAAGATCGTTTAGGTTTACTGTTGTTTGTTCACCTTGAAAACGCGTTGATGAAATTTCTTTACCTGATAAATCGAAAAGTGAAACATTAAATTCAGATGAATAATTCATATAAACAATTGCCTCATTTTGAGTTGGATTAGGATAAATACTCATTTGAGCGTTGTCAGAAATAGAACTTGGTTTTTCTAATCCCAAGAATGGTTCATTTAATACTGGCAATTTGATTCTTGTTGCGTGTTCAGGTGAAAAAGCAATGCGATTGATTGCAACTCTTGGTGCCATTTCTTGCCCTTGGAAAGTATAAGTTCTACCGTCTCCTGGTCTTCTTCTAAAGAATTCATTTGGTTCAATTGGTAAATTCGGATTTGATTGGTAACGTGGATAATTAGAACTTGAAATTAAAATTTTCATTTTATGTTCTTTTCCAAAGGTGTAACCAATTGGCATCATTCTAAATGAATATTCATAAATCTCTCCAATGTTTATGTTTTCAAAAACCGCATTGTCATCTTCTTGACCTTCTACAATTGAACGAGCATAATTTCTTGCTCTTGCATTTACGCATCCTTCAACTACATAAAGTTCACGTCCATCGGGATAAACGTCTACAACTCTCACAAAGAAATCAGTGTCTGTTGGTCCAGAAGTTACTCCAGAAGGGTTTGATTTAGCATAAATCGTTGCTTCTGGAAAACCAACTACACAAAGTGTATCTTGAAGTACTTCCGTTTCAAATTGAATAACTCCCGGGCGATCCATTGTGTATTCAGCCCAATCTTTCAAATTAAATTGACCTTGACTATCTCTTAATCCATCTGGTGTTCTCACAATCATATTTGCTCCTCCAATTGTACGAATAGGATCATCTGGATTGTGTAGATACATGCTAAATCCTTCGTCGGTTGTCGGTTGAGTTGTGTTAACTGTACCATTTTTATGTAAATAAAAATCTTGCCATTGCACTCCTGTTGTCAAAGGAAATTCGTCTGCTCCATACCAATAATTTCCAACCGCATCATTTATTGTTGTTCCATCGTTTACTGGTCCAACTACATAAAAACGAATGTCTGGAACAGCATCAAAGTCTTTATATTCAACGGTTGAAACTTGTCCGCCTTCTAAACCTGTGATTAATGGTTCGCCTGTTGCTGGAATGTCATAAACTTGAATAGTTCCAATTGGATCTGTGGAATTTGAAGCGCGAACAGCAACTTTCAAACCTGGTAAAGCTGTTGCTCCTGTTAAAAAGCTTATTAAATCATTCAATGGAATTTTATAATCTTCAGCAGGAACTCTCACTTGAACCAAACCAGCATTGTTCCATTCAGTTGAAGCCTTAATGAATGCTTTTGGTTCTCCTAAATATTGGGTAGAATCATAATTCAAATTATAACGATACCATTGAATTAACTCTGAATTAACCGCGCTTGCTAATGGCAATTCTGTTTCAGAAAACGCACCAAGTTCAATTCCTAAAATACTACTAACGTTTGATTTGTATTCCATATCACCTGTAATGGTTGAACCAACCGTTTGATGTGCCCAAGGACCAATTATAAGTTTTTGTAGGTATTTACTTCTTTTTGTTGGATCTAAATGTTGCTTCATCAAGTTCCAAGTTTCAATTTGTCCATCTGTGAAAATATCCCACCAACCCGTCAAGTGATAAGCTGGCGTTTCCATGTTGGTGTAGCGACTGATTGTTCCGTTAGGATCACCAAGTCCTTGAGCGTTAACAGGTGCTCGAGATGCATCCATGTCACTTCTACCGATACTATTCGGATAATATCCTGCTGGTCCACCTAAGTAACGCACACTAGCAAAATGGTCAATTGCGTTGGCAGCTGCAACAAATTTATTTGGTAAACCATAATCAGTTGCTGAGTGTAAATCGTTATCAATATCGTTATCGATTTCATTCAAATCATCGTCTGTTCCTGTGAAAATTTGACCTTTCAACCAGCCATTTACCAAACGATCTCTAAAAACACCATTTTGAAATCCTGTACTTTTATAAAATTCTTGTGTTGCAACAATTGGAACTAAACATTTAATTCCTGGCTCGCTTGGATTTATTTTTCTTGCAGATGCAGCTTGGTATTGGTTGTATCCCAAAGCAGATGCTCCAAACATTCCAATTCTACCGTTCGTAAGTTTTGCTGTAGTTTCTGGTGTTCCATTTTGATCATTATCAAACTGCCAATCTTGATTTAAAATTTGTTGAATAGAATTGTATCCGTCTTCGTGTTTGTTACCATTTCTCGGGTCTGATAACGGAGTAATGTCAAGAACGTGTCCATAAGTCGGATGATACGGTTCTTTGCTCCAGCCATCTGAATACAAAGGCATATAAACACCTTTTGAAGTATAACGACCACGCATATCTTGAACAGCGTAACAGTATCCCAACATATTGATTGGAGAAGCTAATCCATCCCAAGAGCCTTTGTTATAAGGTGTTCTTGAAAAAACCATCGGTAATTGATACGGATTTGGATTCGGTTGACCATTTATTGAATCGTACATAATGAATTGTACTCCTTTCTTCAAAATCTGAATGGGAACTGTTGTACCGAGGATATCTACATCTACTAATAGTGAATCACGAAGAATTGGCAAATAAACATCTGTCATCAGTTCTATTCCGTCAGGCATAGTAATCGGAATTGTGAATTTGGTCGATAACTCTTCCAGATTGTCCAATTGTCCATTATTGTTCGATACTTGAGCAGTAAGACTGTTAACACTAAACGTTACAATGAATCCAAATAAAATTCTTTTCATGCTGGTTAATTTTTTCCTAAATTAAGTTAAAATTAGGATAAGAACAATAAAAAATAAATAAAACTTAAAACTTTAAAAGTTTAAGCCTTTTCATTGTTGAAGTATCTACCATAAAATAGATTCCCTTTCTAAGCTGTTCAATAGTAAAAACTTCACTTATTGAATTCAATTGAAACACTTGAATTGTTTCACCATTCAAATTTTGAAGAATTAGTGTTTTCCCAATTTCTTTCGATTTAATAGTAATGTTTTCTGAAAATGGATTAGGCGAAACTGAAAAAGTCAAATCATTAACACTTTCATCAATTGAAACTGCTTGGTTTTTGAGGCAGCGAATTGAATAGCCTGCTTGCTTTTTGGTGTAATTTTTAACTAAATTATCGCTCAAATAATTCGTTGATTGATACCATCCATATTGATTATCCAATTGTGTTGCTGTCCACCAATAAGCGTATTTTTCTAAGTTGGCAAAATTTCCACCATCATATCTACAACCGGCAGGAAGACCAGAAAATAGACTTTCGTTTGTTGCGCCAGTGTTTGGTGTTTTCCAAAAAAGAGTGTCTTCGAGTTTAATTTTTCCACCAGCAACGCCATTTCCTCCCAATAAATCCGAAAAGGCAGTCCATTCGTTGCTCGTGGGTACATGCCAACCCTGCGGACAAATGTTTCTTTCGTCAATTGTTACGAACCAATTATAAAGGTTTCCGTAAGTTAAACCGTTTGTTTCGTCTTGATTATAAACAGAATAAGCGGCTGAGTTAGCGACTTGCCAAAGACTGTTTTGAGCGAGTTTTTGAATCGAATCACCATTGGAAAACAACTTTGATTTTAAGTTTTCTGCCATCCATTCCTGTTCATTTTCTAAAACAATTGAAGTGTAAAAATTTCCTTCAACATCAAAAACGCCCGCGCCAGCAATTGGAGATTGAGCGTTGAAGAAAAAAGAAAAAAAGCATTGAAGAAATACAAACACTACATTTTTTCTGTTTAATGAATAGGTAATAAAATGAAAAGCACTCATGATTTAATAGTATCTAATTGATTTATAAAGTTTTAACCCTAAAACCTTGTTGGTTTTAAGTTTATATCTTGGGTTGTTATTTGTTTTCGGGTTTTATAAAATTAACCAAGAATGTTAAAAAAGTTTAAATATATTTTTAAATTAGGGAAAAATTAAAACAAAAATCATGACTAAAATCTACAGAAATCTAGCATTAATAATAGTTTTGACCTTAATGGGAGCGAACGTTATTGGACAAGTTAAAAACTTTAGTGGAGTGATTACAGATAGTGAATCTCAAAAACCAATCTCCTTCGCTAAAATAGTTTTGATGGAGTCGAATCAAGGTGCAATTTCTGATGAAAATGGTAAATTTTCGATTCAAGTTGATTTTTCAAAAGGAAGCAAAGACAAAAAACTAACAATTCGAAATGCGGGATATCAAGATTTTAATGTCGTAATTAATGTGAATTCAAATCCAGTTCTTGCAATTGCAATGATAAGTGAGGTTATTTCACTGAATGAAGTTGTTGTTTCAAGTTCGCGTATTTCTGAAAAAATAATTGAGTCTCCTGTTAGTATTCAAAAACTTTCTTCTCAACAAATTTTATCAACTTCAAGTGGAAATTTCTACGAGGGTTTTAAAAACTTAAGAGGTGTAGATATTTCTAGTTCAAGTGCTGGTTTTCAAGCTGTAAATATGCGTGGATTTAACACCACTGCACCTCTTCGCGTTGTTCAATTTGTTGATGGAATGGATAATCAAGCGCCGGGTTTAAATTTTCCCGTTGGGAATCTTGTTGGTGCAAATCCATTGGATCTCGAAAGTGTAGAAATTATCACAGGTCCTGCTTCTTCCTTATACGGTCCGAACGCATTTCAAGGTGTTGTGAATATGATTTCAAAAAATCCGTATGATCATCAAGGTCTTTCGGCTGAAATAAAAACAGGAACGCGCAATTTATTGGAAGGAAACGTTCGCTATGCTGAGGCTTTTGGAAAAGAACAAAAATTTGCTGTGAAGTTTACAGCTTCGTTTATGCAAATGAAAGATTGGATTGCAAACGACAGCGCTTCTAATATTTATGGTGATATTTCCGCTGATGTAAATCTTTCCAATGTTGTTTCAAAACTTCAATTTGATCAAACACAGTCTCAGGAAGACATTGACCAATGGGTGGCATTGAATAATTATATTGAATTTAATCCCGTAGTTGGACAATTGGGATTGAATGTTAAAAATGTTGTTGCACCAGGTTATTTTGAGAACCAACTAGCAAACAACAATGTTCAAAGTTTCAAAACAAGCTTGGGTCTTCACTATAAATTAACGCCAACAACTCAAATTTCATACACAGGTAAATTTGGTTTAGGAACTGCAATTTATCAAGGTGCAAATCGCTATTCGATAAAAGACATTATGTTCCAACAACATAAAGTGGAATGGAGTGGAAAAAATTTCTTAGTAAAAGCGTATGGAACTTTTGAAAATGCGGGTAATTCGTACGATGCCGTTTTCACAGGAATTAATGTTTCAAAAGCATCAATCAAAGATAATTGGGTGCCCACTTATTTAAGTACTTTCTTCAATACACTTTCTGATTTGAATAACGATTATGCAAACGATGCAAATATTACGGATGTTCAAACGGCTATGAATGCTGCTTTAATTGATGCAAATAATTCTTGGTACCAACCGGGAACCTCAGCTTACGATAGTGTTGTGAATGTGATAACGCAAAATGCAGACTTACAAAACGGTTCAAAATTCGTGGATAGATCTGCTTTTTATCATTTAGATGGGCAATATAAATTCGACAAAGTAAAATGGATGGATTTACAAGTTGGAGCAAATTTTAGATATTATTCTCCGCGTTCTTATGGAACAATTTTTACAGATACACTTGTGAACGCAGCCGATACTTTAGCGAATGGTTCTGCTGATAGAAATGCAGCATTTACAAAATTGTCTTTGTGGGAAATGGGAGCTTACGTGCAAGGAACAAAACGCTTTTTTGAGAATAAATTGGTGATTAACGCTTCTGCAAGAGTTGATAAAAATCAAAATTTTGAACCGCAATTTTCTCCTCGTCTTTCAGTTTCAACCAATTTTAAAAACAACAATATTCGTGTTGGAGTTCAATCAGCTTTTAGAACACCAACGCTTCAAAATCAATATATTAACTTAAATCTTGGTCCAATCACTTTATTGGGGAATTTGAATGGCTACGACAATGTTTATACATTAAATTCCGTTACTGCGTTCAACGATAGTTTGGAAGCGTTAAATGGTGATTTGAATGCAATTGACCCAGCAATTTTGAAAAAAGTGAATTATGCCAAATTGAAACCAGAGCAAGTGAAAACAATTGAAATTGGTTATCGTGGAGTGATTAAAGGAAAATTGTTTATCGATGCTGATTTCTACTATAATGAATACACAAATTTCATTGCTGACGTTAGAATTGTTGCTCCTTTAGATGGCGCAATAGCTGGCGAAGAAAGTGGATTTGACGCAATTGTTACAAAGGATTACAGTGTTTATCAAGTTCCTGTGAACAGCGAGAAAAAAGTTAATTCAATGGGTGGAGGTTTATCCTTAGCGTATTATTTACCAAAGGGTTACCAGGTTTCAGCGAATTACACGTATGCGAATTTAATTACGAAAACGTTGGAAGAAGATTTGATTCCAGGATTCAACACTGCTCCTCACAAAGTAAATGTTGGTTTTTCAGGGAAAAACGTTTGGAAAAACTTTGGTTTTAACACCAATTTTCAATGGGTGAATGGGTTTGAATGGCAAAGCACCTTTGGAACAGGACAAATTCCTTCGTATCACATTTGGGATGGACAAATCAACTACAATTTTAATGTGAAAGAAAGTAAAATGATTGTTCGTTTGGGTTGCTCAAATATTTTAGACAAAAAACGTCGCGAAGTATTCGGAGGACCAATGATTGGAAGAATGATTTACACCTCTGTTGGTTTTGATTTAGCGAAGAAAAAATCAAAATAATAAGCTAAAATAAAGTTCTTGAGTAATTTTTTATAAATCTATTTTATGGAATCAAGTGCACTAACAACCATCTTTCTGCCGGCGGCATTAGGAATTATAATGCTGGGTTTGGGTCTTTCACTTTCTGTTGAAGATTTTAAACGAGTTGTGAAGTATCCTAAAGTCATTCTTATCGGTCTATTTTGTCAGATGATTATCCTTCCTGTTGTTTGTTTTGGAATCGCAAAAGGATTTGGTTTAGCACCTGAATTAGCTGTTGGTTTAATGCTTTTAGCTGCTTCACCCGGAGGATCAACGGCAAATTTGTTTAGTCATTTAGCAAATGGCGATGTTGCTTTAAATATTAGTTTAACTGCATTTAATAGTATTTTGAGTTTATTGATGTTGCCATTGATTGTGAACTTTTCACTCGACTATTTTATGGAATCGGGTCAAGTAATCCCAATGCAATTCAAAAAAATAATTGAAGTTTTTGCAATCGTTTTAGTGCCAGTAAGCATTGGAATGCTAATAAAATCCTGGAAACCAATTGTATCTGATAAATTAGATAAACCAGTGAAAATATTATCAGCAATTTTTCTTGTGTTAATTATTGTCTCTGCCATTATAAAAGAAAAAACACACATCGTAGAATATTTTCAGCAAATTGGTATTCCTGCGCTTTTGTTTAATGTTTTGAGTCTTGTTATTGGTTACTATTTACCAAGAATGTTGAATATTGGCAAAAAACAAGCAATCGCAATCGGGATGGAAATCGGAATTCACAATGGAACATTGGCGATATTTATTGCAACGACTGTTTTAAATAACAGCGTTATGAGCATTCCACCAGCGATTTACAGTTTAATTATGTTTTTAACGGCGGGTGTTTTTGGGTATTTAATCAATAGATCAACAGCACAAGAATAGAAGGTTACTATTCTTGTGATAAAATTTTGAGAAAGTAGTGGCTATGAAAAATTTACTGTTTCTTGTTTTCATAATCTTTGTAAATGTTCAATTGTCCTTGAGTCAACAAGCTGGGATTTGTTGCCCATATAATGGTTGGGATTTTGTAGTTCCAATTACAATTACAAACAATACGCCAATAGCAACGACTGATAATCTTCAAACCTTGTTGGTTATAGATACTCAAACTCCTATTTCACAAAACAAAATGCTGGCAAATGGCAATGACATTCGATTTGTATACAATGTATGCTCGAACGAACTTCCTTACTACATTGAAAATGGTTTAAATACCAATCAAACTAATATTTGGGTGAAGCTTCCGACAATTCCAGCGGGTGGAACGATTACATTGTTTTTAAAATATGGAAATCCTACAGCTGCACAAGGTGCGATTCCTTTTTCAGGAGCAACAGGTATGTTTCCTTCTGTATTAACGGTGGTTGGAAATCAAAATCTCTCTGGAACTCAAAACTACGATTGGATTGATGTTCAAGCAACTGCAACTGTTTCTATGACAGCGCTTCAACCAATTATTTTGCAAGCTCGAAAAATCATTTTTAATGGTTCATTCAATGGAACAGGTCTTGGTTTTGCGACTCAAGCTGGACCTGGAGCTGGCGGAAGTGGAGGTGGAAGTGTTGGTGGTGGAGGCGGTGGATATGGTGCTGCAGGAGGCGGTGGCGGAAATGCAAATGGTGGAGTTGCAAATGGAACAGCGGCCGGAAATGATATTGCAATGGGTTCTGGTGGTGGAAATTCTGATTGTAATGGCGGTGCAGGTGGCGGAGCGATTACACTTCTTGCAAGTGTGGTTGATATAAATGGAACATTGAGTGTTAATGGAAATACAAATACTTCGAGTTGTGGTGAAGAAGCCGGTGGCGGTGGAGCTGGTGGTGGAATCTTAATTGTTTCTGAATATTTTAGAGGATCTGGAACACTTGAAGCAAAAGGAGGTAAAGGTCAAAATAGTAATAATAAAGAAGGCGGCGGTGGAGGTAGTGGCGGTAGAATTAAAACATTTTGGTCAAATGTAAATTCTTTTTCTGGAAATGTAAACGTAACAGGTGGAGTAGCTGGAACAGGTGGACAAAGTGGAATGCAAGCTGGTGGAAATGGAACAAGTACTCAACCTCAAGTTCCTGGATTAAGCTATACATTTGCTCCTGAATCGCCTGTAAGTATTCCAGAAGCAGGGTTTACAGCACAAAACGCTTGTGTTAACACGCTTACTTCTTTTAATGACCAATCGAGTATTCAATCTGGTGGTTCAATAACACAATGGTCGTGGGATTTCGGAAACGGCTCTGCTCCTTCCACGGCACAAAATCCTATTTATGCCTTTTCCGTTGCAGGAACATATAATGTAACGCTAACAACCACTTCAAGTACAGGATGTACAAGTACTGTCACCAATCAAGTTACGGTTAATGAAGGCGCAACCGCAGGATTTACAGCGACTAATGTTTGTATTGGAAACACTACAAACTTTATAAACACAACAAGTTCAAACGCAACTTCTTGGTCTTGGAATTTTGGAGACGGAAACACAAGTACTTCACAAACAGTCTCCAATACGTATGCCGCACCTGGAACTTACACTGTTACAATTACAACTCAAACAGCAAACGGATGTATTTCTATTGCTTCTAATCCTGTGACTGTTTATCCCCTACCTACAATAAATGCAGGACAAGATATTACAATTTGTTTAGGTCAATCGACTACTTTATCAGCAAGTGGAGGAACTTCTTATGTTTGGACACCAACACTAACAAATGGACAAGCCGTTTCTCCAACTCAAACCACAACTTATGCAGTAGTTGGAACCGACAGTAATGGTTGTGAAAACACAAGTGATGTTACAGTTACAGTTATCCCCTCTCCTATTGCTAGTTTTACAGCTAATGAAGTCACAGGAGGACCTGGAACTGAATTTACTTTTACAAATACAAGCTCAAACGCTACAAATTACAGTTGGAATTTTGGAAATGGTTCTCAATCAACAACAACAAATCTTGGTACAGAATCGGAAATATATGTAAATGAAGGAATTTACATCGTTACATTAAATGCGAGTAACGGAATTTGCGACGATGATGAAACATTAACCATCACGATTGAAATTCCTGTTTTAGAATATTTTGTGCCAAATGTTTTTACTGTAACGGGCGATAACATTAACGAAACGTGGTCTGTTCAAACAAAAAATGCAGTTTCTTCTAATGTTTTGATTTTCAATCGTTGGGGCAACGTAATTGTTGAGTTAAAAAATATCAATGAAGTTTGGGATGGAACGATTAACGGAAAAGAAGCTGCGAGCGGTGTGTATTTTTATAAATATGAATTAGTAGACAATTTTAATAAAAAGACTACTGGTCACGGACATTTTACATTAATACGAAAATAATAAGACCGTTTCAAAAGTCGATAATTTAGGCTTTCTGAAAAATAAAGCCTGAGTTTACCTTTGTAAATGAGGATTTTAAATTTTTAGAGTAACGACAAGTAGCGAGTTTTGCAACGGTCTTATAACACTCTATTTTTTCTTCTCTTTCTTCTTCACCTCTCTGTCATTTACCAAAACAAATCTTGCGCTCAAGAAGATGTTATTAGCAGGAAAATAATTTGAGGAACTTTTGCGCATTGGAAATAAAAATTGATAACCCGTTTGTAAATGAATTTGCCAAACTTTATATCCAATGACTGGTGCAAATCCGAATCTATATTGTTCGAAATTAGTTCTTGCACACAAAGTGCCGCCAAAAGTCATACTAATATTGTCTTTGCGAAACCAATAGCCCATATCGTAGCCTAAGATTGGGTTCCAATTGGAAAAATCGTAGGAATAATTTACACCAAAATGAAGCGCATTTGTGGATGGAGATTTTAACTTTCCTTGTTTCCATTGACGTTCCATTCCAATTTCTCCAGCGTAAAAGCGACCACTTTGCACGCCAAAATAAGGACCTGTTTTCACAATTGTTTTTTCAATCGTTTTATCCCCAAAAAGCTGTGCACTTAATTGGAAATGAAGCAAATTAAAAAGAATAAAAAGGCTACTTACCGTATTTTTCATGAATTTCAATTACTGTTTTAACATCTTCAGCATCAATTCCCAAACTATCCGCAATGTGTCGAGCGCGTTGCACTTCATCATAGGTTAATTTGGCTTCGTTGGCTGTTTGCTGAATCTCGATAACGTTTATGAGGTCGGTATGTTTCACTCCAGGAAGCGAATATTTTAAAACGCCTGTATTCAAAGCATACATAAACGATTTTTCTTTGTTGGCTTTCTTAATAATTTTCTCGTCTTTATCAAAAGAAACTAAAAAAACGAGAACACAAGCAGTTAAATAGAGCCACTTAAAAACGCCAAGTGTTGCGCCTACAAATTTATTGAAGGCAGATAACTGGGCGATTTTCAGCACTTGTTCGAGCGCTTTTCCTCCGAAATAAACCATTGCACCAACGAGTAAAAACAAAACGATAAAACTAATTGCAGGCATGTAAGAATGTGCTTCTTTACCAAATTCCATATATTTTGAAAATTTATCCGAAAAATTAAAAGCAGCATACAATCCAACTACAAGCGCTAAAATTGTAAAAAGTTCCATTATAAAACCTTTTTGAAATCCTTTCCATGCGCCATAAAGCAAGGGAAGAATCAATAAGATGTCTAAAATTTCCATGGCTGAAAAATAGCTTGATTTTCCTTTAAAAAATGAATAGACAGTATTTCTTCTAAACATTTTTTTGTCAGTTATCAATTTAGTTGTTATTCTTGTGTCATGCTGATAAATCCCTACAACGACGAGTATTTTATGAAACAAGCCTTGCAAGAGGCAAAAAATGCGTTTGAAGAAGACGAAGTTCCTGTGGGCGCAGTTATTGTTTGCAAAAATCAAATCATCGCACGTGGACACAATTTGACAGAAACGTTAACAGATGTGACTGCTCACGCTGAAATACAAGCCATCACTGCTGCTGCTCAATATTTGGGTGCTAAATATCTGAAAGAATGTACGTTGTATGTGACAGTAGAACCTTGTTGTATGTGTGCGGGAGCGTTGTATTGGTCACAAATTGATAAAGTTGTTTTTGGTACCCGCGATGAAAAACGTGGTGCAGGCACTGTTGGCAAAAGTTTGTATCACCCTTCTACCCTAGTTGTGAATGGCGTTTTAGAACAAGATTGTTCCGATTTGATGAAAGCTTTTTTTGCAAAGAAAAGGAATAAATAGTTTAGGAAACGAATGTTCTGAATTCGCATTTAAGATGGTTTATTTCACTGAATAATAATCGGTTAAAAACAATTAGTACGTATTCAATTTTCTAAGTATTTCAGGAAGAAATTCATCTAGTTTAGAAAAAGCAAACCATTTTTTTCCTAAATCCTTTAATGAAGCTCCGATATGATAAAGTTCTTTTTCATCGATAATCAGAAATCGGTCGTGACTAGTTATAAGCTTTTTTATTTCTATAAGTGGATATTGTTCGTTGTGCTTGTCTAAATCTAGTTGCAACTGTGAATTAATTTTTGGGGTGTAAATAACCACTTTACAATTAGAATTTCTTTTACTCAACATTAATAGAGTTGTTTCATCAACGTAATTATCAATTAAAATAATAGATTGCTTCGCACCTTTTATTAGGTTATTTGCAAAAACATAAGCATCGAACAATTGTCCTTCAAAGAAAATTCCTTTTGTATGTTTAGTTTCATTTGATCCTAAAGCTTTAAAAACCAGATCGAATTTTTGGTCACTTTCCAATAACTTACGTTCAATATTGTCCATTCTTTGCAAAATACCCGTGTTTTCTGCAATTACTTTTCGCATTTCAACAAAAGCGTCCATTATTTGAATACTAACGATTATTGCTGTTTCACTTTTTAATACAGAGGAAAGCATGGCAACGCCTTGTTCGGTAAACATATATGGAGCTGTTCTTCTTTTTGCGGTCGCAAATTGCGACCGCAAAATAGGATTTCTATATTGATTTAATTCTATTTGTAATTTTTCCCATTCATTTTGAGTTAGTTGAAACATAAAATGCTCAGGAAATCGCTCGATATTACGTTTGACTTGTTCATTTAATCTATTTACTTCTACCTGATACAACTCTGCCAAATCTCTGTCCAGCATTACCTGCGTTCCACGAAAGGTAAAGATTTTTGCTTTTAAATTTTAAGACCGTTGCAAAACTCGCTACTTGTCGTTACTCTAAAAAATTTAAAATCCTCATTTACATAGGTAAACTCCGGATTTAAATTTTTAGAAAGCCTAAATTATCGACTTTTGAAACGGTCTTATTCTCTCTTAATCTTAGCTCCATTTTTACAATTTTCACCTTAAGTTAGTGAAAAAGGTTATTTAGAACAATAGGAAACGGTTAATTTAATTCAGTAATCTTTGTAAAACACTTCATTTCTTCCGCTTATAAACAGGAACTGTTGAGCAAGGCTCGCCATACATGATTGACAATACAACGGGCTGTAATCTATTCAATAAAGTCACCATTGCAAATTCTGGACAACTAATGTCGCTACAACCTTTAATAATCACACGTTTTTCTTGGTAGTCTTCTAAATCTAATGCTTGAATGTTTTCAGCAATTAATTGTTTTTCAAGGTCTAATTTGTTTCCAACAACAATTGTAGTTGCTATGCCAACCAAAGCGGAAGCCACTAACATAAAGGCCCAAGTAGGAACAATCGCATCCGCAGAGCAATGAATATAAATCGCTTTTTTGGAATATTTTGACCAATCTTCGGTTTGAATCCAATTCCGAAAATCTTTTTCTTTCAAAACCAATCCTTGCCATAATTGACTGGCTAAATCAATTTCTACAATTTCAGTAGTCGGTTTAAAATCCGCCAAATCCATTTGAATTAAACCACTTTCTTTGACTTTATTTTTGATTTCTTCCATAGTACAAATTTACTTACTAGTTGAAAACAAATGAGTGGGGTGTGTATTTATTTAAAGAATTCTTTTGATTGTAAAAACAGCTTTTAAAACTCAATTAGACACTGTTTAATTTTTGTAGTAATTCTGGCAAAAACTCATCTAGTATAATGGCACCAATTAACTGGACAGCTATTTGTCAAAATTAAGATATTTCAAGACACCATAAGATTGGTTTTATAAAAATCATTTGGGGCAATTTGACCTAATGAATCATGTCTTCTTTCATTGT
>VEQH01000115.1 GCA_018883325.1 Flavobacteriales bacterium | reverse complement strand
CTCTTTAATTGCTTCAATAGCTACTTTTGCTTTGAAAGCTGACGTAAATTTTCTTCGCTCTTTTTTCATATTCAACTGTTAAAATTACACTTTAATCAGCTGTCCAGAAATTGGGGACTATTATAATATCATCAGTAATTCGTACTATTTTCAAATTAATCAGTTCTTTAATTGCATAAAGCAAAAATAAAATCATGGGGATTAATATTATCAAACCACTCCATATTTCTTTTTTGAAAATCACCCATAAACCCATTGGAACAAAAAATAATAATAATCCGATAACAATGGTAATTAACCATATTGAATCACTATTATTTTTATATTCTATGTTTTTTTGAGTCATGAGTTATTTTTATTTTTTAATTCATTCTTTAAACCTTTTTCAAACTCTTTACTCGAACTAAATTTCAGCTAAAAATAAGTCTTTTTAGTTAACTTAACTAATACATTGAAGACGCTGCGGCGACTAGTTTTTTTGGTTAAGCAATGTTTTTTATCAGATTAACATATATAATACTTAGGGAAACGGATATTAAATTTCCAACTAAATAGTAGTTATTATAAATTTCTTCTTGTTTTTTACCTTCATCTGTAGATGTATTTTCGGAGTGTTTCAGTCTTGTTCCTAATTTTAATGCTCCAAATAAAGTTAGTGTATGTGGGTAACCACTTAATAAAGAGTAAGTCAAAAATGCTCTTTCAACCCATCCTTTTACTAAGGATTTGTAGTCTAAATAACCAACTTTTTTATCCTTTGGAGTTATGATAGTATATATAATTGTTAGTATTATTTCTAGTAAAATTATAATAAGAACAGTATAACTGGCGGTCATATTTATTGTTTGCTTATAGTTTGTAAGATTATTTTTGAGGAATTATATGAAGCTAAATTTAAGCTTTTTTCTCTTTTCCATATTAACGATCTTTCTTTATTCATTTTTTCAGCGACAATTTTATAATCTTTAAACTTTAAAAAATTACTTATCAATTGATTATCCTTATTGATATTCCAGTTATCTATAATATTTTGAAAAATGATAAAGGAATTGTTAATGATGATTTCTTTCTCCAAGTTATCAATAATAAAATTGAATCTATGTGAAGAATTTTTCAATTCATTCATAATTATTCTTGCATTTGTTAGACCTTCGCCCAGCATTTCATAGGCAATTTTATTATTAATTTTTGTTTCAATTTTACCATAATTTACTACATACCGAAGTTTGAATTTGAAATTGTTTTCTATGATAAATTCCTCTAAATCAATTAAAATTTGTATCGAATCGTTAAGGTTCTGAACAATTCCCTGAAATTCATCACCAAGAGTTATTGTTAATGGTGACAAAAGTGAATTTGCATATTTTTTATTGATATGACTTGTGCATTTTTTGAACTGTTCAATTGTTACTACTTGATCGAGATTTCTACTTCCAATAATGTCACACATTAATATATAATTCTTCATCGTAATCTTTTATTTCAAAAATATTGAAATTTTTTGTTTTATGTCATTAAAAGTGAAATAAATGATATTGTGTCACTAAAAGTGAAACAGGAAGGGTTGTTTAACTTTCGGATAATACTAACCCATTTAAACAGCGCAATAGCAAGGCAGTTAAAACCATTTCAAGGCTCAAGTCGATCCAATTTCAGCTAAAAACAAGTCTTTTTTCAAATTTACAATCAAACTAAGGTTAATAATTTCTTTGTCAATTCAAGGTCAATTGGGTTGTTGTTTTTAATTGTTACAAAAAACTTCATTTGCCAATTTTATGTTTTTTCTGCTTGCTTATTTGTTGTAATAACCCAAGGTGGATAAACTCTAATTCCACGTTTTCCTTCTTTTCCGTCACATGTTATTATTCCTTTGTCCGCCAAAACCAGTTTTGGAAAAATAAATTGTCCAAAGTTTTCCTCATTTCTTGCCGTGATAATTACAAAATCAAAATTGTCTTCAATGTCAAATGGCTCAGTTATTCCGTTTTTGTTTCGTTTCCAAATCGTTACAAACTGTCCTGTTTTTGTCGGTGTAATTTTTGAAACTCGCTGTTCAATTACCTTGCCGTTAAGTTCAAAAGTACAAGCTCCATATTTTTTACTTTCTTCGTTTTGTTTTAAGTTCGTCAAGTTAAAACCACAATTGTCATAAACTAATTCTTTCACAATTTTCAGGTCGCTATGAATTGAATTTAAAAGCGTCATAGTGTTATCTGATGTCATAAAATCTTTCAATTTTTCTATTAGTTCGTTACTTGATTTTGAGTCGTTTTACGTTGATAGTTATGTTTTTTTAGTTAACCGAGGTTGGTGATATCGGAGTTCTTCATTCCAAATAAAGTAAAAAACTTTATTGAAGTACATTCCCGATAGCTTTTAGGATAATTAAATTACAATCCTGTTTTTTTTTTTGTAATTACTATTAACTATTTAAGACCGTTTCAAAAGTCGATAATTTAGGCTTTCTAAAAATTTAAACCCGGAGTTTACCCTTGTAAATGAGGATTTTAAATTTTTAGAGTAACGACAAGTAGCGGGTTTTGCAACGGTCTTTATTTGCTTTTATTTTCTGAAGTAGCTTTTATACCAATCTGTCTCATGGTGGTCAATCTTTTGTTTGTCAATTTGGTATTTCTCATCAATTTTAGAAAATAAAACTTCCAAAGAAGCAAAGTCTCTTTGACTAATTACTAGAACCCCATTTCTTTTTAACTGTGCAGCACAAACACCCATTCCGATCTGATATTTTTTATTCGAGTCGAATCTGTTTCCGTTATAAATAACCTGACTACCGCATGCAGCGCTGGTGTCCATCATTATTGCAATGTCAACTTTTTCTGCTATCGCAATATCAAGCATTTTTTCAGAAGCTCTGACCATGCCTTCTGTCCAGTCAACACCTTATTCGGTCAAGACCTTGGCAATTCCTTTTAAAACATCTAAACCAGTCCCACCATGTATGTCGCACATTTCTCTTGGTGTGCCGAACGAAAATTCTTCTGGGCAGAATCTTACAATTTTCACATTATTGTACGTTAGAAGTTTTATAGCGCTTGGGTATTCTCCGTAAGAACTACCATCATAACCACATTTTAAACCAGTCAAACAAGCACTCATTAAAATTGTAAGGGGATTGTCTTTAGAAGGATTTTTAATTTTTTCAATTAAATTTTTGTCTGTCATAGTTCTGAATTTTAGGCTAGGCGTTAACGTTTTTCAAATAAGCAAAGGCACTTAACAAACCTATGGCTTTTCCCAAAATTGTATTCCGACCAAAATCAGGACAAAACAAAGATTAATTAGCCACGACTGACGAATTTTCAATGAGTTTACTTAGGTTGTGGCAACTGCTTATCTTTCGATGTTGGTGTTTCGTTTTTAATTTCCGCCCTGTTGTGATTCCAAATTTATCATCCAATTGATGCCGAACTTATCTGTTAAAGTACCAAAATATGCTCCCCAAAAAGTAGCTGCCATTGGCATTGTTACTTGTCCACCAATCGAAAGTCCGTTGAATAATTTGTCAGCTTCTTCTTTACTTTCTGGATTGATATTTACCGAAAAATTATTTCCTTGTACAAAAAATGCAGCCCATTCTCCGATAGTGTCGCTACCCATTAAATTAGTTGAACCAATTGGTAAACCAACGTGCATAATTTTGTTTTTGTCAGCTTCGCTCATTGGTGGCATTCCTTCCTGTGGTGGCATTTCCCCAAATCGTCCGATGTAGGTAAATTCCCCACCAAATACTGATTTGTAGAAGTTAAAAGCGTCTTCGCAATTGCCGTTAAAGTTTAAATAAGTGCTTACTGTTGCCATTTTTCTGTTTTTATAGTTTAATTTTCTGATATATTTTTTAATTCTTGTAGTGCTAATGGAAATGTTTTATTCATGTGAGCTACATATTCTTCCACTGTTTCAACTTGCACTGTTAGCTCAATTTCATTTCCTTTTTGTTTTAATTCATAACTTTCTAAAGCGTTTGACCAACCTTGTGTTGCTTCATCATTAGGTTGTTCCTCAAAATTTTTAAGTTCTCCTAAATGCTTGAAAACGAGTGTTTCGTTTTCCACTATTTTTTCTAAAATACTATACATTCCTCCACCGTTTGGTGCGAGTAAGTGTATTTTATTTCCTTGTGAAAAATCATTTGTTTTGTAATAACTACCATCGCAGAATACGGATGTCCATTTTTTATAGTTTTCAATTTCCCAGAGGCTATCCCATACTTTTTCAGCAGTAGCGCTGATGCTGATTTTGAAAATTAAGTTTTCCATTTTATTTATTTTTTGTTCTTATAAAAATCATTGCAATTGCAGTTGTTAAAATGCCCATAACCAGAGCACCAATAGCACCTTGAATCGCATAATTTGGATAATTAAAATTGGCCTCTGCTTCTACAGTTGAATTGTAATAGCCTAATTCTACTGAACGCTTTATTACGTTTGGGAAATATTCGGGCGAAATTACATACGAAGTTATCCATTGTGTTACTGGACTTAAAAATGCGATGATTGCGGACAAAATAATGCCTGAAATAAGCCCTAGTTTGTAAGTTATTTGCCCACCATAAAAGTTTTTCTTTTTGTCTTTAAGCGCCATAACCATTACGATAATCGCAGGAATTGCAAACACGTTTGTTAAGTACATTTGGTAATCAATATTTTTCCCATGGAGTCCTGTGATTTTTTCCAAAACCATCCAAAGTAAGCCAATAATTGAAAAAATAATTGCCCATTTAATTTCTATTTTAATGTTTTTCACAGTTCTATTTTTTTGATTTGCACGAACATTCGTGATGTTCATTTAAGTAATTAATTGATTCAATACAAAGTTCTTTTAATATTGAGGTGTCAATATCTGAAAGCTTATTGATATAAATACAAGCTTTACTCATTTTGTATTTTCCCAAGGATGGCAATAAAGATTGGCTTTTTTCAGTGTCTGAATAAATGTAAAGTGTAATAGACGGTTTGCGAGGAGAAAATGCAAGAATTGGTGCATCACCTTCGTGACCACTTTTATATTTGTAATCACTACCGACCGACAAAAATCAAAAAATGCTTTGTTTCAGCACTAACTGTTTGATTTTAAGGGCTAAAATTAATTTTCAGAAAAAACCACCTCCCTCTTTTTAGAACATAGCCATTTGTGTGTT
>VEQH01000067.1 GCA_018883325.1 Flavobacteriales bacterium | reverse complement strand
TCTTATGCAACTCAATAGCTCTCTTTCTAAATGAACTTCTTGTTTTGTCATCAACTGTTCTAAAATCCTCTTTTTCCATGAGGTAAATATACAAATAATTTATGAATATATTACCGCTAGGTTAATAATTGAATTTAAGCTGAAGTCAAATTAGCTATAATTAAATTTATGTGAATGATAAAATCAAGGCTGTTAAGTATATTTCTTTATCCGATTTTCAGTAGACCCTTGATGGAAAAAATGTTTGTTAGATCAACCCGTTTTTTTGAGCGAATTCAAAAAGCCCAATATTATTTGTTACGTTCAGCTTTTTGTAAATTTTGGTTTTGTGTCCTTCGATTGTTTTTTCCGCAACCTTAAAAACTTGCGCAACTTCTCTGTTTGATAAACCTTTACAAACATGTTGAATGATTCTAATTTCTTTTGAATTAAGTGTGTGAATTAATTCATTGTTGAAATCGACAAATAATTGAGAAATTTCAGGACTGTAATAAACATTGTT
This sequence comes from Flavobacteriales bacterium, assembly GCA_018883325.1. Classification (GTDB taxonomy): domain Bacteria; phylum Bacteroidota; class Bacteroidia; order Flavobacteriales_D; family Crocinitomicaceae; genus UBA952. The sequence continues at coordinate 21,271 of VEQH01000067.1, read as the reverse complement.
ATTCGCCGCATGATTTAATGCAATAAGCAATTGTTCCTTAGAAGAGTTTTTTGTCAAATAGGCTCTAACTCCAGCCTTGTACAATTCTTTGATAATCGACATTACATTTAAAATCGAAACTACCACAATGTTCACATTTGGAATCCGGTCAATCATTAATTTCATAGTAGAAATAGAGTTTCCGTCCTTTAGATTGATATCCATAAGTATCACATCTACTTTATTTGATGTACAAAAATCTAAAGCTGACTGGCAATTATCAGTTTCACCAACGATTTGAAAATTTGTTTCTTTTTCAATAGTTAATTTCCAAGCTTCTCTTACTAGCTGATGGTCTTCGGCAATAAAGATTGTTTTTATCTGCATACATTTTGAAGCTCAATCAATCGTTTAAATATAGCAAAACCACTGATTTTATTTGTGTTTAATTGTTTTTAAGGTTCTTTTAACAAATATATTTATTCATCTTGTTTATCGACTACCTTTTAAAATTTAAAAGGTTGGTTTAAGGGTTGTTGTTTGTTTTAATTAGGGTTCACCCTTGATATTTTAATTAGATAAAAAATCATTTTCACTATTTCATCAAGATAACATGACCAGCTTTTGTTTTCAGAAAGCCAAATTGGTATAGAAAGTGATGAAAAAATGGATAAAAAGAAAGTGTAGTTTCTGTTTCTATCAATTTTAAAGAAGAGAAAAGTAAGTGGAAATTGTTTACAGTGAGTAATTATTTCAATTTTACTTCAATGTAAATAGTCATCCCTTGAAAAAGGTTGTTGAAGATACGAATCTTACCATTTAAGAGATATACTCTGTCTTTGATGCTTTTCAAACCAATACCTTCAGATTTTGAATTTTGAAATCCAATACCATTGTCTTTTGCAATTAAAATCAAATTTCCATCTTGGTGAAGGAAACGAAAGGACATTTTTGTGCCCTGAGAGTGCTTTATTGCATTTTGAGCCAATTCTTGACAGATTCTAAAAATATGCTTTCTGATTGTGTCATCGATAATTAAGTTTTCATTGATGCGATTATCAACCATAAACTTAACTTTTGATGTAATGTTAATTTTTAAAAAGTAGTCGATTATTGCTGAAACAAAACAGTCATTAAAGATAAATTGGGAAGTTGATTCTAATGCAATTTTTCGAATTTCTTCAATTGCAGTTGTTAAATATTCAAGTGCTTGATTGAGGTTTTTATTGTCTTTATGACCAGCGTTTTCAATATTTAATTTGGAGGCAAACAGCAATTGATTAACGCCATCATGGAGTTCTTTATACAAATCTTCTTTGCTTTTTTCCTTCGACTCGATAAGTAATTCAGCAATCTGACGACGTTTTTCTGATTCTTCTTTTAACTTAATTTCAAGTATTTTTCTCTTTGTAATATCACGAGAAATAATAAATGTTTTTTGATGGTTTAAATTTTCATCGTATTCGAAGTTAGCATAATCTTCTAACCAAATATCACCTTCTGTGGCATGTATTGCCCTGTGTTGAATAATTAATTCTTTGTTTTTATTGGAAACTGCGTTGAAATAAGATTCTAAAACGAAGTTTAAATCGTCAGGATGAATGTAATCTAAGGCTTCAGTTTCATTCATCGGAAACTTATCAATTTGTTTCCCAGTGATTCTTTCAAAGGACGGACTTGCGTAAGTTAATTCCATTTTATTGTTGAAAATCAACAAAGTATCAGATGTATTATCCGCAAGCATTGACAAAAGATCATCTCTTTTCTTTATCAATTCCTTTAAATCGATTCGTTCCGAGACATCAGAAATAAACGATTCTATTCTTGGTTCATATTCTCTTTCAACAAACAAAAAACCGACTAATTCAGAAGGATATTTTTTGAAATTTTCTCTTAGTATTTCTTTTTTAATTTGAATCTTCGTTTTTTCAGATAACTCCTTGAAAGAATGACCTTTATTGACAAGAAACGTTTCGTTTTCACTTTTTACTAATTTATCAAGGTTTGCGTGTATAAGATTTCTGTTATTAATTTCATTAAGATTTTCGTTTTGTTTTCCATTCAAAACGCTTGATAATACAGAAGCACGATTATTAGCTTCTGTAGATGACTCTTCAATTTGTTTTAAAATTAAAGCAGAAACTTTTGTGTGAACGCCTAACATACGTGTTGGTTTTCCGTTCTCATCACGGATACAAAAACCTTTACAACGAATCCAAACGGTGTGACCATTTTTGTGATTATATCGCACTACTTGGTCGTAAGGATGCTCTGGATTGTTAAAGTGTTTTATTAAGTTTTCTTTCGCTAAAATAAAATCATCAGGATGAATAATGTTTTGCCAAGCACTTGCTTTGTGTGGCATTTCTGAAGGGTCGTAACCTAAGGTTGTCCAAAAATTGGGAGACATCCATTCGTTTTCTGGATTTTCTAAGTCCCAAAACCATGTGCCATCCAATACGACACTGTTCATAAAATCATAGACTATATTGTCACCTTGCACACGTTCAACTAATTCTTTCTCTAGGTAATTCATAAAGCCGATTTTGAATTTTATTTTTTTTATATTACAATTAACTCTGTTTGCTATTAATTGTAAGATATATAAAATTATAAAAACAAAAATTTAGAATTCAGACTTAATGATTTTCAAATATAGAATTAAGGGTTTTACATGTTTAAAAATAGGGTTAACCCTATTAAATAAAATTAAGAATTAATTAAACCATTTTTTTGAGCAAAACTATAAATTCCAAGATTGTTGAATACTTTGAGTTTTTTAAAAATTTTGGTTTTGTAGCCTTCAATTGTTTTCTCTGACATTTTCATTTGTTCTCCGATTTCTTTATTTGATAAACCATCGCAGATCAATTGGATAATTTTGATTTCTTTGGAGTTTAAGGTGTTAATCGTTTCATTATCACGCTCTAGTAAAAGTTGTGAGATTTCAGTACTGTAATATTTCTCATTATTGTAAACTTTTTGAATAGCCTCAATAAGTTCCTCTTTACTTGAATTTTTAGTTAAAAATGACTTTATTCCCGATTTGTATAAATCTTTGATAATGGAGTAAACATTTAACATCGAAACAACAATAATTTTAACGTTTGGAATGGTGTCAATCATTTTTTTTATGAATTTAACTGAACTTCCATCTTTTAAATTGATATCCATAATGATGATGTCAACCTTTTGAGAAGAACAAAATTCAAGCGCATCGCTACCTGTTTCTGCTTCACCAATAATAGAAAAATGTGGATTGTCCTCAATAGTTAATTTCCAAGCATCTCTAACTAGTTTGTGGTCTTCAGCTAAAAATATTGTAATTTTTTTATTCATTTAGTTTAATTTTAATGTAAACGGAAAGTCCTTTATTGGAAAAATTGAAGAACCTTATTTCACCGTCAATTAAGTATATTCTATCCGTAATTGATTTTATATCTAAACATTTTGAAAAAAACTCAGAATCGAATTTTCCGTTATCGTTATTGATAATAACAAAATCATCATCAATTTGTTTTATTCTAAAAATAGATTGTCTGGCATTCGAGCATTCTGTAGAAAAATGAACGAGGTGCTGTATGATTCTAAAAATATGTTTTTTTATTTTTTTCGTAATTTTAGAAGTGTCTTGAACGTCAATGTCTACAACGAATTTCGTTTTAGAATTTTGATTGTAAGAAAGTAAATAATCTGTAATCAAAGCAGTAAAATCGTCGTTGAAAACAAATTGGGTTGTAGATTCGAGTGCAATTTTTCGAATATGTTCGATTGCAGTTTTTAGTTTATGTTTTACCTGTTCTAATTTTTCATCAGCAATTCCAGAGTTTTGAATGTTAAGTCTTGCAGCAAACAACAATTGATTAATACCATCGTGTAATTCTGTGTAGAGTTCTTCTTTATTTTTCTCCCTTTCCTCAATTAAAAGTTCAGAAATTTCTTTTCTTTTTTTAGAAACTTTTTTGAGTTTTAACTCAAGTTCTTTGGTTTTTGTGATATCTCGAGAAACCACAAATGCTTTGTCTAATTTCCCAAGTTTGTCATAGGTAAAACTCACTTTGCTTTCAATCCACGCAATTCCTTTAATCGGTGAAATTGCGCGATGTTGGGTTGTTATTTTAGAAACTTGATTTCCTAAAGCAGTTGAAATTACCTCAATCAATTCCTTTAAATCTTCAGGGTGAAAGTATTTTAAATTGTCAAAAATTGAAACGGGGTATTTTTCAAACTTTACACCGATTAGATTACCAACTGATTCGTTAATGTAAATAGCCTCCAGTTTGTTATTAAAGATGATCATACCATCTTTGGAATTTTGTTTGAAGTAATCAAGTAGAAAATCTCTAGATTTAATTTGATTTTTTAATTCTGAAACATTGGATAAATTTTGAAAAAAAGATGCTATTTTTCTTTTATCCTCATTTGAGTTATTCAAGTATTGAATTAACTTTTTAGGATAGATTTGCTCGTTATTTTCTATAATAAAAGTCTTATTCTTTTCAACTTGCTTTTGTAATTCTAAATTTATAGGTTTTAAAAGTTGTTCCAAGTAAAAATCTGTTTTTGATTCAATTTCATCATTTTCCAAAGCTTGAATCAATGATTTAACCTCGTTATTTTGAGATTCTATCGCGCCATCATTTTTAATAACTAGAGCGTTTGATTTGAAATGCGCTCCAAACATACGCGTCAGTTTACCTTCCTTGTTTGGTAATGCTTGCGCTCGGCAATTGATCCAAATAGTTTCGCCATTTGAATCAAAAAAACGAACCGTTTGCTCGTAAGGAATTGCAGGATTCTCGAAATGTTTATTGAGTAATAATTTTGACAAGGCTTTATCATCTGGATGCATAATTGCTTGCCAAGCTTCTGGTGTATTGGATTTACCTTCAGGAGCATATCCCAAAAGCTCCCAGTATTTTGGACTCATCCATTCGTTTTCAGGATTTTCAAGGTCCCAAAAAAATATGCCGTCGAGTACATCTTGAATGATAAAATTAAAAACAGAAAGATTGTTTTTAATCTTCAAGTGGAATTCTTTTTCCAGATAATTCATTGGTAAATCCGACATATCCAAATTATTTTAACTTGCGATGAAATATTAATGAAATAAAAATGGTTAAGCCTGTTTTCTTAAAGTAAAAAAAGCGAATCTTACCATTCATTAAATAAACACGGTTTTGAATATTCCGAATCCCAATTCCACTTTCTATTTTGTTTTTATCACATCCAATTCCATTATCCTTTGCAACTAAAATTAACTCATTGTTATTTTGTTTAAATCTAAATGTCATTTCACTAGCGTTAGAATGCTTGGTAGCATTTTGGGCTAATTCTTGACAAATTCTAAAAAGGTGTTTTTTTTGTTTTTCGCTGAAATTCAAATTATTAGTTAATCTGTCTTCAATGCGAAAATTAACTTTAGAGGAAAAATTAATTGAGTTAAAATAGTTAGTAATTCCAGCTATAAATTGTTGTTCAGAAATAAATTGAGAGCTCGATTCAAGTACAATTTTTTGAACTTCTTCAATGGCTGAATTCAGATGTTGATAAGCAATTTTAATGTACTTATTTTCGAGGTAATCCGATTTTTCAAGTTCATTTTTTGACTCAATTAATATTCCTTCAACTGCTCCTTTTAGATTGTTGTACAATTCATCTTTACCTATTTCTTTTTCTTCGATTAAAAGTTCAGCAATCTCTTTCTGTTTTTGAGATTCTTTTTCAAGGGAAAGTTCAATTATTTTTCGTTTGGTAATATCTCTCGAAACAATATAGGCTCTCTTATAATTTCCCTCAGAATCATATTCAAAGGTTAAATAATCTTCCAGCCAAATTTCTTTGCCATCTTTATTGTTGGCTTTGTGCTGTTCAACTACGTTTTTTTCTTTATTTAAGCGTGCAGTATCGTATTTCTCAAAAATAAAATCGCGGTGGTCAGGATGTATAAATTTCATGCTTTCATCCAAATCTAGAGGGTATTTTTCAATTTTGTAACCTATGATTTTCTCATATTGTTCGTTTGAATAGATAAGTTGCAATTTATCATTGAAAACCAAAACAAAATCTTCGGTATGATTAACCAATAATTCTAATAAAGCATTTTTGGAATTTACTTCATTTGAAAGTTCTGCTTGTTCAGAAACTTCACTCAAGAATGATTTTATATTTTGTTCTTTTTTTTGCGATTCATAGAGTTCACCAATGAACTTTTTGTCAGTAGAATTGTGCTTAATTGTTAACTCTATTTCATTTGAAGAAGAATCGATTTTTGTTTTATCAACGTTGTATTCATTTAATGTAAAGGCTCTCAAAAGTGTGTGAACTCCTAAAATTCTTGTTGGGTTTCCTTTTTCGTCACAAATTCGGATTCCTTTGTATCGAACCCACACATAATTTCCATCCAAATGTTTGTATCTTACAACTTGTTCATAAGGTTCATTGGATGTTTGAAAGTGGCGATACATCAATATTCCACTTCTTTCTAAATCTTCGGGATGAATTAATTTTGTCCAATCTTTATCAATTGGAACATCATTTTTATAACCAATAGCTTTGTAAAATCCGGGACTTAAATAAAAGTTTTCAGGATTTTCAAAATCCCAATAACAAATTCCATTCAATACACTATTCTGAATAAAATCAAATATTGAATCGCCCTCTATTATTCTATCGTAAAGTTCCCTTTCTAAATAATGCATATCTTTATTTTTGACCTGCAAAAAATACTTTTCTTATATGTTATCGTAATCCTTATTAAATTTAAGCATTAATTTTTTAACAGTTACAAAAGACACTGAAATTAACATAAACTGAATTGGTAAAAACGCTCTAAAGCCATAAGAATCAACAGTTACGAATAACAATGTTAACAAATAAAAACCAATGATTAATATGTTGAACAAGATTTCAGAATAGTTAATTGTTAGTCGATTTTTTAAAATTCCGAATAGATAATAGGCATAGAGTAGAAATATTAAAAACCAATGCGGACGTGGGTAATAGTCGGCATTAAGCGAACTCAAAAATCCTAAAGCAAATAGAACTTTTTTGTAAATAATTTCAACATCAAGTTCCAAAAGTTGTTTCCAAGAATCGGAAGCTCCTTCGCTGGGAAGAAAAACCCAAGTTTCTGTTATGAAATAATTTCGAATTCCTAAAATTGAAATTCCAGCAAACAGCAGCGCCAAATTCCCCAATAAATTATACTTTTTTAATGCCGAATTTTTGAAATAGAAAACGATGAGAAAGACGGCATAAGCTATTGTAATTGGAAAAAAAGTTGGACGGATTAATACAGTTAGAACGAAGAAAAAAGTTGCCAAATAGTGAAACTTAACCTTCACTTGGTCAAACCCAATTTTAGCGAAAAACACAAAAGTAGCTAAGGTGAAAATGGCTAAATTTTCACTTAATAGCTTGAATGTGTAGTATTTAAAAACATCTAAAAGTCCGAATAGAAATAAGGTTAATAGCAACAAAAGACCAATTCCACCGCTAAGTTCATTTCTAAAAGCGTAATAAATCAACAAAATACTTGAAGCCAATAAAACACTTTGAATAAAATAAATTGGAATCAGATTTTCACCAAATAGTAGAAAGCAAGCTGCTATAAAATAATTGTACAAAAAACTTCCTGGGCCATAATAAACAGAGGATTGTGAGGGGATTAAAAAACCATTTTTCGATATATCTTTTGCGTTGTCCCAATAACGAAACCAATCGTCAATATTGTTGGATTCACCAAGATTTGTTACTGTAAAAGGGTATAATCGAAAATAAGTTTGCATCAAAAAAATAATCACAATCGCAAGAGCCAAATAATTACCAATTTTATAATAATAGGCTTTTGTTCTCAAACTATTTTCTGTTTAAGTCTGTGATTAATAATGGATTATTTACTTTTAGTTTCGCTATTAAATCTTCAATTTGTCCAACTGTTGGAGCTACACCTAAGGTTTTTTCTTCTGTGGCAGTGATTCCAACGATTTGTAAAAAAGTGACTTCACCATAAGGAGTTTGGATTTTTCCAAGTTCTGGGTCAACAGTGAAAATTAAAGCTGTAATCTCCGTTTCGGTATTCAATCGAATAGGACCTTTTGCTGAAACAAAATGATTTTCTTCAAACCAATTTCCAGAAGAATAAACATAGCGCGCAAGGTTATTCATAATTTGAATCGCCCAAAGTGGATCTCCTTTATCTTCGTGAAAAGGTGCAAGTCGCATTGTGAATTCAAATCCCCATTTACTGAAATCATTTCCTACTTTTTCTTCGCCGTAGTATAATTCGGACATTCCGTAACTTATCAAATGTCGGTGAAAAGTCTGGTTTTTAGAATCGTAAATACTCACGCCATCAATTGGGTCTGTTCCTCCAGCCACATAATGCAAACCACACAATGGACCATAATGTCTTGGTTCTGTTGCACCATAAACGGTTGCTAGTTGTGAATCAATTGCTTTCCAACCCAAAGTGTCGTCATCGCTGAATTGTTTTTTAAATTCTTCTAATGTCATAATTTCAAAAATAATCAATTAAAAATAGAACAAACATTTAATGAAATTTAAAATGAATATTCATCAAAGAACTAGTGAAAATACTTAGTTGAAAATCAAAAATAAAATCGAAGTGAGGTTATTAGCTTAATGACACCTTGTGAGAAATTCTATATTTGTAAAAGAAACTGTACTAAAGGTTGGGTTATGCAACGAAATTATGTAGTTTAACAATACTTTTGGTAAGGTTAAAATTAAGTTAGCCGGCATTTAACACCAAGTAAACTTTAACATAAAAACCTATAAATAACTAACAAATAATTTATTTATTTTTGTAAATTGCACCATTATGAAAAAGGTTAAATTAAAATATATAAGCACTAGATTGGTTTCTCATAAATCAAAGAGAGCATTCCAAGAAGGAGCTAGAAGAGCTATGACAGCAAATGGCTATGTCGTTATTGTTAATGATGGTTGGGTTGTCAAGAAGTTTTCTGATGGAAAAATTGAAAAAATTGAACAACTTAGTGATACACACAATCTAAAAGTAATTCTCGATTAATGACAAAACGATTGAGAGTATTTGCTGGACCTAATGGACCTGGAAAGAGTAGTATTATTAAAAAAATATTAAATACTGATGTTCAAAAAGGTGTGAAATTAGATTTTGGTATTTACATAAATGCTGATGACATCGCCAAAGAATTATTAAAAAAAAGTTGCTCTTTCCCTAAATATCAAGTAAATTTTATTGAAGATGAATTTCACAAAATTGTAAATGAGTCTGGCTTAATTAATGAAAAATTCTCTAAAGAACGTTTTGAAGAATGTATCATTATTGAAAACGACAAACTGACTGTAAAAAAAGATATTTCAGAAAAGATTGATGACAAACCATATGAGAGAATTGCGCAAATAATTGCTGATTATTTGAGAAAAAACTTCTTTCAGAAGAAAAAAAGTTCTCGTTTGAAACTGTCTTCTCACATGAAGGAAAAGTTGAAATTATAAAGCAGGCAAAAGAAGCAGGATATAAAGTATATCTCTATTTTGTTTCTACTGAACACCCAGAAATTAACGTGTATCGCGTGAAAGTTGTGCGTGTCGGCGAAAAAGGACACGATGTAGACGAAAATAAAATCAAATCTCGATATTATCGTTCTATGGATTTGTTGTTTGAAGCAGCACAACATTGTTATCAAACTTATTTCTTTGACAACTCTGTTGACGGAAGTGACCAGACAATGTTTGCGCATTTTAAACTAAATACAGACGGTGAAAAAGTATGGGATAAACTTGATGAAAAATCATACCCAGAATGGTTCAAAAGATACTATTCTGCCAAAATTAAAAAAATAAACGTCGGCTAACATAGAAGGACTAAACCGCAGTTGAGCGTAGTTGAACTTCGGCTTTAGTCTATTGTACTTTTCATGACATTAATCGTCAGGAGACAGATGATTACGCTAGCCAATTTTAACTTTTTATGGAGTTTCAAAAATTAAAGTCACTTTCACGACACTAAGTCAAGCAAGAAAAGTATGACTTTTTGATTTTATTATCGATTTTCGAGTTCGAAATTGGATACTTTTTCCAGTTCGTTTTTTGCAAGATTGTTGTTTGCTTCGACGCACTCTTTTGTTCAATACGGATTTAACCTCAAGCAGTGTGACGCATTAGATTAATATTTTCAGATAAAAATGGAAAGACAATTAGAATATCTACATTTGAGAAACTAATTTAATTCAAACCCTATGAAACGTTTTATTTTACAAGTTTTTAGCTTGACATGTATTTCCTTGATTTTAGTAGCCTGTGGTGGTTCAAATGTTCCTCCGCTTCCAAATAAGATAATGGTAACAGGAAGTTCAGAAATGGAAATCACGCCAGATGAAATATATGTGCGTTTCACGTTAACCGAATTTAAAAATAAAGCAGGAAAAAAGGTTGTCATTCAACAATTGAAAACAGATTTTTTAGATGTCTGTAAACAAGCAGGTATTGCAGCAAGTGAAATTCAAACATCGGATTATTCAGGAAGTGAAAACTGGAATTATTCTTATTGGTATTATAAAAAAGATACGGAAATCACGAACTCTTTAACCTATACAATCAAGGTAAAAACACTTTCAAAAATTGATAAAATTGTTAACCAATTAGATAGAAACGCTGTAGAGAATTTTTACATTGTTCGCACTTCTCACAGTAAGTTGGAAAAATTCAGACGCGAGGTAAAAGAAAATGCAGTGAAAGCAAGTAAAACAAAAGCAATTTATTTAGCAAAAGCCGTTGGTGAGGAAGTTGGTAGAGCTTTATTGATTGAAGAAATTACGGATGGAGATAGAGGAAGCGATTATCCAATGTATAAATCAAATGAAAGTGTTTATTCAAACACAGTAACTACTGGTGCTTACGATTCATACAGTTCAACTAGTAGTCCAAGTATTGAAAAAATCAAACTTCGTTTTGAAGTGAAAGCTGAATACGAGTTGGAGTAATTCTATCCTCCTTTTTTCTTGGTTTGCGTGTAGCCGTCTTTCACCAATAAATCAAATACTTTGTCGCGCATCGCACCTTGAATCAGAATTTCTCCGTCTTTCACAGAACCACCAACGCCGCATTTACTTTTAAGTGTTTTGCCCAATTCTTTCAAATCGTCTTCAGTGCCAATAAAACCTTCTACTAAAGTTACATCTTTGCCTCCACGTTGTTTTCTATCAATGGAAACGTATAATTTCTGCTGGTTTTTAGGCAATGTTTCTTGTTCTTCTTCACTTTCCGACTCGTAATTAAAGTTCGGATTTGTGGAGTAAACGACGTTGATGAGTTGTTTATTTTTCTTGGACATATTGCTGAATTCTGTTGTAAAATTAAAATTACTTGTTGACTTTTTGTTACTAAATTTAGTTTTAGATTGAACTTTTTGACTAAATTAAACAAATGGAACAACAAGGAATAAAGTCTTGGGCAGAGGATGATCGTCCACGTGAAAAGCTCATTCTTAAAGGAAAAATGGCACTTTCTGACGCTGAATTATTGGCTATAATTATTGGTTCTGGTACGCGAAAAAAGAGCGCAGTGGAACTGTCAAAAGAAATATTGTCAAGTTATGGAAACAATTTAACTGAATTTTCCCGAGTTCAAATCGATGATTTAGTGAAATTTAGTGGAATTGGTGAAGCAAAAGCAATCAATATAATAGCTGCGTTGGAATTGGGACGAAGACGACAAGGTTCTGAAGCTCCCCAAAAATTGAAAGTGCTTGGTGCTGCGATGCTCTATCAACATTTAAAACCATTTCTCGGCGATTTAAACCACGAAGAATTTTATGTTATAATGCTCAATCACGCCAATGAAATTATTCAAACAAAGCAAGTTTCAAAAGGAGGAATGTCGTCAACAATAGTGGATGGGAAAATCATTTTTAATATGGCTTTAACCAATAAAGCAAGTGCAATTATTGTCGCACACAATCATCCAAGTGGAAATATAAACCCAAGCTCACAAGATGTAAGACTCACAAATTCCTTGCGAGAATTCGGGAAATTCATTGATTTACCCTTAATCGACCACCTCATATTCACAGATAATGGTTATTTTAGCTTCGCCGAACAAGGTTTATTAAACTGATGAATAAAAAGAAAATTGTAACAATCATAGGTGCTCGACCGCAAATCATTAAGTCTTCGGCAATTAGCCGTGCAATTCGCACGAAATTTCAAAACGAAATCGAAGAATTGATTGTTCACACTGGTCAACATTACGATGAAAACATGTCAGAAGTGTTTTTTGAAGAAATGCAAATCCCAAAACCGCATTTTAATTTGAATGTTGGCAGCGGGAGTCATGGTTTGCAAACAGCAAAAATGATTGAAGGCTTGGAGCGTATTTTTCTTACCGAAAAGCCTGATGCTGTGGTTGTTTACGGCGACACAAATTCAACAATTGCAGGAGGTTTGGCAGCTGCAAAAATTCATATTCCTGTTGTTCACATTGAAGCTGGTTTGAGAAGTTTTAATAAAGCAATGCCCGAAGAATTAAACCGAATTGCTTGTGATCATTTTTCAACTTTGCTATTCACCCCAACAGCTACGGGTTTAGAAAATTTAAAAAAAGAAGGTTTTTCCACAACAATAAATCCGAAAGCAACTATTGATCATCCAAATGTTTATCAATGCGGTGACATTATGTTTGACAACAGTATGTATTTTTCTGAAATTTCAGATAAACAATCAACTATTCTGGAAATTAATGGTTTAGAGAAAAACAAGTACGTTTTATGTACAATTCATCGCGATTCAAACACAGATGTTGCGGCAAATTTGAATTCAATTTTTAGAGCTTTAGTGCATATTTCAGAAACGAAGAACCTAAAAATTGTACTTCCAATTCATCCGCGAACGAAAGGAAAAATGGAGGAATTGTTGGATAAAGAATTACTTCAAAAAATCAAAAAATCAACTTCAATTTTGATAATTCCACCTGCTGGATTTTTGGATATTATTGCACTTGAGAAAAATGCTAGAATAGTAATTTCAGACAGTGGAGGATTGCAAAAAGAGTCGTTTTTCTTTCAAAAACCTTGTGTGATTTTAAGAGAACAAACAGAGTGGATTGAAATAGTTGAAAATGGAAATGCATTGTTAGCTGGTTCTGATTATCAATTAATAATCGATTCATTTTCAACTCTTTTTGATAAAACAGATTTTACTTTCCCTTCCTTTTATGGAGACGGAGATGCAGCATCTTTTATCTGCAAAAAAATAGTGGAGGATTTATAATGTTATTAGTTTACGTCGATCAAATCAACGAAAGAGTTCAATACACTTTTGATTTCGTTTTTAAGGAAAGAGAGATTCCTTTCTTATTGACGAATGATTTTATCAAATTTGAGCAATTTGAAGGTGAAAAGTTTAATTATTCGGAACGTCATTTTGAAAAAGTACTTCAAATTAAACCCGTTAATTTACTTTTTGAAGATTCAATAAGTAACTACGGAATTTCAAAAGCACTATTTTATCAAGAAGAGTGCATTTGCTTCAATCAAGCCCTTGATCCTTTCGCGAGTATTTTCTATATTCTTTCGAGAATGGAGGAATACACAACGATTAAGGCAGATAAATTTGGTCGTTTTGAAGGGAAAAATAGTGTATTACATCGTTTTGAATGGAATGAAAAAGTTGTTTGTGATAGATGGGCAATGGATATTATCAATTATTTAAAAGCGAATGGAATTTTGCATGCTGAGTTGAAATCTCCAACATATTCGATTGTACCAACTTTTGATATTGATAATGCTTATGCTTACATTAATAAAGGTGTTATAAGAACGGCAATGGCAACCTTTAAAGATTTTATTTTAGGTCGAAGTCGTCGTATTTTAGAACGTCAACGCGTTCAAATTGGTTCAATGAAAGATCCTTATGATACGTATGATTCCATCGAAAATTTAGCTTCTAAGGGATTTAAAATCAAAATATTTTGGTTACTTGGTGATTTTGCAAAATTTGATAGAAACATTAGTCATCGTCATCCAAAACAAAGGAAGTTGATTCAACGCATGAGTAAAAAAGCAACGATTGGAATTCATCCAAGTTTTAAATCAAATAGTTATGAATTTTACCTTCACAACGAAATTGAGCGATTGGAAGAAATTATAAATGGTCGTGTTTATAGTAGTCGTCAACATTTTTTATTCCTGAAAATGCCATACACTTATCAAACGCTTATTGGTCAAGAAATCAAGCATGATTATACAATGGGTTTTGCTGATATTGTTGGTTTCAGAATAGGAACGGCACGACCAATTAAGTGGTTTGATTTACAAACGAATAAAGTAAGCAAACTAACTATTCATCCTTTTGCTTTTATGGACGGCACATTGAATGAATATTTAAAATTAACACCCGAATTAGCCAAAGAAAAAATTTCAGAGTTGTTTGCTGAGGTTAAAAATTATGGGGGAGAATTTTCATTTATTTGGCACAATGAAACAATTGGTGATTACGGAATCTGGAGAGGTTGGAAATCTGTTTTTGAGTGGAGCGTAAACTTGAAATGAAAATGGGTCAATGCCAAATGTTGGGGATTTAGGTATAGATCTGCTTTAATCTAATCTTAATGAACCTTAACTTCTTAATGGTAAAAACTAACATTAAGGCGTTAAGAAAATTAAGGGAGATTACTGGTGTAAATGCAAAATGTTAGGGATTTAAGCTTTAAAAGTTCCTAAAAAAATAAAGCATAAAAAAAGTCGACCGAGGCCGACTTTTCGAAAAGTATAATAAAGAGAATTAATTCGCTTTCATCATTTTTTCCATTTCTTTGTAAGAATCACAAGCTTTAAGCTCTGTTTCCATTTTCTTTTTCTCGTCTTCAGATTTACCTTCTCCTAATTTCTCACATTTTTTGAAGTCAGCTTCATATTTCTTTTGAATAGCTTCAATTTTAGTAAAATCTCCTTTTACTTCTTTCATTTCTTTGGACATTTCTAACATTGTATCTGCACAGTTACATACGTCAGAACCGCCACATGAAGCAAGTACAAGCGATAAAGCTGCAAAGCTTAAAATAATTTTTTTCATAAATAAGTTTTTCAAATTGTTCGCTAAGTTAGAATTTTTTTTTTTACTTTCAATTAAAAGTTATAGGAAATACCTAATTGTAAGCCAATAGACTTATAACGGTTTCTTATTAAATCAGTAAAAACTACCTCTTTAAACGAACTTCGATAAATTGGAGTTAATGAAAGTTTAAATTGACTTTCTGATAAAAAGAAGAATTCACAAGCAAATTGATAATTCCCGAGGTATTTTTTAGATGACGCTTGTGCAATAGAATTCAAATCTGGTTGAAGGTAATTTCCTGTGCGGTTCATTCCATAACCGAACATTACTCCAGCAAATGGATTAATTCCGAACTTATTCCATGTTTTTGAGTAGCCTAAGTTTAGCGGAATTGCCAAGTATCCATAACGATTTATACCTGAAATTGAATTGTATTCGTATTTAATTTCCTCGCCCCATTGGAAATAATCCAAGCCTGTTTGAACACTAAAATTATTAATAACCCATTTCATTTTGATTGAAAAATCCCAACTTGTTGTCGAAACTTCTTCTCGCTCTCTTGTTTCTCGGTATTCTGAAACTACTAAAGCTGTTGTGTTGTATTCTAGCTCACTTGGAATATCGAAGGAAGAAAAAATGTTACTCACACCTGTGAAAAATCCAATCTCTTTTCTGATTGATAGTTGTTTCTTTTCTTTTGCAAGTTCAACTTTTTGTATGATTTCATTTGTTTGAACAGAATCTTTAGTTAGCACAGAATCAATGACTTGAGTAATGTTGTTTTCGGTTTCGTTTTCGTTCGTTGAATTTATATTTTCTTGTATTGACTCCATTTTTGAATTTTCAATTAATTGATTTTCAGAAATTAAATCAAATGAAGAATTTAGTTTTGTGATAGAAGAACTTTTAATAGATTCATTTTTTGAAGGCTTCTCTTTATTTGAATTTTTAGTAAATAAATTTTTACTGTTCTCAGTTGTAGAATTGCTTGTCCCTGAAATTTCATTTTCTGTTTGAGCATCTAAAGTTGTTGCTTCTTCATTTGCGACAACAGATTTTTCTTTTTCAAGATTGATATCTTTGTTTTCTGTAATTTCATTTCCTGCTGACGTATAAAACAAAGTAGTTCCTAGAGCAAACAGCGAAATTGAAAACACACCAAACAACCACCAAAAAGCAATCGGTTTTTTTCGTTTTTTATCTAATGCATCCAAACGTGTGTTCAAATCAGTTAGAAAAACACTCGGAATTTCTTCCATTCCGTTTACCTTGGAAGCATCTCGGAATAATTGATCTATTTCATTATCTTGTCTCATGTTCCAATTCTAATTTTAATAATTCTTTTAATTTTTTTCGCGCAATTTTTGTGTGCCATTTTGATGTTTGTTCGGATATCCCGAGTTTTTCACCAATTTCTTTGTGAGAATAACCGTCAATTGCAAAAAGGTTGAAAACAACGCGTGTGGATTCTGGAAGTTCTAACATTATTTTTTGTAAAAAAGCATCGTTTATTTCGTATTCCGTAGCTGAAATAACAGCATCATTCGATTCAATGACAGCATCATGTTGGAAAAGTGTATTGTATTTTTTATTGCGGCGATAATCATCAATCACTTCATTTGTCATAATTCGCTTAATCCAACTAAAGAAATAAGCGTCTTTGTATTTGTCGAGATTCTGGATGATTTTTATGAATGCATTGTTGACTAAAGTTACGTAATCTTCTTCGTTCGTGCGATAACGCCTAGCAATTGCCACCAAAATCGGAAAGCAAAGTTTATACAATTCCAATTGCGACTTTCGATCGAAGTTAAAAGCTTTGTTTAATAAGTCTGCGCTTGGTTCCTTCATTTCAAAAATTAGGATTCACTAAGTTAACGCAATATTTCAGCCTTAGGAGGTGATTTAGGTTTAATTTAATTCGAATTGATGTATGTCTATCTTCAATTTGCCACCAAAAATCCTGACAAAAGTCATATTCTGTAGGTGACTTTTGTTACACCTCAATCCTGAAAAGAAAGTAACTTTGCACAAAAAAGTATTCAAAATGAAAAAGGGTTCTAAACTTTACAGCATTTCACATATTACTTGTCCACAATGTAATGAAGGGAAATTTTTAGTTTCTCATCCTTATGATTTAAGGCACGCAGGAGACGTGAGAGAATATTGTGACGTTTGTGGTCTTAAATATTCCAAAGAGCCAGGGTTTTATTACGGAGCGATGTATGTTTCCTATGCTCTTGGAGTTGCTTTATTTGTAACTATTTGGACTTCCTGTAATTTGTTTTTCGACAATGTTGGCGTATGGACCCAAATCGGTTTAGTTGTTTTCTTTAGCATAATTCTTAGTCCTTATTTATTTGCATTATCAAAAATAATATGGGCGAATTTTTTCATACATTACAATCCAAATGCGAAACTTAGTAAATAAAAAAGCATTATTGCAAGAAACTCTTGGATATATCCTTGAAGAGGAATTAATTCAAGAAATGAGTGAAATTGCACGTGTGCGCGAAACAGTGGCAGATGAAATTATCATTCATGTTGGAGATGAATTATTGATGATTCCTATTGTTATAAGTGGATCCATCAAGGTTTCACGTGAGAATGCATCTGGAAATGAACTTCTTCTTTACTACATTGAAGGTGGAGATACGTGTGCAATGACTTTACAATGTTGTGTTCGCAAAGTCGATAGTCAAATAAAAGCTACGGCGATGGAACCTTCTTTATTACTTATGTTTCCGGTAGAAAACATGGATAAATGGATGGATAAATATAAATCTTGGAGAAGTTTTATTCTTTCAAGTTACCATTCTCGTATGATGGAACTCATGGAAACGATTGATGCAATGGCCTTTATGCGCCTAGATGAACGTTTGTTGAAATATTTGACAGATCAGGTTAAACTGATGGGTAGTATGGAATTAAACCATACACATCAACAAATTGCAGACGATTTACACTCATCACGAGTAGTTATTTCAAGACTTTTAAAGCAGTTAGAAACAAAAGGAATTATCGCCATTCATCGCAATAAAATTGTCATGAAAGAATTCTGATTCTCTTCCACTTAATTGTTGAATAAAAAACTTAACCCACGTCAAGAACATTTCATTTAACATTATGTTAAATTTGAATAAAATAAAACTCCATGGGAAAAGAAATAGAACGTAGAGGTTTTTTAGGGAAATTAACCTTAGGAATTTCATCATTAGCAGTTTTACCCTTGTTTGGTTGGGGAAAAAATTCAGAAAAATTTATGGAAGAGAAAAAATCGATTAAGAAAATAAGGGCATTAGGCTTTCAGTGGGAAACATCTGATCCATTTTTATTTTGTGTGCATCACGAAGATTATTTCCCAAAAGGAAATAGTGAGATGGGACCAGCAAAAGATTATTTGAATGGGCGTCACATGGGGCAGGATTTTATCGTAAAAGATGGATTTAGAATGTATCATGGTATGACAGTTCCAGGTTTCCCCGGGCATCCACACAGAGGTTTTGAGACGATTACTGTTGTTAGAACAGGTTTAGTTGACCATGCTGATTCAACCGGTGCCGCAGGAAGATATGGAAATGGCGACGTACAGTGGATGACCGCTGGAAAAGGAGTACAGCATTCGGAAATGTTTCCACTTTTGAAGGAAGATGAAGAAAATCCAATGGAATTATTTCAAATTTGGTTAAATCTACCTAAGAAAAGTAAAATGGTGGAACCTCATTTCAAAATGATTTGGGCAGAAGAAGTTCCAAAATACACGGATAAAGATTCAAATGGTAATGAAATAAATATTGAGGTGCTTGTTGGGAAATTAGGAACACATGCTTCTTCAACACCACCACCAAATTCATGGGCAGCTGATCCAAACAATGCAGTTGCGATTTATAACATTCACTTAGAACCGAATGCAGAATGGACTTTACCTGCCACATTGGAAGGAGTGAACAGAACTGTTTTCTATTACGAAGGAAACAATTTAGAAATTGATGGGAATAAAATCCTTTATTATCACGCGGTTGAAGTTGAAGAAACGGCTTCACTGAAAATTAAAAACAGTGGTGAGATTTCAAAGATTTTAGTTTTACAAGGAAGACCAATCAATGAACCTGTTGTTCAACACGGACCTTTTGTGATGAATACCAAACAAGAAATCTATCAAGCATTTGAAGATTATCAGAAAACACAATTTGGTGGTTGGCCTTGGCCTAAATATGACCACGTTCACGAAAGAAATCTTGGTCGTTTTGCGAAACATGCTGATGGAAAAATTGAAACGAGAGGATGAGTTGACAATTTTTAATTTTTTTAGTTTCTCGCACTGAGCCCGTCGAAGTGTGAATTTTTAATTGGGATTTATTGGTCGAAGAAAATCATTGTGAATCTTTACCCGAGGGAATTTTGAATTTTTAGTTTCTCGCACTGAGCCCGTCGAAGTGTGAATTTTTAATTGGGATTCGTAAGTCGAAGGGAATCATTGTGAATCTTTACACGAAGTAAATCTTGGTTAATGTAATTCATCTATTTGATTTTTTATTAACTATTCTTTCTATTTTTCCCCAAGGTAAAATCGATAATAATAAAACGAAAATAGATCCAAATAAAAACCTTTTGTTCATATAAGAAGTTTTAGGAACATAAAATTCATCTTCACCTTTATTATAAATTAATGGTATAAGACCGTTGTAAAACTCCAAGAATTTAAAAATGTCTTTTTTTGAATCGATTTTTTTGGTTTTTAGTTCATTTTTGGTTCTTTTTTCTTCATTTTTATGAATTTTGATTGCTTTTAGTGCTATTTTCTTTCATTTTTTTGCCATTTTTAGTGAATTG
Organism: Flavobacteriales bacterium; assembly: GCA_018883325.1. Taxonomy (GTDB): domain Bacteria; phylum Bacteroidota; class Bacteroidia; order Flavobacteriales_D; family Crocinitomicaceae; genus UBA952. The sequence goes on along the minus strand of VEQH01000067.1, from coordinate 1,397 downwards.
GACATAATTATCCCAGGAGACCTGTATAAATTATAAGCCATTGATTCCATTAAGTTTTGGGTGTGCATTTTTTCTAACCCAATATACCTGCAACAAGTAGAGTTAAACCATCTTTTAATGCTGCCAAAAGTTCGCTCGACTTTAAATCTTATTTTCCCAATCAATTTGTTTCTAAATTTTTCTCTTTCAGTTAGCGGTTTTCCTTTTGTGGCCTTGCTTAAAATTCTACTTTTTAGTTTTTTATCTTTAAGAAGTTCTTCGTTTTTTGCTGATTTGTATCCTTTATCTCCATATAGATAACTGCCTTCTGGAATGTCAGCTGTATCAAGAACTTCTTCAAGATTTGATATTTCATTTACATTCGCAGGTGTTGTTAAAACTCCTAGCACGAGCCCTTCTTGATCCGTCACTTTATGTTTCTTGTATCCGTATCGAGTTTTACCCGATTTCTTTATCCAGCGCCCTTCTGGGTCCGCTGTTTTCTGTTGTTTTTTTAACTCCTTATGCGTTTCTTCCTCCTTTTGTTTTTGTTCATCGCTTCGCTCTGTTTCTGCTCTATCTTCTTCAATTTCAAAAGTTGTTATTCCTTTTGGTTTGTAAGGAGAGTCAACAATACTTGCGTCTACAATAATTCCTGTTTTGACAATGATTTTATGTTTTTCAAGTTGTTTGTTTAATTCTTTAAACAACTTTTCATAAACTTTCTTTTCAGTCAATTCGCTACGGAAACGACTTATAACACTATGGTCAGGAACTAAATCATCCAGGCTTATACCAACAAATCTGCTGAATGAAATACTATCATTTACTCGATCTTCTACCTCATAATCACTAAGTCCATACCACGTTTGAAGTAAAGACATTTTGAACAATATCAAACCATCATAACTTGGACGACCAGTCTTTGAAGTACCTTTTGAATAATTTTCATTGATAATATCTGAAATAGGTCGCCAATCAACAATGAGATTTACTTGATTAAAAAATTCTTGTTTGATTTTTCGTTTTGCTGTTAGAAAATCTGCAAAACCAATATTTTGTTCATTTTTCACACATAAAAATAAGAAAAAATAGGCTAAAATCAACCAGTAAACACTATTAGTTATTGACAATCAAATTGTTAACTTTAAAATAGTTTTGCAACGGTCTTGGTATACTGTCCTTTAAGCTTTGCCAATATTTTCTGTTCGGAATTTCAATTCTATTGTAAATTTTACCTTTGAATTCAACATCAATCCATTTTACTCTTAATTCTCCTTTTTGAACAATCTATAATAGTCCCCAATTTCTGGACAGCTGATTAAAGTGTAATTTTAACAGTTGAATATGAAAAAAGAGCGAAGAAAATTTACGTCAGCTTTCAAAGCAAAAGTAGCTATTGAAGCAATTAAAGAGGA
>VEQH01000114.1 GCA_018883325.1 Flavobacteriales bacterium | reverse complement strand
AATTCCAAATTAAAAGACAAAGAACTCGACAATTTCAAAAAATACGAAGACAACGTAGATCCTGCGAAGAAAAAGAAGATGAAGGAGGATGCCGACGCAGAAGTTGGCAAAGGAAAAGACCACGATAGCAAAGTGAAAGCGTTGGTAATGGCTCGGGTTATAACCGAAGCTAATGATAAAATTGACACTCCTGTTACTGTTTTATTGACATTACTAGCACCACTCAAAGCGATGAAAGGTGTAGATAATTTTATTCATGAAGGAGGAACAAACGGTGTGTTCCAAATATATTTGATTGGAAGTAAGTTCAATGTTGGAAAGTATGATATTGGTACTGGAGAAGGATTAACAGCAAATAAAGATGATTGGAAATTTGATGATTCTAGAGATCTTGACTGGAGAGGAAAAGGAGTTACATATCTAGATGCTTTGGAAGAAGCCTTTAAACGAACTGGTGTTCCAAAAGAAAAATTCAAAGTAGTTCAATGGGGTAAAAATAAACACGGTAAAACAATTCCAGTTGAATGGGAAGGCCCAAATGGAGAAAATGTTAATATGGATATTCCAGATTGGAATAATATAGAGAAAATTAGAGAAGGTAAAAAAATAACTATTGAGTATCGTTCAGGACCTCATCAACCCCATATTGGATACCAAAACCAATTAAAAAGAAAAGATAAAAAAGCAGGACATATATTTGTAGATGATATACCTTCAACACGAAGAAGATTAAATGAATAAAAACCAATAAAACGAAAAAATGCATAGTTACTTTGAACAATTGAAAGATGCCGCAGAAATACTCGGTTTACGTTACGAAATTTTAACTGGTGGAGAAGCATCTACCATTATTAAGACTAGTTTAGAAAAATTTGTCCCCTTTAGGACACTAGGACATTTAGCTATTTCTGATGAAAATTCCATTTACCTCAAACTAAGTGATTATGAATACACTTTTTCAGAGAAACTAGATGATGAACCAGTGTTTGTTTTTTTTGAACAGACTCGAGAAAAAGTAGATGTCGTTTTCAAATTATTGAATGGTAAAAATTTTAGCAAGATTCTCGAAGAATGTGGTATTTTAGAGTATTTCTTAACTAATGAAACAGTGGATTACCTAATCGCTGCAAATTGGTACACAATTGAAATTGTTGGAAACAAAAATTTCGAAGATGAAAAAAAATAAAGTTCAAAAAATGAAGTAAATCTTAGAAGACAATCCCGACTTAAAAGACAAAAAACTCGACAATTTCAAAAAACACGAAGACAACGTCGATCTTTCGAAGAAAAAGAAAATGAAAGAGTATGCCGACGCAGAAGTTGGCAAAGGAAAAGACCACGATAGCAAAGTGAAAGCGTTAGTGATGTCTCGGGTTGTAACCGAGGCTAATGATAAAATTGACACACTTGTTCCTGTTTTATTGACATTACTAGCACCACTCAAAGCGATGAAAGGTGTAGATGATTTGATAGGTTTAATCAGTGAATTGAAATTATAAAATGAGAAAACTAAAATTCTGAAAAGAACTGTTTTTAAGAAAACAAAAAAGCGTTTGAAATAAATGCTGAAATAGACCGAAGAGATAAAGAAAGTATTCAGATGTTGTGTGTACTTTATGTGCTTGTGGAGGAGGAGATTGGGATTGTCTTCGATGAAATTTCGTAGAGTGGAGGGTAAATTATAACGATAAAATTAAAACAATAAAAAATATGAGTAATTATTTAAAAATTTTCGACTTTCATTTAAGTCACAAAATTAAAGGCAACAACGTTACATTTTTTGACCTTGGAATTGATAAGGAATTTAACAAAACAACAAGTGTTAAAACAAATTCTGAGAAAATTCATAGAGAAATCGTTTTGAAAGGGTTTGAAAATCAGTTTTCTAGTGATTTAAATTCTGAGAAATTGAAAAACAATACTACTAAAAGGATTGTTAAAAAATGTAGAGATAAGAACTCTCAAAAAATAGTTGAATTATCTTTAGATAAAGAAAATCTAATTATTTATGGTTTACTTTTCAGTGGAAGAATAACTAAAAATGTGACGCTGGAAAAAGTAAACGATGATGGAAATAATAATTACGAAACATTAAATCGACATCGTATTTACGATAATTTCTTTTTTTTAATGCATATTTCTTTTAGGTGTAATGTAGCAAGAGTGTTTATTCATACAAAAACAGATAGCGTGCCTGGAGATGCTATAATAAAAAAATATTTACTTGACCATTTATTCAAATCAAATGGATTTAATAAAACAAAAGTTAGTGATTTCATATCCGCAGAGTTTAAAAAAGAAGTTTTAAATAGGTCTGTAATAGGTCAAATTTCTATTTCAAAAACAGATACAATACAGTTAACAGATGACGGAGAGAAGTTCGATGTAGAGGTAAGATTAAAGCCTAAAACACAAAGTGCATTTAAAGATTTAACTGAAAATATTGTTAACCTTTTTAAGAAAACAAAAGTAATTATAGGCAATCAAAAAGTTGATGATTTAAATAGTACAGTCAAAATATCTTTAAATGATGCATTGTCAAAAACCAATAAAACAATTGTGTTTGGTGATGAAGAAGGGTTTCAACCTAAAATATTATTAAATGATAATGAAATATTAAACGGAGATGAAATTGATTTAGAGGTAATGAAAAACATTTGTATGAGTTATGTAATATACGACAAAGACAAACTAAAGAAACATTAAAATGGAATATTTTTTCACGAAATACTATGAAAATAAATTATTAAGAGCTTTTCTGAATGTAATTTTTGTTTTTCTTGTTGGTATATCAACAATTTTAGTTCAGTCAATTTCTTCAAATATTCAAGATGCTTTTCTAACAATACTGAGCATAATCTTTCCTTTAATAGCTGGTTTTTTGACTTTTGGTAAAGAGCTGTTAAAAAGCATAACAAAGAAAATCGAAGAAATTATTCAGGATGATATTGATAATGTTGGTCCACCAACTACAGATTTCGATAAAGGAAAAATAGCTGACTTAAGTGTTATGGCTTCCAATTTTACAGATGTAATTCTAAAGATATTCAGATTTGCATTTTATTTAATTGTTTTTATAATAATTACAAAATTTAATGATTATAATTTCAAAACAGAGGTTTTTGATTTCAACTTCTATACATACATACAAAGTAATTACTTTGCATTAATTTTAAAATTTGTTTTTTTTTACTTTTTGTTTCAACTTTTATTTTATACTTTTTACTTTATGGTTTTTATTTCTGAAATAACAAAAAACAATCAATCTTTACAGTGAACAGAATTGTAATCATAGGAAATGGATTTGACTTAGCGCAAGGATTAGAGACAGGCTATGAGCATTTTTTGTTGGATTATTTGAAAGGAATAATTGAGAAGATTGATTTTGAAGAAGAGGATTATTTTGAAGATGAACTAATTAAGTTTGAAGTTTTAGAAAAAAATGAATTTTACTCAAGTGAGTTACTTCAGACAAAATCAATCAGTGAATTTCTAGATAATGATTTATTTAAGCAAAAGACAAGAAAAGTAGAGGATCCATTTTATTTTATGGGGAATCAGACAAAAGATCAAAATTATTATGTAGCCAAATTAACAGCTAAATCAGAATTTTTCAGAAAATTATTAATTAGCCAAAACTGGACAGATATTGAATACACTTACTTTGAATATCTAATTTATCTTTTCAAATCCAATCAGTCAAACTTCAAGATGCAAAAAAATAAGGATTTAATTAGTTTATTAAATTCTAATTTCAATTTTTTAAAATCCAAATTGATTGAGTATTTAAAAAAAATAGAAACATCAGCACAATATCAAAATTCTTTGACGCCTTTTATGGAATTACTTAAGAGGCAACTTCAAAAGCCAGAAAATGAATATCTTAAAAGGTTCTTTAAAGTTAACAATGAAAAATTAAAATATTTTGGGCTACCATATACCTATTTCTTAAACTTTAATTATACCAAATCTATTGATTTCTTTATAAATTCATTCTCTCCTGAGGCAATTCATATTCAAATACATGGAAATATTGATGAACCAGATTCAATTATTTTTGGATACGGCGATGATTCTAATGAACACTACAAGACATTAGAGAATTATGACATGAAGGAACTTTTAGAACATATCAAGTCCTTTTATTATCCAAGTCAAAAACACTATATTGATTTAATGAATATTATTGATTCAGATGAATTTGATGTAATAGTTTTAGGTCATTCTTTAGGTTTATCGGATCGAGTTTTATTAGAAAGCATCTTTGAACATGAAAATTGTAAAGCGATTCGATTATTTCATCGTGGTAAGAAAAGCCATTTCTATAAACTGATTGCACTATCAAGGCACTTCAAAAACAAACAAAGCATGCGCAAGAAAATTGTAGAGTTTGATGAAAATGATTTTTTAGGTTAGCGAAAGGCATAATGAAAATGAATAATTGATAAAAACTAAAAATCGTACCTTTACGCCATGTTCTATCGTCGTAAAATTATTCTCGCTTTGTTGCAGTCTTTCCAAGGAGAATTGGAAAAAATCCGTTTGCAAAAACTGCTTTTTTTGGTGAGCGAGCGTCAACAAGAAAAGGTATATGATTTTATTCCTTACAAATATGGTTGTTTTTCGTATTCTGCCAATGCAGACCTTACTACTATGGTACAAAAAGGTATGTTAAGTGAAACAGAAAGTCATTTTAAACGAACAGACAATCAAGACTATTTACAATCATTGAAAGATGTAGACCGAAAAATCATTCAAGAAGTTACTTCGCTTTATGGAAAGTTATCTTCAAATGGTTTAATGAAACATACTTACGTCAATTTTCCCTTTTGGGCTTTGAACAGTGTAAAAGCTCCACATTTGCTAACGGAAAGCGAACTTCAAAAAGTTATAGCAAGTAAAAACACCGATGAAGCAATAACACTTTTTACAATTGGTTATGAAGGAGTTTCACCAGAAGCTTATTTAAATAAACTGATAAAAAATAATGTACATGTTTTGGTGGATGTGAGAAAAAACGCACTAAGTATGAAGTATGGTTTCAGTAAAAGTCATTTAAAGCGTTTTTGTGAAAGTGTAGGAATTGAATATGTACACATTCCTGAGGTTGGTATTCAATCGGATAAACGTCAAGCCTTAAACACACAACAAGATTACGATAGTTTGTTCG
>VEQH01000066.1 GCA_018883325.1 Flavobacteriales bacterium | reverse complement strand
AGTCAAACAATAGTAGGTTATTCAGCTACTGAAATCCTTAGAAAAATTTCATAATGCAACCAAACGAAAAAAACCCAAAAGGTGCAGGACGTAAACCTGCACCTTATAAACAACAGACGTACTCCTTTCGATGCTATCCGCATCAGATCGACGAGATTAGAAAGGTTATTAACGAATTAAAGAAAAAATTGTAAAAAATACCACGAATGAAAGATGAATTTGACCTTTTCAATTTTAATGAAAATGACTTTGAAAACGAAATAGAAACTGAATTAGACGATGACGGAATTAATCCAAATGATTTCGCTAATGAATTTGACGATGAAACAACAACACAACCAGTTTTCAAGCCAAAAAGAGATGTTCCAAAAGTTGTTAAATTCAAAAACGCCGCGGCACTTTCAAAAATAATCCCCTCACAACCTAAAGAACGATATTACACAATTGTTGACGGTTCTTTTATCTTTGGGGACTTCATTTATAATTTCATTGTTGACCGTGACTTTGTTGTTGAAAATCTTACCATTGCAACGCTTTCAATGTCACTTGAGAATATTATGGCACTATCCGAATTGATGAAAAAAGGATATGTTAAGAATTTAAACATTATCGTTTCCGATTTCTTTTTCAGTCACGAAAGAAATAAGCTAATCAAAAACCTTTACGAAGCGTGTAATTTTGAGGGTAGATTTCAACTTTCTGTTTGCCGTTCACATTGTAAAATTTGCCTTATAGAAGTGTCAAAAATTACAAAAACTCCCGTTTCATTGAAATACACAATTCACGGTAGCGCTAACATGAGAGCATCCGATAATTTAGAACAATTTTCAGTTGAAGAAGGAATTGAAATGTATCAATTTAATTTTGATTACTTTTGTAAAGTAATCGACCGTTTCAAGACGGTAAACAAGTCGATTAAATCTAAAGAATTAATCAAATTAGGAACAGATGGCTAAATTAACAGCGGCACAAAAAGCATTTGCTAAATATTACGCACAAAGTGGTTCAAAGGGTTCAATGGGTGGAGTTGGTGCATACGGTAGAACACAACAAGGAGGAGGTGCAGTTGTACGTTTAAATTTCGACGGCAGAACTATTGGTGATGCACCGTTTTAATAAAAACAACTTATGACGGAAAAAAAAAGTAAAAAATCTAAATCAGTTAAAAAAGACTCGCAAAAACCGTCTTTAGCTCAAATGGAAGTTCGAGTTAATGAAATTGTTTCAATGATTTCACAAGGTCACAACTACACTTCAATTTTACGTTATTTTACAGATAAGCATAATTGTTGCGACAAAACGGTAGATAACTACATGAAAAGAGCAAGACAGCGCATTTCAGAGGTTTACGGTGCAGAATATAGGAAAAGCCTAGTTGAACAATCTTTAATTCAATTAGACGACCTTTACAGACGCAACAAATCAAATGAAGATTTGAGAGAATGTAGAGCAATAATTGAAACAAAAAATAAACTGCTTGGAACGGTAACTGATAAAATAGACATCACAACACAAGGGGAAAAAATACAAGAAAGACCTCAATTTCTATTCATTGAAAAGCAATTACCCGAAAATGAATGAGCGAAGAAAAAATAATTTTTTCTAAAAAATACAAGCCTTTATTTGAGTTACTGAATGCTTGGGAACTTAAAGATAAATATCCCGAAAATGAATATTTACATCAACTTTCAAAAGTCGATACTGTTGTAATTACAGGAGGTCGAGACAGTGGAAAATCGTTTGGTTTATCAACTTGGGTAGGAACTGCTGCACGTTATTTCAATCACAGAATATTGTTCACTCGTCAAACAATGTCAAGCACTGATAATTCAATTAGTGCAGCATTAAATGAACGTTTGGAACTTTTAGGGATAGAACAAGATTTTAAATATGCCTCGAGTACTTACATTTTAAAAGATCCAGAAAACAAAGGTAAAATTACAATTACAGGACAAAAAACGTCCGTCGGAACGCAAACGGCAAAACTGAAATCTATCGAGGATTATTCTGTTTTTATTACAGATGAAGCGGACGAAATGCCTAGTTTTGATGAGTGGAAAAAGGTAAAGAGGTCTATTCGTGCAAAAGATGTTCAATGCTTATCAATACTAGTACTTAACCCACCTGATAAAGAACATTGGATTTATGAAAACTTCTATGATGGAGTACCAGATGAATTTAACGGTATTATTGGCACTACTCTTTATATCCACACAACATACATTGACAACGGCAAGGAAAATATGGCTTTGCACAATTGGAACGAGTACGAAGATTTGCGTAAGTATTATGAACAATACAACACGCTAACAACAAAAGAACGCGAACTTTGCGACCCAATTTTAAAGAAAAAAGCATTAAAGTATAAGCACGATTGTTTAGGTCATTGGGGTTCAAAATTAGAGGGTGTAATTTATGAAGATTGGGTTATAGGAAAATTTCCAGAAAATGAACCGTCAATTTGCGGTTTAGATTTTGGCTCTAATGATCCAGATGCACTAACTGAAATAGTGGTTAATGATGGTGCAAGAAAAATTTACATTCGTGAATTATATTTCCAAAATAACACTTCTTTTGATGGATTAGGAAAAGTACTTGAAGATAGAGTTGGTTGGCGAAAACTGATAATTGCAGATGCAGCAGAAAGACGTATGATTAAAGACTACTACAATTTAGGTTTCAATATTCAGAAATGCTATAAAGGAAAAGTAAGAGATGAAATTTTGAAAATTCAAGATTATCAACTTGTTATTTGTCCGAATAGTTTAAATTTGCAGAAAGCATTATCGAGGTATCGATGGCAAGACAAAAAAAGCGGAGTTCCAAATCATGATTGGAGTGACCTTTGCGATAGTTTCAGGTATGCTGCTATGTATTTAATTAGAGGAAGTAAAGATTTAATTCAATGGTAACATTTACAGAACAAGAAGCAATTGAGCTTTTAAAAAAACATAGAGTTGTAGATAAGTGGGTATTTGAAGCACGCCAAAGAAGAGCCGAATTTAACGCCCTTGTGAACGGTGTAGATTTTTCCGAACTTCTTATAAAAATTGAAGGAATTGAAACTGAAAAAAGGGCAAAGTCTCGTAAAAAATACGCTAAAGACATTCGAGATGTTTTTGCTCGAGTATTTAAAAAAAGATACAATGTCTTCGAGGCAGTTGGCGGTTCAGAAATTACCAGAATAGATTCAAATACAATCAAACAAAAATTCGAGGAAATACTTTCAAATTTCAAAGGGAATAAATCACTTGAAAAATACCTATCCGACTGCCTTTTTAACCTTTGGGATATCGACCCGAACGGAATCTTTTTTATTGAATACATTACTGAAAACGACGAACTAAAAAAAATATATCCTACTTATAAATCAATCAACGATATTCGTTATTATAAGTCGAATGGTCAATTAATAGATTTTATAATTTTTGAACCGAAAGCAAAAGAAGGTATTAATTATTGGAGATTTGTTGACGGTTTAAATGATTACACTTTCAAAGAAGTGAACGGAATTTTCACGTTAGAAACTGAAAAATCATTTACTCATAAATTTGAAATCGTCCCAGCTGTAATTTTATCTGATGTTGAAAAAGTAGGCTCTGAAATTAGAATCTCACCAGTTGATCAAATATCGGAACTAGCAAAAGATTTGGCACGAGATAAATCTATTCTTACAATTTACAAGGCTCAAAAGGGTTTTCCTTTACATTGGAGGTACGTGCAAGAGTGTAAAACTTGTAGAGGTATTTCAAAAGATGGAAAAAAGTGCGAGGATTGCGGAGGAAGTGGTATTTTAGGAAAAAACGACGTTACAGACGTTATTAACTTGACTATTCCACAAGAGGGAGACCCAAAGTTAGCGCCTGAAATAGCTGGATTTATAGCACCCGATTTGGACACATGGACACAATACAATGAAGATGTAAAGAATTTTGAAAAACTTATCGAAGCTACATTTTGGGGAACAACTGAAACTAAAGGAAATAACGAAACTGCAACAGGTAAATTTATTGATACGCAACCAATAACCAACGAATTGAGCCGTATTTCTTCAAATATTGAATTTATACACAATCAACTTGCTAAATTCATTTTGAAAGCGTTAAAAGTTACAGAGCAAAGCAATTACATTTATTATAGAACATATGGCAAAAGATTTATTATTGATAGTCCAGATGTAGTAATGAAACGCTATGACGAAGCTAGAAAAAATGGAGATAATACCACAATACTTGACCGCTTGCTAAATGAATGGATTGTGTCAAAATTCAAGTCCGATAACTATTCGCTTGCAATTCAATTAAAAAAAGCACAAGTTGAACCGTATGTTCATTATTCAATTACGGAAATACATGCTATCTTTGGAAGCCGTGAAGCACAAAAAAAAGCAGTATTTCAAGAGTGGTGGAAAGATGCGCCACACGATAAAAGCGAGGTTGAATTAAGAAAACAATTTAACGATTATTTCAATTCAATTGCGCCAATCGAAAATAACAAAGGAATCATTTAATTAATATAAGTATGAGTATCACAAAAATGGTCGTTGCTGACAAATACAAGTTAGCTAGACAAAATGGAAAGTTTGATAAAGGCTTCAAACAAATCATTCGCAAAGGAATGAAAGTATTAACTAACTATGTTGACGAAATCAATTTCAGCACGCAAGAACACGGTATAATGTTTATCATTGATGAGGAAGCAACCGAGCAAATGAAAGCGCAACAAGTTCAAAATGCTAAAATGCGAGATGCTAAAACCAAAATCGAAAAATCTTCAAAAGATGAATTGATTGACGCTTTAAAAGTTGTTGCAGAACCAAAAAATGAGCCATTAAACTTTGATGCAATGAACAAAAAAGAATTAATGGAGTATTTGTCATCAAAAGACATCGAATTCAAAGAAGCATTTAGTTTATCGAAATTAGTAGATTTAGCGAAAGGAGGGGATAATGCCTAAATTCATTATTGGTGGTAAATCTTTTGAATTTTCAGAAGATGCGCTAAAAGAAGCACTTGATAAGAAAACAGATATTTCTATTGCTGAAAAAGTTGTAATTCGTACGGAAGAAGAAGATACAGCTTTTCAATCAAATCTTAAAGCAACTGAAAGAACGGCATCTTTAGAAATTGCAGTTAAAAATGTTCGTGAAAAATTAGGTTTAAATTTCCAAGGGAAAACTATTGAAAACCTTGTTGAAGCCGTTAAAGTTAAGACTTTAGAGGAAGCCAAAATTGAACCAGACGAAAAGTTAAAAGCAGCGCAAAAAGACATCGAAACACTCAAAGGAACAATTCAAACTTTATCAACTGAGAAAGAAGATGCTTTTAAGCAATTAAAAAACTTCAAAACTGAAACGGTTGTTAATAAAACGTTGATTTCAAGTATTCCTGAAAATGTAATTTTACCGAAAGAGGATATTGCAATTATCCTTAAAAACAAATACACTTTTGAAGTTGACGACAATGGAAAGTCAATCGTTAAATCAAACGGTGAAATATTAAAAAACCCAACTACTTTAGATCCGTTGCAACCAAAAGATGTAATTGGTAAATTCTTTGAAGAAAATCCGACTTATATCAAAAGCGGTACAGGTGGAGCTGGTGGTGGTGATTCTGGCGGAGGAAATGGAAAATTAACCGTTGATGCTGTAATCGAAAAGGCACAAAAAGACGGTGTAAATGTTCAAAGTCCTGAATTTATCGCTCAACTTGAAAAAGATATTAAAGACGGTGTTGTGAAAGTTTAAAATTTTACTATTTTTGTAAAACTACTTTTGCCATTTGTAGCTGTTTTGACATACAGAAAAAACCTTAGCAGAAATGTTGAGGTTTTTTTTATTACCTTTGAATTAAAACCATTACAAATGAAAATCTTATTTATAATCGTTATCAGTATTTTATTTTGTATTATTTTGCTTCTTTATTGGAAGTTTTTAAATATTTACGAAGAGATAATGATTGAAAAATACAATCTAACAGACAAGGAAATCGAAACGCATAATAAAAGATGCAGACACGCAAATTATGATTGTTCACTAAAAGATTATTTGAATTGAAATATTTTACTATCTTTGTTTTTGTCAAGCGAAGTAGAGTAGTTGGTTAGCTCGTTAGGCTTATAACCTAAAGGTCATTGGTTCAAATCCAATCTTCGCTTCAATAATTTAGAAAGTAAGCCATAACTTAATTGTGATGGCTTTTTTTTATTTTTATAATAAAATATTTTCAATAGATTTTACTTATTTAACATAATATATTTTATATTTGCAATCGAGAAATGGTATTTCTCAAGTCTTACAGCGTTGGTAACGCAAATCACAAACAAGTATTTTATTAATTTTAATCTTATAACAGATGGCTAATTACACATCAGCTAATCTTGTAAAGGCACAAATTGCACTTAGAGGTGCATTTGCCAATCAAGACATGAGGTTTGTTAATCCTGCGGTTCACAAACTTTTCTTTTCCAATTCGGAAAACTTTTTCCCGAATTACACAGAATTAAGAACTTCGGAAAAAAGAACAATCGAAGCGCCTTTTTTCGTTAAATCACAAAGAAATTTAACAACAGGTAGAACACACAACCACACAGGAAACGGTGGAGATTCAAGTGTTTTAACTCCTACATGGTTAAGTCGTTCTGATGATTTCAGTATGACATTAAAACAGCAAGATTCAAGTGTTTTACAAGGTCAATTTGAGCATGAATTGTTCAATTCAGTTCGTAACCACATGATTGGTTTAGAGGCTTTAGCTTCTGACACGTTGTTAAACAACAGAACAGGAGTTAACGTTGCTACAAATCAAGGTACTTTCGATTCAACAAATGATGTTTTTGAAATCAATGCGACAAATTACGGAACAAAAGCAGCGTTTATCGCTAAATTGGTAATGGAAATTAACGGTTACTCAAATGATTTAGTTTTTGTTTGCGACCCGATTTCATACACTGATTTTATGTTCTTAGCTGCTAATGGAGCAACAAACGCAACAAATACATCTTTCCAATTCATGGGGATTGAATTTATTAAAGATTTATCATTGACTGCTAAAGCGTTGACAATTGATGCTGCTTACAGCAAAGGATTCTGGGAGGTTGTACCAAGAAACACAATCGGCGGTTTGGCATGGATTCCAAAACAAAACAGAGATGGAAGAACAACATCTGTTAATACTTATGGAGCGATCACAAATCCATTTGACGGATTACAGTATGGTATTCACAACTACGAAACAAGAGCTGACGGAACATCTGTAAATGGAGAGAAACAAGATGTTTTAACAGAGTTTCAGTTGTCAATCGATGTAGCTTATGAAATTGCACCGTTATCAACAGCAACAGAAAGTCCAGTATTTGCATTTGCTCTTGTTTAGTTAAATGATTCAAGTAAGCAAAATACAAGAGGGGTTGTTTGGTTTGGTGGGTATCCGTCAACCACTTGACCCCTCTTTGCCTATTTTGAACGATGCAAATAAAGAGAGTAGAAGTGGTTTATTTGTTGATGACGTGCCACCGTTTAGACTGAAATTACTAAAGGACACGCAAGAATATATTTCGATAACAGATAATGAATTGAATGATTATATTGCAAATATGCAAAAGACTTCAATTACTAATCTAATGTTTCGAGTGTTTGATCAAGGGGACTTCATAGATAGAAATTATCTTTTCAGTCGTGCGAGTTCTAGAAAAAAGGTAATTTCAGAAATTACGGACGGTTCTGTTTTTGGTTATAAAATTGAAGTTGGAAAGCGCAAAAATTTAGGTTTTAAAATAAGTCGAGTTCGTTTAGAATTTGACTTTGATAATCCAACCGAAGATGTTATTTTGTATCTTTTTAATTCATTCTTAGAAGCGCCAATTCAAACAAAGGAAATTACACTTGACAAAAAAGACTTTATCCAGGAATTAAATTGGTTTGTTGATTCAACGCAAAATGATTACAAAGGGAATTACTACTTATTGATTAAATCGGTAAATGGTAACAGATTACAACCTTTTGAACGTGATTATGAAGATTCAAACAAACAAAACAATATCGCTTTCTTAGACTTTGACAGAGTTTTAATTCCTAACTTTTCAGCAACGATATTTGATTTTGATAACGAAATTGAATTAACTGAAAACGTTGGAATAAACCCAGATGTTATTGTTTATGATGATTTTACGGATTTCGTTCTAACATCACAACATTTATTTTCACGCGCTATTCAATTGGAATTTGCCGTTAACTTAATGCAACAAATTGCAACAAGTACACGAAGCAACCCTGACGAACGAAAAGCAAGGGAAATTGTCGCAATGATGGAAATTAAAATGAACGGTTCAGAAGGTCAAGGTAAAGGATTAAGAGGTCAAATTTACTACGAGGTTCAATCGTTAAAAAAAGAAGTTCAAAAGCTGAAAAAATCCTTTTTTCAAGGCATGATTTCGGTTAGTACAGATGAATAAAAAAAAGTTTAAAATTATGTATAAAATTTATTTCACAGGAAATTCCATGATTGCTACTAATGTAGCGTCTGGTAAAGTTTACGAAGCACCAAAAAAAGAGTGCAAAGTAAGAAAAACAAGCACAACTGATTATGATGTTATTATCGGTTCAACTAAGTTACAAATTGCATTTGATGACATTCAAGATGCTAACGGCTCAGCTTATGCTAATGCTGCAACATTTGAAACTTTGTATCGTGCAAACACAGGAGAAGTTTTAGAGGTTGCAATTGACGACACACGCGAGTTCACTAATGCGATTACAGTTCCAGATGTAACAGTTTCTAATCAAACAGCAAGCCGTATCGCTTCAATTGACGGTTCGAAAAAAGTCATTTCATTGGATACTGCTACTTATCCAAGCCTTGCTGAACTTGCAAATGTAAAAGGTGCAATTCAGAGAGTTGATCCTGAAATTGTGGCAAAAACGGCAGACTTTACATTAACACTTGCTGAGGCTGGCGACATCGTTACCTTCAGTAAGTCAACTGCAGTAACTTGTACTATTCCGTTAAATGCTAGCGTTGCTTATGCAATTGGAACAAGAATTAAACTTGTAAACATCGGAGCAGGCACCTTGACAGTTGCAATTACAGCAACAGGAACTTTACTTTCTGCAGGTTCAAAAGTTGCGGTAGTAACAGGTGGTACTGCTGATTTAGTGAAAATTGCCACAAACACTTGGGCATTAACTGGAGATTTGTCTTAAGAAAATGAAAATTGCTAAAGTAAACCCCGTTTTAATTGATGCTGTAATTGATTACATCCAAAATGTTTTGGAAAGTGAATTAGGTTTTCAAAATTGGGAAAACAATCACAGAGCATATAAAACACCAATTGCAAATGAAAGGTTTTTTAAAGCGGAGGTTTACAACGGCAATGGAGAATATCGAGAATGTTTTTTTAATGACTATTTCTATGCAAGTTCTTTTTTTATCGCAAATGATTTGAGTGAATTTAGAAATGGTAAAATGCAACAAAAAGCATCTTTCATTTTTCAATGTAAACTCAAAAGTTTATTTCCTGAAATCGACCATAGAGCAGATGAAGAATTAAGGAATAAATTGTTTCAAGTGTTTTCAAACTTAGATGATTCTATTGTCTTTGAAGGATTTGAAACAGGGATTGAAAACGTTTATAACGAGTTCGATCGAACTAACTTGAAATATCACGACTTTGGGGATTTTCACGTTATTAGAGTAAATTTTAAAGCAAGATTCAATGGAACTTGCTGTAATGAATGTTAAACAAATAATTTTTTAAATTATGCCAACAGTAAAAATCGGGTGCGGATGCACTGGTAACGGAAACTTAGGTTTACCGTCTAAATTATGCCAATTTGGAGTAGTAACAGGCTTTGCGTTGCAAAATCGTTACAATTCAACAGGTGCTGAAAATTCAATCGACTTAAATGTAAGTGCGATTACAACAGCGTGGACTTCTTTGTTAACGTCCGCTGACACAACAGTTAGAGTTTACCCAATGACTGGTTTACGTCAATTTGCTATGCCAACAGCGGACGATGTAAACGTAACCGACAATCAAGGAATTGATGAATTTGTAAGAGTTGGAGATACGAAATTTACAATGGAAAAATGGAATAGTTCGCCTGTTTTGACTGCTAAAATCAACAAGTCAAGATGTGCTAGCAACGTTGTGTATTTCTATACGAAAACAGGAATTATCGGTTTGAAAGATTCATCAAACAAATTCACAGGATTTCCTCTTTCAATCTTTTCAGCAAAGTTTGAAATTGAAACTGGCGACCAACCAAGTAAAACAATGATTAACGGACAATTCGACCGTGAGTTCAACGTTGGAGATATTTGGTTTGTTCCATTTGCAGATTTCAATACTTCTTATGCAACTCAAAGAGGTTTGATTGATGCTAATTTCACAATCGTAACTCCTGCTGCTGACGGTGGAACAAATACAACGGTAGGCTTGAAAATAAGAACAGATTATAGCCAAGGTTTAACAATGGATTCTGATATTGTTGGAGTTATCGATGCTGATTTAGTTGTAACCAACAAAACAACAGGTTTAGCAATTTCAGGTGCGACACTTTTAGAGCTTCCAAGTTCTGAATACACGTTGACTTATGCAAGTGCTACAACTGCTGATGTTATCGAAGTTAAATTTTTGACTACGGTAGGTTACGAGGGTTCAATTACATTTGCACAACCTGCATAATCTTTTTGAGATGCACGAGAAGATAGGCAATTTCTCATTTGAGATTCAGTCAATGTACGGTTTGAAGTTTAATGATTTAAAGTTGAATTTCCCACACGTACCGGATTGGATTCTAAAAGAGATAGCCAAGAAATACGGCAAGAAGAAAAAGAATGTATAACGAAAAGCCTCATGTAAAAGTGAGGCTTTTTTATTAACTTTCAAAAATGATTGAGCAAACTCCAATTTATCAACTTTTACTTAGAACACGAGCTTTGAAAAATTCGGTTGCGTGGTATGATGCTTTTAGAAATTCAAGTAATTTGAAAGGTCAAATTTTAGATTGGATTAGAAACGACCAATTACGAGAAAATGGAATTGATGAATTTGGAAATGTTATTGGTTACTATTCAAGTCTTACAAGTCAAATTAACCCGAAAAAGAAATTCAATACACACTACACTTTAGAAGACACAGGAGATTTCTATAAATCAATGTTTATTCGAGTGTTTTATGATGCAATTACAATAAATGCAAATGCGGATAAAATGGAAGATAAAGAGTGGTGGAGTAATTCAATTTTAGGATTAACGGACGAAAATTTGAGTAAATTTGTTGATAAACTTAGAGATCAATACATCCTTTATGCAAGACGAATACTATTTAACTATTGATGAATGTCCGTTATTAGCGTGGAAAAAAGCTAATTCAGGTGATTATTCTGATTTGCGCAAGAAAGAAGCTACAAACAAACGAAACCACAATAAACAGAATGATTTGAAAGCGTGGGAAATGTTGTATAATGATTTCCTTAAAGTAGTAGGTTTGAGCGTTGAATTTGAGAATTATCTCGAGTTGGTGAAGCAAAAAATTGAAGCGTTAAATGAATTTATTCAAACTCGAAAACGTTTTACATTAAACGAAATTAACAGAATTGAAGCCGAAATAAAGCAATTCAATTTGACGGCAAACAAAGGATTAACAATTGATGAAGTATTACCACTACTAAGCAAACACAATAAATTTCACTTACGAATAAAAGATTTAACTGTTTTGGAATATTTCAACTACCTTAAAAATTACAAATAATGGCAGAAAAAAAGATTTTACGTTCAGATATAGCAGATGAGGACGTTTTCAAATTAGTTACAGAAAGTGCTGAAAAAAGTATTGCGGTTCTTGAAAAATACAACAAGGAGCTAAATGAAACGGCTGGAAAAATAAAGCGTATTTCAGACGGTGCGGATATTTCGAGCCTCGATGGAATCAATAAACTAATAGCAGCCGAAAAAGAACTAAACAGAATAAAATCTGATGCTATTAAAACCGATACTGACAAAATAAAAATTGAAAAAGAACTTATAAAACTTCAACAAGAAGAAGAAAAGTTAAAGCAACAAAAAATCAAGACTGAAAAACAAGAAACGGACGAAAAAAACCGAAACGCCAAAGCTACTGAAAGATTAAATAAGCAAATAAAAGACGAGGCAAACGCATACAAACAGCTTGAAAAAAATACACGTGATTTAAAAAATGAAAGCAAAAAATTAGGAGCTGAATTAATAAATTTATCAAACGCTGGTAAAAAAAACACTGACGAATACCGAAAACTCGAAGCACAATATAGAGCAGTTACAGCAGCAGCACAAAAAGGGGATTCACAATTAAAAAGACTTGATAATACGGTTGGCGATAATTTCAGAAAAGTAGGAAGTTACACCGAAGCACTTGACAAATTAAAGTTTGGTTTAGGTCAATTTGGATTAGCTTTAGGAGGTGCGCAAATCGTTAATTTCTTAGCTGGAAATGAAATCCAATTACAACGAATGCAATTAGCATTAAAGAATGTAATGGGAACAACGGAAGCCTACAACAAAAGTTTTGAATTTTTGACGCAACTTTCCAATAATTACGGTCAAGACTTACTTGTTTTAACTGATACTTACAAAGGATTTATTGCAGCCTCTGAAAGTTCAAATTTAAGCATAGAAGAACGTAACAAAATCTATCAATCTGTTATAAAATCGGGTTCAAGTTTAGCACTTTCAAATGACCAAATACAAGGCTCTTTACTTGCAATTTCTCAAATGTTTTCAAAGGGTACTGTTTCAGCTGAAGAGTTGAAAGGGCAATTGGGTGAACGTTTGCCTGGGGCATTTGGAATAATGGCAAAATCGATGGGAGTTTCAGAACAAGAGCTTTCTAAAATGATGCAAAAAGGTCAAGTTTTAGCTAAGGATGTTTTACCAAAATTTGCGGAGGAACTTGAAAAAACATTTGGAGCAAATGCACAAAAAAACCTCGAAACGGTAGGTGGTGCGTGGAATGTTTTGAAAAATAAATTGATGCTTTATGTAAACGAGGCAAACAACTCAAATAGCATAACAAAAAATATTGCAAGTGGAATTGGTTTTTTAGCAAAAAATTTAGATAGTGTTGTTCTTGTTTTGGGAAAAGCGATCAAATGGTTTTTAGTCTATAAAACTTCAATGGTTGCGATTAATACCGTAAATAAAGTAAGTGAATTAGGCTTTAAAGGAATTGGAGATGCTATTTTACGAAACATTCCATTCACGAAACAATACACACAAGCACAAAAACAAGCTGCTATTGCTTCAAAAGAAGTAGGTGAAGCAGGAAAAGGAATTAGCGCAATTCCATGGGCAATTATTGCAACAGCAGTAGTGGAGTTAGCAATGGCACTTTGGGACGTTGCAAGCGGTGCAAGACAAGCGCGCGAAGACATGGAGCGATTAAACGCAACAGCGGACGATGCAACTAAATCTTTAGATAAAAATATTTCAAAAATTCTTGACGACCAAAAGAAACGAAATGAAGCAATACAAAACCAATTAACGGCTAAAACAATCGGACAAGCTGAATTCTTGAAGTTGCAAAAAGCATCCAATCAACAAACAATCGATGAATTAAGACGAAATAAAGAACTTGTAATTCAAAGAAAAAACGCTTATCTATCTGATTTTTTAGCGTTAAAAGCCGTTCAAAAAGAGGGTCAAGGATTTGATGCAATGCAAAAGAAAGCTAAAGAATTAGCAGAAAAGTATAATTTAGACCCCGGTAAAGATGTTTTAGGATTTGAACGTGAAGCTGAATATTTCAATGTTTTAAGTCAATTGCAAGCTAATATTAACGGTGCAAACATCAAAATCAAAGGCTATACAGATGCAATTATCGATAATAAAACAGCATTGGAGCAGAACAAAGCCGAACTTAAAGGCTTAGGAAAAGAAACTGATACCAATACTAAAAAAGCTAAAGAATATAACACTGAATTTAAACGATCAAACGAGTATATTTCAGAGCAAATTAAACTTTTACGTGAACTGAAAGAAATCGAACAACAAAGACTTTTGAACCAAATGGATAAAAACATTGATTCAGCTTTGAGGTTAGCGGTTCAGAATACAGAACAAAATGGAGAAATTGAATATGATTTAATCGAGGGAATGATTTCTGATAAATATGAACTCGAAAAAGAATATGCAGAAGAAAAAAGACTTTTCCATCTTTCAGAACTTGAAAAAACGTACCAATTAGAAAAAGAAATTCGAGCGCAAAAACTCAAAGATGAGTACTACCAATTAATTAAAGGTGCAAAAGGAAATCAACAAGCTATTGATAAAATCAATGCTGTCTATGAAGTAGAAAAACAAGCGTTGAAAGATGAAGAAATTTTGAGAGAGCAAGATTTGACTAAGCAAAAGGAAATCATAAATGCAAAATCAAAAGATGAAATTGTAAAAATTGAAGAGGAAAAACAAAAGGAAATTAGCAGTGCAGACGACGAGTTAATCGAGGCTCAAATTAGATATTATGACAAAGTAAATGAAAATGCTAAAAACCAATCTGAAAAAGAAATTGCAGAAGCTAAAAAAACAGCTGAGGAAAAGAAAAAAATTGCCAAGGAAATACGAGATACTTTAGAAAATTATGGTGAGCAAATAATCGATAACGAAATAAACCGCTCAAAAAGACGTGCCGAACTTATGCAAAAGGATTTAGACCGTATCAAAGAACGTGAAAGCCAACTTCGAGAAATGGCAAATCAAGGAAATTTAACAGCTAAACAATCCTTAGCAATTTCAGAGCAACAAAGCATTAAAAAACAACAGTTAATCGAAAAAGAAGCACGCAAACAACAAGCACTTGAAACAGCTAAAGTAGCATATAAAGCCGTGTTTGACTTTATGGAAAAAGGAGATAGCTTGCCAATTGCAACTGTCAAAGGAGCAACTGGAGCAATGACAATGCAAGCGCTATTTAAATCTTTGTTTGGATTCAGAAAAGGAACTAAAACAACGGTTGCAAATGAATTAGGCGCACCGTTAATGAGTGGTGATGATGGATATATTGCAAGAGTTGACGGTCGAGAGAAGATTCTAAACCCCGAACTTTCAGCACTCACAGGAAATGCCACAACAGATGAAATTACAAACGGTTTTCTTCAATTTCAAAAGTTACAAAACGGCATGATTGTACCGATTTCACAATCAAAAGTTGAGAATAAACAAAATGACATCTTAGCTAAAAAAATAGACGTTTTGACAAATGTTATTAAAAACAAAACTGAAACAACATTCTCTGAGGATATTATTTTGGGAATTACTCGAGGAATTGTAAAGGACGAAGTAACGCCATTTAGTCGCAACAGAACAAAATATAGAAGATGAAAATAAAAGCATTTCCAGAACAGGTGCAATTGAATCCACGTAATTACGAAGATTTCCGTTTCGTGCGTGATTTCGTAACTCCACAATCTAAATTAGAGGTTCAAACTGATAAATTGTTTTTGGTAAACGAAGATTACAAAAGGCTTTATCGTTGGATTTACCAAGAACAAGGACGGCTAGAAAGTCCAGAAGCAAATGTAATTGACGATTTAGGAAACGTTTATCCACATTTTTTAGATTTATCAAGCCTTGTGATATCAAATAATGAAATGCAATTAGATTTAGTTGCACGAAAAGGATTTCAGCACTTTTACGAAAAGGCAAATGGATTAACTTTCGAGGCGTTGCACATTTTAGGAGGGTTGAATGCAAGTTTAAAGATTGATATTGATTATTTGATTGTTCCAGACGATTTGAATTTACAAAGATTAACTTCTTTGAGTTTGCAGATTTCAATTTCCTACCAACTTTCGCAAGCTATTTTAGAAGCATCAAAACTTGTGGGCGATGCAACAAACCCATTTACGGTAACAAATGCTGTAATTAAAGCAATTGCAATAACACTTCAAATTGTGTTCTTAGTTATTAATTTGACAATCAATACTATTTTATTGAAAGAGTTGTATTTTCCACGCATACGCAAACTGAACGCTTACTCCGATTACGCACTAATAAAACAAGCGGTCGAGTATTTAGGTTTCACTTTGGATTCAACAGTGTTATTCAATTTACGTTTTATTGCCACTTTACCAGCGCCACAAATCAAACCAAACAACTCAATCTTTTCTAAGTATTTCAACCAATTAAGTGACTATTTCAATACGCATTATCCAACATTAACAGATAGTTGTCCGACCCTTTGGAGTTTGATTGAAAGCTATTTGATAACGTATAATTTGAGATGTTTTGTTTATGATGGAATTGTTAAAATAGAAAGGCGTGATTATTTCGTACAAAATGCAAACATGGTAATTAAACCGACTTTTACGGATCAAGGAAAGCGTGAAAGCGTTCGAGAATTCAACGACGAAGAGGTTTATTTACGGAAATTTTTCCATTATGTAACAGATTTAACCGATTTGCACGCTATCAATTCAATTCCTAATCAAGTTAGGTATTCAGAGGTTCAAACAGTTCCAAATAGCGTAATTAATCAAGATTTGGTAAATATCAAAGGATTGAACGAATATTTAATACCGTTTGAATTGGCAGCAGTCAAAACAGAACTGACAGGAATTGAAAGTGCAGTTTCGTTGTTGTTTGGTGTCATTGATTCTGTCTTGAATTTCTTTGGCTCAAATTCCAATTTGCAAAATGTTATTACCGACAGATTGGGGGTGATGATGATTTCGCAACAATTCTTTCAGCAAACGAAACGTTTATACATGGCCCAAAATTCAACAAAGCAAAGAAGTGATTATCAAACACAGCTTTCAATATCAAATATCATTGATAATTACCACGCTGATTTGAAAGTAGCAAACAATTGTAAGCGTATTGAAAGGCAAACAATTCCTTTTACTATGCAAAATTTTAAGGATTTAGAACAAAATAACTTTGTAACTTTGGAAAGTGGCGAAGTTGTAGAAGTTGCAAATTGCATTTATTACGACCGAAAATATAAAGCGGACGTTGTTCTGTATTTCGACGACACAAGCGCATTTAATGTTTCAGAAACAAAAATTGTATAAAATGATTGAAGATTTAATCAAACAATTTCAAAAATACCCTAAGAGTTTACAAGATGAAGTAAATCAAATCTTAAAGACTTTAACCCCACAACAGCAAGCACAATACAACCAATGGAGAGTTAAAATTGAATCTATTTTAAAACTACCTGCAGATGAACAATTACAAGCATTTAACAAGATAAAAGATGAGTTTAAACATTACAAGCCGTAAGTTTTTTGACGACCAAGCAAGGGAAGTAACTAACCTTTTAGGAAACGCAAACAATTACATTAAAGCCGTTTACAGAATTGCAATTGAGTACAAAGTTACGCTTTCAGCAAGTGTATCTGTAATTATTGAAGGTACTGTTTTAACATTAACAAATGGCACGTGGGAGGATTACGGATTTGTTCCAGGTTCAACTAATTTAGATGTAATTAACGTTAACGGACACACAACAACTCGAAGTATAACTTTGATTGACGGAGCTCAAATGTTGATAGATACTAACTTTAGTACATCAATTCCAGATGGTACTTATAGCGTTGGTTCGTTTATTTGCGATACGAAAACAGAAGGGTTAAATGTATTCTTTAACTTTTGCAAAAATTCACTTTCAAATGGTAGTTCGTTGATTGATAGCGAGAGTAACAGATGGACGGTTGACGGAATTGGTACAATGTCAATTTCTGATGTTAAAAACCTTGTTCGATTGGGAAATCAATCAGGTTTAGCGAAGGTAATTTCAGCAACAGTTAAGTATATTTCAGCAAGTCCATTAATTTATGAATTGACAATTGAAACTTTCATAACTCCATTTCACAACAACGATGCTTATTTTGGTGCTGAAAGTCTTGCAAGTTGGTTAAAAGTTGAAGCGTTACCAATTTACAACAACCCAAATATTAAGTTAGAGCGCACTGATAAATACAACGGAAACGTTGGTTATTTCAATGAAAATTTCAACGGTGGTTTAAGTGCATTTACAAAAGTTTCTATTGCGTGGACTGATTTATTAACAAATTCTATTGATCAATTAGACTACACGCAACCATGTTTATTCACAGCAAGAATTGACGGTATTTTTTCAGCTTCTAATAAATTTCAATTTTACGCATTTTTCCCAAGTTCTGAATTGTCGGATTTTAGCAATTTACCGACAAATGCAAGTAAGAATTTTATTTCCACAACTGAAACAAGCGCAAAATCAGTAGCTACAAATTACACACTTTCGACTGAAACACATTCAAGCGGTGCATTGGTTCAATTTCAAAATGTACGATTTGAGCAACACACAACTTATGTAATTATCACAGGTAGAGCAAATCCAAATGCAGACTTTACAACATTGATTGAAAGCAGGGACGAAACAAACAGAAATTACCGTATTTGGGTACGTTGTGAAACTCCGACTTTAGATTTTAATTCGTCAGATATGGTCAATGTCGAAATTGATAACGCAACGATGAAAAAGAACACGTTGCCGTTGGGAACTTTCAATTCAACAGACATTTTAATTGACCACGCAGGAAATGAAATTGAATTAATAGATGAAGTTCACGAAATTATAACTGAGGACGATGTAAGATTTGAAAGTGCGTTTCTTTT
Source organism: Flavobacteriales bacterium (assembly GCA_018883325.1). Taxonomy (GTDB): domain Bacteria; phylum Bacteroidota; class Bacteroidia; order Flavobacteriales_D; family Crocinitomicaceae; genus UBA952. Next base: position 3,473 of record VEQH01000066.1, on the reverse strand, counting down.
AGAACGAAACAACGCAGAATTTACAGAAATAAACGTTTCAATAGTTGCTCAAAATGTTACCACGAATGAAAGTTTTGAGTTAGAAAGATTTGCGTTAAACCTTAATTCATTACCATTTTTGCCAAATGGAACAAAACCAATAAATTCAATTATCAATCGAGGTTTCAATATTTCGAGTGATAGCTTAATGACACAAGTAAGATTTGAGCGCAACCCAACAACCGATGTTTTCACACATTACGGAGTTAAAGTTAAATATCCTTTTTTGAGTCGTTGGGAATATTGGTTGCAACAACTTAACGCTTCAAATGATTTTTTTGGTTCAAAAAACCGAAATTGGGAGCAGTATCAAAATTCAGATTGGAGAGTTGAGCAACGTTTGGGACTTGTTCGAGGAGATGGCGAGTATTTGAACACGAAAATTCTTGACATTCGAGATTATGACGATAGAGGAATTAATTACACGGTTGAGTTCTTTTTACTTGACGGTACTCCGATAACAGCACCAATTAATGAAATAATCAAAATTAAAGTAACACACGATGTAAGCGGAATTGTCGATTGTTGGGGAACTATTACGGTTGAGCCTAAAGAAAATGCGCCACGTTGGTTAATATCAACTGAATACGACCAGCTCGACCCCGATTATCCATTGCAACCTTTAAGCGGTGAAACGGCATTAAAAAAAACAATCAATTCTGGAAATGTTGAATTTGAAGCTTTGTTTGACGGTCGATTTTTCAACGATGTTTCGTTTACTTCGAGATTGCAAGTTGTAGGAGGTTGCACCAACGAATTTGCACGCATTACCTACACTTATGACGGTGAAACTTATACAAGGGAGTTGCCGAGAGTGGGGGTGGTCAATGGAGAGAGTTATTATAGATTGTTTAATGATAGTGCTTATAAATATGAACTATCTTATCAAGCTGGTGATGGTAACTGGCTATATGATGATTATGAATTTGATATTAGATTTATAACGGTTGATTTTGTTAATTGGGATGTTCTGTATAGCCCAAGTAATGTAATTAATATTTCATCGATTTTTGTTCAATTACCAAATGAATGTATTATTGTTAATCTTGATGGTGTTGAATATGAATTACAAAAAGATGGTGTGCGTGAAGAGAGGAATTCATATTATTACTATAACGAAGGTGCATTTATTTTTATTGATTTTCAAATAGATAAATGGATATTATCAACTGCAACCTCAACCTACCACCTCCTCTCCACTCCCGACATTCCAATCTCTGATGCGTGGGTGTATGTTAGTGGTGGAAAACTTGAAAGTGTGGAAACTCAAGCGTGCGAGTGCCCAAGCGAAAGCCACAGAATTAAAGAAACATACAAAATCGCTAAAAAGCCGAAAATCACAACTCCCGAGAATAGAGGTTTTAACGATTGTGGGTGTATTCCTTTCTTGACATTATTTGATGCAACCGACACAGCACGACACAAGAACGATGTCAATAGTGCGTGGGGAATAGGTGAAAGCGTAAGTTTCGAACTCAAAAAAGGTGGTATTGCCACAAATTACACGCCAACAGCCGTTCAATTTCCAAACCAAACAGATGCTTTTTATTCCACAATTGAATGGAGAGATGTTTATTTTCTTGACGGAATTGGATGTTACGAACTTTACATTACCTATAATTACGCTGGAATTTCAGAAACGAAATTGTGGGGAAAATACCAACTTGCACCGTACACACTCGCAAATGGAAGTGTTCGTTTACTATCATATTTCAATGATGTTAATTCAAGTATTGGGATTGATTTCACAGGTGCATTTGTAAAAGATACACTTCGATTGAAAGGCAAATTCGGATTTTGGAATCCACTAACAGAGGTAGACAATATACAATATACAGATGCCGAAAGAATGAAAGTAAAACGCGAGGACGTAACAGAATACGAACTTCGAGTTGACCTACATACAGAATGTTACATTGACCGTCTTAGATTTCATTTACTTAGTGAAAACGCTTGTTATATTTCAGACCACAACGCAGATAACTACACTTATTCGTATTTGGATTTTCCAGTAATTGTAAAAGAGGGATTTACACCCGAATGGATAGAGGGGACGCGAAAAGTAAAAGGAGTTGCTAAGTTTCAAGATAAGCAAAAGTTAACACGAACATATTTTCAAGATAATAATAATACAGGTACTTTTTCAGCTCCTCAAAATACTTTCGTTCCTGCAATTATTACAGACGATGGCGAAACTATCCAAGTAGGAAGCGGACAAACTTACACTTGTTCAGGTGGAACTTGCGATGATGCAACGGTTAAGAATTCAAATGCTAGCTATTCAGATACGGTTATAAGTGGAGGAACACTAACTTTACCCGATACGACTGTAAACATTTATGTAGACGGAGTATTGAGTGCAACAGAAACTTTAGTAACTTTGGATCCAACGGAAGAAATTAACATCACAGCGTAATGAACATAAATTTAACAAACGTACAATCAAAAGCCAAAGTTATAAGCGCAAACGAAACGGCAGTAAATGACGGAAATTACACGGTTGTTGCAAATGCTACATTTACCGACCCGTCACCTATTGAAGGAAAAGGATTTCGAGTATTTGTCAGAAATGGAACTGCTATCGTTGGTGGAACTTCTTATAGTGTTGCCGGTACGGAAATTGTAAGGTTGTTTCATTCTGGTAGTTGGTCAAATTATGTTATTGATATGTCGTCGAAACAAGATGTCTCTATTGTCGTTAACTCAAATATTACAGCCGAAAATGACAAGGTTTACCACGTTGTTGCAAATGCGACTTTCACCGACCCAACGGGGGTAAATGGTAAAGGGTATGTAGTTGTGGTAAGGGCTGGTTCAGCTACTATTGGAGGGAATACAGGTGGTGCAGGTACAATTAATTATAGATTATTTCAAGGAGGTACGTGGACAACTTATCAATTTTGGAATATCAATCAATTACTGAATATTGTTGAGGTTCTTTCCAATAAAAAAACAACCTTAGCCGACAATTCGGACACGTTCTACCCAACGCAAAAGGCAGTTAAAACAGCCGTTGACGCTAAACAAGACGCTCTAACCGAAACAAACTTCGGGGCGTTCACCAACGGACTGACGAGCAAAACAACACCTATTGACGCGGACAGTGTAAACATCATAGATAGCGCGGATTCAAACAAAGCTAAACGGGTTACTTTTGCTAATTTAAAGGCTTTTTTAAAGGAATACTTCGATACAATCTACACCACGACAACAGCCGTTGCAACTCAAATCACGACGGTTTTAAGCGGATATGTTCCTACCTCGCGCACTATTAACGGACTTGATTTGAGCGTAAATAGAACGTTGTCAGCAAGCGATGTTGGTGCGCCAAGTGGTAGCGGAACAAGTACAGGAACGAATACAGGAGATGAAACGCAATCAAGTATTTTAACTAAGTTAGGATTCTTTCTTCACAAACAAACAACTCCAAATTC
>VEQH01000065.1 GCA_018883325.1 Flavobacteriales bacterium | reverse complement strand
ACTCAGCAACAAATTTTCTTTCTTGAAAGTCATACTTATTTTTTAAAAGTTGACTTTTACATACGAGAAAACACTATTTTTAGATCATGGAAACACGATGCAGGCTAGCGAAGCTTTTGTTCAACAGCAGTTTGGCAAAATGGCGGGTTTAGTGCTAAATTCAACGGCAGTTCTTCGATTGAACTTTTGTGCTGAAAATCCCCGCCTTCGCAAAGTCCGAAAACATTAAAGGCTACCAACCAATACCGCACCAACATCAAACGACCGACAACAAAACAAGAAATGACAAGTCAGGTAAACGACATATCTACAGAGACCGAAAACAAGAAATTGGGAGAACTATTTCTTGCAATTTACTTCAATGACTTGGAAAAAGTTATTGAGTTCAAAAATCAATTTCCTGAACTCTACGCAAAAAAGGACAAATTTCCAATTGACGAAAACACAACCTTTGACTTGATAAACTTGACATTATTCAATGAAATAATATGGTTTGACGTTTCTTGGCGAAAAGAAATAATGCACTTAGTTGAAAAGCACAGACAACGGACAAAACAAATGTTGGACTTTTGGCGTGCAGAACTTGGACAACAAAAAATTCAAAGACTAATCGAATATAATCACTACTTAGATTATTTTTACTGTGATGACCCAAGCGACTATGAAGAAATAATATTAGAACCCATATCAACATATTTGAAAAATGGATTTCGTGAAATTGATTTAAGACTATATAACCGTGCTCAATGTTTTGACTTTGTAGAAGTAAAGAAACTATTAGAACAGGGTGCAAAATCTGACATTCACTTTGAAAATGATGGAAACAGCAGTACTTTTTCACGAATTTCGACTGAATGTTCATATTTAGCAACTTGCCACGTTATTCCAGAATTTAAAGTGTTTGAAACAAAAGGATATAACCAAAGTTTTGACACGACAAGAATGTTTGGCGACATACTTGGGTTAGCTGCACACGAAGAAATGTATCATTTGTTAGACGAGTATGACAAAGACGAATAAAAATTTGGCAGCCTAAACATCGTATTTGCAATAGGCGGGCTGAACGGCTTTGTATGAACATTAGTGCTAAAAATCCCCGCCTTCGGCAATCCCCGAACCGTTATTTCTAATAATCAAAGTAACCATGAGTTAAGAGATTTTTGGGTCGAAGAAAATTTGAATAAATCCTATCGCAAAGAAGAGATTTTACATTTCCTCATTAGCACATTTTTTAATTAGCACATTTCACTCTTCACTTTTCGTTTTTCACTCTCAACTTTTCACACTGAGCCTTTACACTGAGCTTGTCGAAGTGTGTCGAAGTGTTAATTCCGCATTTTCAACTTTCAACTCTTCACTCTCAACTCTTCACTCCTTTCCCATTAATCCAATTTCACCAATTTAGTTACCGAGTTTCCGATTTTCAGGAAGTAAGTGCCGCTGTTTAAAAAGGCTGTGGAGTACGTGAACGTATTTTGAATTGCGAAGGAGGCAATCTCTTGTCCAAGATTATTGAATAAGACAGCTTTTGTATTTTCAACATTTTCCAATTCGATTGTAAATTCATCTTTAAAAGGATTCGGATACACTTTTCCGATGAGGTTTTCAGAATTAATTTCAATTCCAACAAGTTGATTCAAAGTGTATTCACCATCGCTATTTGGGTAAACTCCATTTCCATCAACTTTCATCAAGTAAATATTACTTCCACCATTTGAAGTGTATTGCGCAACACCTGTATTGGTATTCATTCCAACTGCAATATATCCACCGTCGGAAGTTGGTAATAATTGCCCGATTTCATCGATACCGGCATTTAAAACACTCGTAAACTGATTTGTCCATTCTACATAATTTGGGTCAAAATAGGCAAATACTAAATCAAATGTGTCTTGGAAAGTTCCCGAATTTTTTGTGTAATAGCCGATAGCAACTTTATTCGCAATCGGATTAAACATAATCTCTTTATTCTGAATATTTGGATTTTGAGCATTGTCAATTGTGTACTGACTAAATAAAGTTCCGTCGAGATTGAAAGATGCTGCATAAGCCCCACTTTTCCCATTTGGTTTTAAACGGTAACCCGCAGCATAATATTTACTTACACCCATCGAAACATCTGTAACAACATAATGTCCAGCCATATGGCTAATTGTATCTTGCCTTACAATAGTACCAAATTGATCAATTTCAAAAACAAATCCTTTGTTCACCAGCGAATCTTCAATGTACCATTCGCCACCAATTAGAAAGTTTGTTCCTTTTTTCACAATTGAATTCGCAATATCAATTCCTTCGCCTCCGATTTGTTTTGTCCAAAGCGTGTCGCCATTTTTATCCGTTTTGATGATTAAAATATCTGAGTTTCCAGAATTGAGATTTAAAGTTTCTCCAACCATTACAATTCCAGAATCTGAAGCCATCACAGCGTCATTGATACGTTCCCAACTAGAAGATTTACCGTAGTTTTTCTCCCAAATTTTAGTGCCATTCAAATCGGTTTTCACAAGATAAGCATCGAAATCTCCAGCTCCAAAAGAACTTGAAAATCCAGCAATGTAAAAACCTAAATCTTTGTTGTAAAGAACACGTTTACCCGTTTCCGATTCAGGTCCACCATAGTTCTGACTCCATTTGTAATTTCCTAAACTGTCCACTTTTAACAGAAAAGCTTGCGAACTTCCATCCCAACTGCTTGATGAGCCAGTAATTACATAAGATGAATCTTCTAATTGTACAATTCCTTCACCTTTATCATAACCCGTCCCGGAATATAATTTATAGAATGAAATTTGTGCACCCACATTTGTCAATGTAAAAAGAGCGAAAAATAGAATTAAAATGCGCATTGTAAACGAATTAAGTAGGAAACACCAATTTTGCTAAACAAATTTTCACTGGAAATTCCAATGTTTAATTTTGACGAATTATAAGAAAGATAAGCACCACCTCGCAAACCTGAAAATCCGCCATAAGTAGCACTTGCACCAATATTTAAAAAATCAAAAGGATGGTAATTTACTCCACCAAAAACCTGCGGAATGGCAATTTTACTCAAGTACATTCTTCCACCATAAAATTCCTGCAATTTACGTTTTGAATTGATGTCAACTAATTTCGATGCTTGCAGTAAACCAGGTAAGAATTCCGTATTTTTTGAACTAGATTCCTTAATTCCAAGCGAATCCATCAAAGCAACGTTATCATTGATTATGGAACTGCCATTTGTAATTTCGTTATAAGAAAATCCAGTGTAAGCTACTTTGCTATTCGAGGAATAAGTTGATTGTGAATTGATTGTACTTACAAAGCCAAGATTTCTACCCATCACTTGAAAATAAACGGCATCTCCTTTTTTGTTTTTGCTATTAAAACGAATGTCAAAATCTAAAGCAATGCCGATTCCTTTAAGAAATGCAGCGTTATCATAAAAATTGTAGTCGCCAGTGTATGCTAATTTTAAAGTATCAGCGCCCGCAGATTGATACATTTCCATACGGTCTAAATTGATGGAAGTACTATTATTTAAGCCAACTAAATTCAATGTCACAGAAGATTTTGAGAATTTATCAATTAACCCAAATCCAATTTTCTGAAAAGTCGTGCTCTTGAATTTTGTCCCCGATAAATTTGCTGTGTCACCCAAAAATCCTTCATTTCCATACATTGCCAGTTGAAAGACATCTTTGGAATAAATCATTTGATTGAAATTATACATTCCAGCCTTAACCAAAAAACCAAACTCTTCGCTTTTGAACAGTTTAGCTTTGTAATTGCGGTATTCCAATTCAACATTTGCATCCGAACCAAAACGATTCATACTTCGGTGGCGTTCCAAGGAATTGTCTTTCATTTCTGTAGTGATTTGACCACCAAAAAGAAATTTATTGGCAATGTCAAATCCTAAAGCGGTTGAACTCGCGTCACCAATTCCTGTTAAAATTAGTTCTTGCTTCGGTTCAATTAACGTGTCAAAATTCATTGGAATATAATGTTGTCCGAAAGCTGAAAATTGAACTAGAAAAAGAAGTGTAAATAATTTAATTTTCATTACAAAATAATTTTAGTGTTCAATTTCGCATTCAGTTTCACAGCCAAAAATGCACCTAAAGGAATGGACTGCATTTCACTTAAACCTGTCGATGGATTGGGGGTGTCAAAGCGCGCTTCTACAATCACTTTTTTGATTTTATTGATGTCTTTTAATACTGCATCTGTCAACACAAAATCAAGGTTGGAATTTTTCTTGTACAATCCATCTGCTGCATCTAAAGTTCCAAGTAAAGCTGAAGAAATTTGAGCATTTGCTATAACGGTGTGTAAAATCACATTGCTTGAATCCATAAGATATAAAACAGCATCGCACGATAGTGGAAAAGCATTTGTCACTGTCATCGCAATTTTTCCGCTTTCGATGTGTGTCTTGGAATCATCTTGCTCCAAATCTAAATCAAAGGTATCTTTCAACGTCAAACCGTTTGCAGCTAATGACAAAGGCATTTGAGCTTTTACTTTTAATTTGATTTTGCTAAAAGGAAAAATTTCATCGTTTCCACCTGAAACATTTCCCCACGGATTGAGCTGAAGTTGATAACCAATTGTGTGTGTTGAACCTAAATTTTCTAAATAATTCTTGATGTTGGAATTGTTTTCATCAAAGTTCAATTGCTGAAAAGTTGGAGCCAAAGTGTTCCAAGCACCTGTTGCAGGTGAGATGTAAAATGCGTTGTTTAACAAGTTTGAACTAAGGTTGACCGTGTTTCCATTTACATTCGTATTGTTGGCTAGGGTAATTTTTCCTTTCAGTGAAAGTTTCATGCCGTTTTCAATATTGATTTGCAAAGCCGTATTTGGCAACGTAATCGAACCCTCGGTAATGTTATTAAAATAAGGAACATTGAATGTACTTAGATCTTCAAAAATTTGATTTCCAAAATAACCTTTAGCGTAATCAATTTTTAAATTAGAAAAAGTCGCTTCAAATCTAAAAATATTGCTTGTTGAAATTGAAATCGCCGGTCCATTTGGATCCGTTTTTATAATGAGTTTAGATTGAATTAAATTAAAATCAAGTCCTTGTTCGCCTCTTAAATCAATGTCATAATTTGAAATATCTAAAAATTCTTCTGCCATTCCAGGATTTAAAACCGTTCCTGCATCTACGATATAATTTTTTTCAAAAACAACTCCATTTCTTGTAACACCCGGTAATTGAATTGTAAAAAAAGCTTTTGTCCCAATTGGATTTGAAACTTTTATTTGAATTCCACCTTGCGAAACGTGGATTTTTTTCAGTTGAATTGGATTCAAGTTGATTTCGTGCTCTTCAATCGAGTTCACAAATTGATAACCAGCAGGAACATTGCTAAGGTTAAGTTGTGGATTGAAATTTTGTTTGATTGTTGTGTCAGGAATACTCAAAAAATCCGACAGTCCAATATTTAAAATTGTGCGCGTTAAATCTACATTTATCGTATTACTTGCCCCAGCAACCAAAGTCGAATCGTTGAAAAGTGAGCTTAAACGCAAAGTATCATTTACAGCTGGAGCAATCCAATCTGTGTTCCAAGTTGTGTCTTTTTTTTTACACGCGACAAGTGCAAGTAGGAAGAGGAGGAGGATTTTTTTCATTTTGGGATATTAGGACTTTAGGATATTAGGACTTTAGGAGTGAAGGAGAAAGGATTTTAGGACGAAGCGAGATTTGAGTTTCCTCCCTCAATCCCTCTTCAAGTAGGGAAGTTAGTTCTCATTTCGAATTAAATCTCTTTATCTTCACTTTCAACTTTCAACTCTTCACTTTTCTCTTTCAACTCTCAGTTTTTAGTTTTCAGTTCTCAACTCCATTTTACATTCTAAATTTTACATTTTAAATTCTAAATTTTCAGTTCTCAACTTTTTGTATGGTTTTCATTTTCAATAATCGTTGCATAACCCTGTCCAACACCAATACACATTGTAACAAGTGCGTAGCGTTTTCCAGTTCTCTTCAATTCTCTTGCTGCTGTTAACAAAATACGAGCACCTGACATTCCAAGAGGGTGACCTAAAGCAATTGCCCCACCATTTGGATTGATTCTTGGATCGTTGTCAGCCAAGCCCATTGCTCGAGTACAAGCCAAAACTTGAGCCGCAAATGCTTCATTCAATTCAAGTACGTCCATGTCTGCTAAGGTCAATCCTGCTCTTTCTAAAGCTTTTTGAGAAGCATAAACAGGACCAATACCCATGATTCTTGGCTCAACGCCAGCAACAGCCGCACTTACAATTCGAGCCAAAGGTTTTAAATTATGTTTTGAAAGGCCATCTTCGGAAGCGATTAACAAAGCAGCAGCTCCATCATTTAATCCAGAGGCATTTCCTGCTGTAACAGTTCCATCTTTTTTAAACGCAGGTTTTAGTCCAGCTAAACTTTCAAGTGTTGTCGATGCACGCGCAAATTCATCTTTTTGGAAAATGATTGGATCTTTCTTTTTTTGTGGAATAGAAATAGCAACAATTTCTTCATCAAAAAAACCGCTTGCTTGTGCTTTTGCCGCTTTTTCTTGCGACCAACAAGCAAATTTATCTTGAGCCTCGCGTTCGATACCGTATTTATCTACAAGATTTTCCGCGGTCATTCCCATGCTGTCAACGCCGTAAATTTCTTGCATTTTAGGATTGATAAAACGCCAACCAAAAGAAGAATCAAACATTTGAGCATCGCGACCAAAAGCACTTGAAGTTTTAGAAATTACCCAAGGACCTCTAGTCATGTGTTCAACACCACCAGCAAGGTATAAATCGCCCGCTCCGTCTTTAATTGCTCTTGAAGCATTGATGGTTGCTGCCATTCCAGATGCACACAAACGATTTACTGTTTCTCCTGCAACTTCAACTGGAAGTCCAGCAAGCAAACCTGCCATTCTTGCTACGTTGCGATTGTCTTCACCCGCTTGATTGGCACAACCTAAAATCACATCTTCAATCGCTTTCAAATCCAAATCAGGATGTCTTTCAACTAAACTTTTAATTGCAAAAGCTGCCAAATCATCCGCACGCATTGTAGATAATGTTCCACCAAAACTTCCAATTGCGGTTCTTACACCATCAACGATATATACTTTTTTACTCATTTTTACTGTTTTGAGATAAAATTAATCTTTTCAAATGAATCATTACTTTTGAATCAAAAATAATATGTCATTGCAAAAGCATCAGCTCGATTATTTCCAAAATTTACTTCACCAAAATGCAGTCCTTGCGCCTGATACTTTGGTTGAATATGGACACGATGAAACGGAAGATTTGAATTTTCCTCCTGCAATTGTTTTGAAACCAACAAAAGTGGAAGAAATTGCTGCTATCATGCGTTTTTGCCACGAACAAGAAATTCCTGTAACACCCGCTGGAGCAAGAACCGGATTGAGTGGTGGTGCGCTGCCGAATCATGGTGGAGTTTTACTTTCAATGGAAAAATTTAATCGAATTTTAGAAATCGACGAAAAAAACCATCAAGTAATCACTGAACCTGGCGTTATTACGCAAGTTTTACAAAATGCGGTTAAGGAAAAAGGATTGTTTTATCCGCCCGATCCTGCGAGTAAAGGCTCTTGTTTTATTGGTGGAAATGTTTCAGAAAATTCAGGTGGGCCAAAGGCTGTAAAATACGGTGTTACTAAAGATTATGTGTTAAATCTCGAAGTTGTATTGCCAACTGGCGAAATTATTTGGACTGGAGCAAATGTTTTGAAAAATGCTACAGGTTACAATTTGACGCAACTTTTGGTGGGTTCAGAAGGAACACTCGGAATTATAACGAAAATTGTTTTGCGCTTGATTCCACATCCCACAACTGATATGCTCATGTTAGTTCCTTTTTTTGATGCACAAAAGGCGTGCGAGGCTGTTGCAGCTATTTTTCAAGCGGGAATTACACCAAGTGGATTGGAATTTATGGAACGCGATGCCTTGTTGTGGACGCAAGATTTCACAAAAGATTTTTCGATAAAAGTTGCCGAGAATCACCAAGCACATTTACTAATCGAAGTTGATGGTTTTGACGCTGAGGTTTTGATGCAAGAGTGCGAAAAAATTCTTTCTGTATTGGAGAATTTTGAAACAGATGAAATTCTTTTTGCCGAATCGGAAGCACAGAAAAATACACTTTGGAGTTTGCGAAGAAAAGTAGGGGAGGCCGTGAAATCGCAATCTATCTACAAAGAGGAAGATACGGTTGTGCCGAGGTTTGAATTGCCACAATTGCTGTTGCATGTGAAGGAAATTGGTAAAAAATATGGATTTCATTCAGTGTGCTACGGACATGCAGGTGATGGAAATTTACACGTGAATATCATCAAAGGGAATTTATCCGATGAAAAATGGGACAATGAATTACCGAAAGCAATCCGAGAATTATTTACAGAAGTTGTAAAACTAGGTGGAACAATTTCTGGTGAACATGGCATTGGTTTGGTTCAAAAAAACTACATGGATATTGCATTCCCAGCTGTGACTTTGAATTTGATGCGTGGCATAAAAACAATTTTTGACCCCAAAGGTATTTTGAATCCAGGGAAAATTTTTTAGATCTTTGGAATTCTAACGCGAATAGAAATCTAAAAAAATTGATGTTAATCCTTGATTAATTTCAATTGGTAGATACTAAATTCTGGGTTTAATGCTTTTAAAAATTGAAATCCTAAGATAGCATTATATTGGATTGCAACAGAATTTGAATTTTTCACTTTTGCGAATAATGTTTCTAATTCTAATTCTTTAAAAGCTCTTTTGATAATAAAATTGGAAGCATCAAAAGCAATTCCTGTTCCTATGTAACGAGCATTTCCAATGAACAAACCAACCGTTGCAGTTTTCGTTTTTTTATTTATCTCTGCTAAATTAACTAAGCCAATCGCTTCATTTTCAATACCAAAAATGTAATATTCAAAATTTGTGTTGTCCTTGATGCTTTCAAACCAATGCTCTTGCGCTTCCTTTGAAATAATTTCTCGAAACTCCATTTGTTCAAGAACAAAATCTTGATTGCGCCAGTTTCTCAATAATTCGATTGTAGAATGACTCAGTTTTTCAAAAAATAATACCGAATTATTATCCATTGAATTCATTTTCTTTAAAGACAATAAGATCTAGGTGTTGATTATTCAACCAAATTTTTCGAATATATTCTCCAATTGTTCCAAGCGAAAAAAGGATTAATCCCGTGGAGAAAAAAATGGAAACAATAATCGATGTGTAACCTAATTCTACATTAAATAATAACTTTTGGCGAATGTAATAAATTCCGATTCCGAAAAAAATAAGTGAAAGAAAAACGCCTAGTCTACTGATAAATTTTAATGGAAACGAGGAATGTATGAGTAGAATTAAAACAGCCATTTTTACTAATCGCATTCCTGAATAATTCGATTCTCCAATTTCGCGCTTGTGGTGAGTAACTGTAACTGTTCCACAACTTGCTGATGCATTTAATAAAAATTCTTCGATGAAATAAACCTTTGATTTTCTATTTTTAAAACACGAACAAACTTCCTTTTTCATTATTCTGAATGAAGTCACCATTGAATAATCTCGGTCGGTTAGTTTTAAAAAAAACTGAAGTGCTTTCGTTCCTAAATTGCGTAGAAAATTATGTTTTTTAGAAGCATAAGTTCCATAAACTAAATCGTGGTTCCCTTCAATTAGTTTTTGGTACAAACGCTCTATTTCAAAGGGATTGTGTTGTAAATCATCATCCATTGTAACGACTAAATTTGCGGATGAAAATCCTAAACCTAGCGCTACAGCCGTGTGCTGACCTTGGTTTTTGTGCAATCCATGAACTTCAAATGAGAGCTTAGAATTAGAAAGAGATTGTTTTAATTTATTGAACGTATTATCGCTACTTGCATCGTCAATAAATATAAAATGCGTTTGAAAATTCGTGGCTTGATTCCATTCTTCAAGGCGTTGAATCAAAATTTCAACGGATGCCTCAGAATTGTAAGTTGGAATAACAATGTCAATCTTCATTAAAGGCAAATGTAGCCAGAACAATTGACTTTTCGAGCGTTAAAACACAGGTGCCAATTGAAAAACCAACGCCGAAACCACAAAGTAATAGTTTACTTGCTTCCTGACTAAAGTGATTTTTATGTTCAACCAAGGTGATTGGAATGCTTGCAATTGCTGTATTTCCATATTTTTCGATGCTGTAAAGTGTTTGATTTTCCGATAAACCAACTGCTTTTCGGATGGATTCGTTAATCATTTTATTGGCTTGATGAAAAATTGCAAAATCGATTTCTGGAAGTGTCAGGCTGTAATTTTTTAAAAGTGCTCTAATGTTTGCAGGAACAAATTGATAGGAGAAATTAAAAACATCAATTCCATTCATTTTCATTACTTGTGAATTATGTTCATGTTCACTTTTAATCGCCTCACTTCCATTTCCATACGTTTCTAAATTGTAGTAAATCGATGGGTAAATGCCTTGCTTTTTTTCAATAGCAGTGATGCTCACTCCGTCTGAAAAAAGTGGGCGCAAACTGGCATCGTCTTTTGGAATAACACGCGTTGAAATGTCGCCAACACAAACAATAGCTTTTGAAGTTGCTGAAGGTAAGGTGTTTAAAAGAGAAGTTGCAACCTGTAAACCATATACATAACCTGAGCAGCCAAGATTGATGTCAAAGCACATAGTCGTTGGCGAAAAATTAAAATCTCCGTGTAAACGAGCTGAAATTGAGGGGAAAAGTATATCGGGAGTTTGGGTAATACAAATTAGAACATCAATTTCTTTGACATCCCAATCCAATTCTGAAATCAATTTTTTTAAACCCTGAGAGAAATATTCTTTAATCGGATTTTTCAAGGAAGTCTCCACTTTTCGGGTAGAAATTCCAGTTCGACTTTGAAAGGCTAAGGCATCATCAATTATTTCAGAATTTAGTTCAGTCGTTGGCGCAAGAACATTGACAATTCCTTTAATCGAACAATTTCCTATTTGATTGATTGCCATAAATTAACCTTTAAATGATGCTACTAAATCTAATTTTCGGAAAGATAAATAATTTATGGATTCAATTCACTTAAAAGCTGAGGTTAAAAATCAATTGAAGGAAAACTATTGATTTGCTGCAGTTTTTGAGAGGATCATCGTGTGGATATCCTTCAAGTTATTGCATTTTGCTAATTCCGAGGAAGTTATAAAAACCTCTTGTTCTTCACTGATTCGCGTAATTAGGTATAAAGCATTCAGTGAACTCCATGTACTCAAACTTCTAAATTCTGTATTTGGAGCCAACTCAGAAATGTCTGCACCTAATTCTTTGGCTACAAACATTAAAAAATCTGCCTCGTTTTCCAATTTTACCATTTAGCAAAAATAAGAAATTCTACTGATTTTTTAAGTTTGAAGAAATCTCCAAAATTAGCATTTTATATCACCTGAAAAATCACACTAAACCTTTCAAAAAACTAGACGCTGCATCCGACCAAAACATATTTTCTGGGTCTAACTGTTTTTTGATTTCTATGAATTCAGAATGTCTTGGAAATAATTCTTTAAATGCATCAGGTGAAATAAATGGGAATTTCCCTAAATAGATTTTTCCATTGTATTTAAGGCAAATTTCCACCAAATGTTCGTGGAGCCATTTGATTTTTTCATCTGAAAAATTGGAGAGCCCAAAATTGAGTAAAAGGGAATAACCGTCGCCATGAAAAGACAATAAAGTATCTTGTTTTTTGTGTTTTCTTATTCCTGAAACTATAGGGGCTATTCCATTTTTTCTGCAAAATAAAAGCAATGCGTTAAAGGCTTCTGGAAAAATATTTACAGGAAATAAAAATTGAAATTCACGAAAACCTTTAGGTAAATAAATTCGGTACCAATTTGGGAATTTATCGTTTAAAGGAGATTGAAATTTCGTAAGTGGCATTCGTCTATTTGGACTGATAATTGGCTTGTGATATTTTGCCCTTGTTGCGAGGTAATGCACTGGAAAATAATACAATTGGCGCGTGATTTTCCAAAATGTATCGTTTCTAATTCCTAAAATATGTGTTCGAGGTGTTAAAAATTTTTGAACTTCTTTGCGATTTGATTCATGTTTAATCTCACTGTATCTAGCTTCTAAAAATAAACCTCGTCCAAATTGATTTGAGCTTGTAAATGGATCAATCCAACTATGAGCAAAGTCTGATTTTTCTTCTGTAATTGCTTCAAAATAATTCAGTTGCTCCTCCAGATTTACACATTTTCGCGTGCTTGCATCTACATAATAAGATGCGATTGGTTTCAGTTTAAGTTTTATTTCTTTAATGATCACTAATAAACCTAAGCCACCGCAAATTGCATTGAATAAATGGGGGTCATTTTCTCTTGAAATTTCTCTTTCTTCACCAGATGATAAGATAACCTTCATTGAGATTACGTTTTCTGAGAAATTACCATATTTCCAAGAATCTTTTCCGTTAACATCGTTTGAGATATTTCCAACAACTGTGTTTTTCATAAAACCAGTGATTGAAGTCAAAGTCAAATTTAAGGGAAGAACGAGACGTAAAATGGTAGAAATGCGTGTACCAGGCTGAACGACAATTTCTGATTTGTTCCAATCAAATTCAATGATATTATCCAATTTCGTTAAATCAAGGATAATTTGCTTCGTAATTGTTGCTACATTACTTGAAGCAATGGGCGCACCAAATGGACAAATTTGTAAATTGTTGATTTTCGCGTTTCTGACGCAATTTAAAATTTCATCTGTATTTTTTGGTTGACTAAAAAAAGCGTCAACCTCCATAAAATTATTCGCAGAAATCTTCTTTAAATAAAACATTTGTTTGAATTGGTTTTTGCAAAATGTGTTTGTTAGTTTATTGTAATTGAGAGTGCTGTAAAAATACAAACAATGTGAATACAAAAATCAAAAAAAATGATTTTCTGTTTTAAATACCTAAAGCTTCAATCGAATCTCATTTGAAGAATTAAAATTGAAATATAGAAGCGAATTTTTCAGCTAAGTTATTGCAAAACTGAAATTGTGATGGTTACAACTCATCACTCGCATAAACAATTTCTCCTTTGATTATTGTTTTCCAGGAGAAATTTTGCTGAAAATTGGGAGCTGAACGCAATGGATTTTCGAAGATGACAAAAGTTGCATCTTTTCCTTTTTTCAATGTGCCAATTCTATTCTCATCGAATGAAGCGAAAGCTGCCCAAATTGTCATTCCACGCATCACTTCTTCCAAACTCAAGGCTTCAGAAGGCAAAAAACCATTCATCGGTTCATTCGAAGCATTTTTTCGTTCAACAGCTGCATGAATCGTTAAAAAAGGATTGGTTAATTCTACTGGAAAATCGGTACCAATTGCCAACATCCCGTACTGTTTCAGCAAGGTTTTATAAGCGTAAGCACCTTTAAGTCGTTCTTTACCAATTCGGCTTTCTGCCCAGCGTTGGTCGGAAACGGCATGGGTTGGTTGTACCGACGGAAAAACAGCATATTCTGCAAATCGTGCAAAATCGAGAGGGTCAACAACTTGTGCGTGTTCAATTCGGAAACGATGGTCTTTTTTGCGTTCAAATGCATTTTTGTAAATCGATAATATCAACGCATTAGCGGAATCACCGATGCCATGTGTATTCATTTGATAATTGTGATTCAAGCAAAAATCAGCAATCGACTTAATTTCAGCAATGGATGTCAACAACAAGCCGTGTGAATGATGTGCGTCTGAATATGGTTTTTTCAATAATGCTCCTCGCGAACCAAGTGCACCATCGGCATAAACTTTAAAGCTTCGAATATGTAAATTTTTGTAGCGATAAGGTCCATTTTTTCGAGCGAAACTAAAGTTTTCTTTCGAAGGAAGCAACATTGCGTAAAGATTGATTTTCAATTTGTTATCACCCACCAATTTTTTAAATAATTCTATATGTTTATTTTCGATCCCAGCTTCATGAACCCCAGTAATTCCATACATCAAAAGCTCATTTTGAATCTCTATGATACTTTCTGAAATTTCTTTTTGTGTGAATTTTGGCAAGTGTTTTTGAACCAAGTTTATCGCGTTGTCAATTAATAAACCGCTTGGTTTTCCATTGCTTAATACAATTTCGCCACCTTCAATTTTAGTGTTAGCATCGATTCCTGCTTTCTTCAATAAATAGTCATTTACCAATGCTGCATGACCGTCAATTCGCACCAAACAAACGGGAATTGTTGGGAACAGCTCGTTTAATTTTTCATTGCTTGGCAGCGTTGAATTTCCCCAAAGTGATTGGTCCCAACCTCTACCGATTACAAACTTTTTACTTTTTCTACTCGCATATTTCTCACAACGAACAAGTACTTCTTCAAAGGATTTTGAACCAACCAAGTCTGCACTTAAACGTTGTTCTGCATAGGAAATTAGATGTCCGTGCGCATCGGTTAAACCGGGATACAAATCTTTTCCTTGTGCATCAATTGATTCATCGTAGCGGTATTTATTTAAAATCTGACGCTCGGGTCCAACTTCAATGATTTTTCCATCGCGAATTGCCATTGCTTCTTCAACGGTGTTTAAATCGTCCATCGTGTGAATGCGCGCATTGTGGATAACCATATCAACCTTGATTCCTTTCATACAAGAACTTAAGAAAAGTAGGAGAAGAAGTGGGAGGTGTTTCATAGTATTGAATTTAATTTTTAATGTTGAATTTCTAGCACTGAGCAGGTCGAATTGTCAGTTTGTAATTTTACATTTTCAATTCTTTCAAATACAATTCACTTTTTCAATAAATCTCTAATTTCAGAAAGAAGTTCAAGGTCTTTTGATTCTTCAACAACAATTGGTTTTTCTTCAACTAAATCTTTTTCTCGTTGACGTTTGGCAACATTCATTGCTTTAATCACAATAAACATTGAGAAGGCAATGATGATAAAATCAAATACAACTTGAATGAAATTCCCGTAATTAATACTTACAGCAGGTGTTTTGTCCGTTGCTTCTTTGATAATAAACTTCAAATCTGAAAAATTGACTCCACCGATTAGTACACCAATTGGCGGCATCAAAATATCATTTACAACAGATGAAACTATGCGCCCAAAAGCAACACCAATCACAATACCAACTGCCATGTCGATAACATTTCCCTTCATGGCAAAGTCCTTAAATTCGTCTACAATTTTCATAGTTTAGGATTTGATTATTAGATATTTTGTAAAATTAAAAATCCCCAACTGTAATTCAATTGGGGATTTGTTTTTTTTCAAAGGTATTATCGAATCAAGTGTAAGAAAGTTTGACCTTCTTTTTCTTGACCATTTAAACCTACGATTCGATATTTCATAAAATAGACTCCTTCAACAGCTTCTGTTCCACCAACTTTTCCATCCCAAGTAGCATTTGGCGTATTCAATTCAACAATTTTATTTCCCCAACGGTTAAATATTGCAGCTTCTTGAGAGGCGGCGTTTATGGTGTAAATTCCATAAACATCGTTTGAACTGTCGCCATTTGGACTGAAAACGTTTGGTATTTCAATTACTATTTCTCCGATAGGAATAACGGTTACGTTTCCTTCCCATGAATCTGAACATAAACCATTTGAAGCAACCAAGGTAACTGTATATGTTCCAACAGCAGTGTAAGTTGTATTCACGTTTGCAGTAGTTGTAGTTGTTTGTGTTTGACCGTTACCAAAAGCCCACACATAATTTGTTGCATTGGAACTAAAGTTTGAGAAATCTACGGCTAATGGTGCACTTCCTGCGATATCCTCAGGACTTCCAAGCGCTGTTGGTACAGGTAGAACAGTAATTGTAATGTCATCTGTTGCAATACAACCGTTTGCATCAGTCGCTGTCAATGTGTAGATCGTTGTTGCAGTAGGGGAAACAGATGGAGTTGAACCAACAAGTACATTGCCCCAAGTAATTGTGATAGCCCCGGTTCCTCCTGATCCACTTCCTGTTAATGTTGTACTTTGACCTGTACAAATCGATACATCCACAGCCGCTGTTGCTTGAACTGCTGAGGGTGAAGTAATTGTTGTAGATTGTGTAGCTGGGCAATTGTTTGCATCAAAAACAGTTACTTGATATGTGCCTGCTGCTAAATTGTTGAAGCTCGCTGAGGTTTGTGGAGCATTAGTTCCTAAAGCGAAAGTGTAAGGTCCAGTTCCACCAGTTGCACTTGCAGTAATTGTTCCATCGCTACTTGTCGCACACAATGTTTGACTATTCGTTAAAGTTAATGTTGGTCCACCAAGCGCAGGAATAATAATTTGCAAGGATTGTTGACATCCACTTGTTTGATCCGTAACCGATACAGTGTATGTTCCAGCTGCGATATTTGAAGCAGTAGCATTTGTTCCACCAGAAGGACTCCATGAATAAGAATAATTCCCTGAACCGTTTGTTGCTGAAACAGTTGCACTTCCATTTGTTGCACCACAGTCAGCAGAAACGATTGTTCCTTGTGTAAGCGTAAACGAAGTAGGTGCTGTGATTGTTGCTGTTCCAGAATTTGAACAATTCGCATCACTTACAGTAACGGAATATGTTCCAGCAGGTAAATTAGTAAATACATTATTTGTTTGTGCTGTTCCAGTTCCTAATTGGTAACTTAATGTACCAGTGCCTCCTGATGCATTTACTGTAATAGTTCCACTATTCGGATCTGAACATGTTACATCGGTCACAGCAATATTATCAATTGTTGGTCCGCCTGAATTTGGAACTGTTACTGCCAAAGTTTGTGAGCATTGATTGGCATCTTGTACTGTTACAGTATAATTTCCACCTGAAATGTTTGAGGCCGTTGCTGCGTTTCCTCCGCTTGGACTCCAAGAATAAGTGTAAGCTCCAGTTCCTCCCGTAGCGTTTACTGTTGCCGCACCATTAGCCGTTCCACAAGCGGCAGAAATGATGTTTGAACTTGTAAGAGAAATTATTGATGGTTCTGTAATCGTAATAGTTGTTGAACCTGGACAATTTGCAGCATCTAAAATATTAACAGTGTAGGTTCCTGCCGCCAAATTATTTTGAGTCGCACCAGTTAGTGTACTTGAACCAACAGTCCATGAGTAAGTGTAAGGTGCTGTTCCACCAGTTGTTGAAACGGAACCAATTCCGTTGGTTAAACCATTACAAGTGATATTTGTTGCACTTGGTGTTGCGGTTAATGTTGGGCAAGGACTGCAAGAAGTTAAACTAGTAATTGTAAAAACGGTTACAGTACCAGAAGCATCAGTAACCTGTACTTGTGTTGTTCCATTTGGTGGAGTTGCATTTGTCCCGGTCGCAAAATTTACCCATTGAGCAGGTGTATTGCAGGATGTTATTGGAGTAGTACCACTTAAGCATTGATTAATAAATGGTGTCCAACTTCCTCCACAAGCAACACATTGAGCTTGATTTGTAATTGGCGTATTACTTCCTGGTTGAAAAGTAGCCCAAGTATAAGGCGCAACTCCATTTGACACAGAAATAGAACCATTCGACTCCAAACATGCTGTTAATGCTTGACATGGGCTTACATTTACTGTTTGCGTTTCTGAACCACAAGCAAGTGTGTAAGTTATTGTATGCGTTCCAACACCAGCAGTCGCAGGATTAAAAGTTCCGTTTGCGCTCATTCCAGGTCCTGACCAAGTTCCACCGCTTGTTGAAGCGGTAAGTGTTACTGGCGAATCTGACTGACATAAATTTGGAATTGGACAAATTGAAGCATCGCAACAAGTAATTGCTATTGGCGCACATGCAGCGGCACTGATGTGTTGAATTCCCCCAGATCTTGAATTATCATTTGACGTTCCTGTTGAACCTCCTGCAATTATATTTCCACTTGTGGTTACGTGCACATCGTACACTTTAAAAGAGGTAGGATAAGTTCCTTGTTGAACTAAATTTTGATTGAATTTGACAACTCCATTCGTTGCTCCAACATATATATTCCCACAATCATCTATGTCAATTCCACTACAGCCAACTTGTCGTGTGGTAATCCCAAAAGTTGAGGTATTTATAAAACTACCACCAGGAATATTTACCGTTCCCACGATTGCTCCGGTGTTAAAATTTCGTTTTTCAAGAATATCACCTCTGTGAACAAAAATGAAATTTCCAAAAGGTTTTAGTGCTTGTATTCCAGAATTTCCTTCTCTAAAATTTTCATTTTTATAACTGAAATTATGTCCACTACCAATTTTAACGTTGGAAGCACCTAAACTTCCACAGGAATTTAAGTTTGAATTTATATAACCAATTGTATCGTGAGATAAATAATAATATTTGTTGTTATCACATTCCGTCAGTGCCCGTACCTCATGTCCAACGCCAAAGCCTGATGGAGTTCCACTCACTTGAACACTGGCAAGTATATTTCCATTGGTCATATTGACATCGTAAATCCATGGTGAAGGATTTAAGCCACTTAATTTCGTTCCACCAATGATAAGTTTTGATTGATCACAATTGAAAGAAATCGTCCAAAACTCTGTATTTGCACCAGCACCAGATGGGTTATTGTTACTCCAAACTACACCACCGTTTGTATTTACTTTTAAAATTTTAGCACTTGAACCATTACAAACAAAAGATTCCCCAATATCATTTACGGCAAAACCTCCTAGCCAAGCGTCGATTGTATCATAGGTTGTATTGTAAGTCCAAAGTAAACTTCCTGCTGGATCATATTTTAACAATTGCATTGGTGTAACTCCACCAATTGCATATACATTTCCTGCGTTATCTTTTTCAACTTCCCAAATACAATCCCAGTTTGTAGCAAATGCAGGAGTTTGTGTCCAAGGGTCAATTACAACCGTTTTTTTATTGTCGTAGTTTCCTAATTTGAATTTGATTGTTTGACCAATTTGCTCAAAAGATGATTTGATAATTGTGTTGGTGTTTTTTTCATAGAAAGTCAGAGGCTCATGATCAATAATGTCTCCGAAAAAAGTTGCAATTTTTACTTTTCCATTTTCAATTCTTACAGCTCGGTCATAAACCATTTTAACATCGTCAGGATTTGCTCCTGGGTGAAGAATTACAGCATATTTCAATCCTTCTTGCGGATGAATATTGTATTCAATATCAATTTTTGGGTAAATATTTTTGTAGATAATTTTATTAAAACCTTTGACGTAATTAACGTTTTCCTCTTTACCATCTTTGTTGATGTATGAATAAGAATGGTAATCACTTTTTTGACCTTCAGCTTTAATTGAGGAATAATTCGCATTTTCCCAAACCATGTTTACTTTATCTGCTTGGTAATGAAATTTCCCAATTACTTTCTCCCACTGTTTATAATCTTCTGAAGTTTTTAATTTCAATTTTGCACTTAAATCAGCTCTCTCATTTCTAGGAACTTTTTTAGTATTCAAAAAGGAATAACTAATACCTTTTTTACCAAAAAACACCCTTGTAGACCCAAAGTCAGCGGCATATTGAATTTCGCCAATTAATTCGTTTTCATTCGCATCAAATTGCCCTTGGTTTTCAATAAAAACTTTACTTGAAGAATATTCTTTTGTCCAAGATGATTGATTAAATGCAAATAAAGGACTTAATAATACGAAGAGAGAGAGAAGATTTTTCATAAAAATGTGTTTACCTATTTAATTAAATGGAAAAAAGTTTGACCTGAAATTTCTTGTTGAACATAGCCTGATACCTTGTATTTTATAAAGTAAACACCATCAGGAAGTTCGTTTCCATCAACGGTTTTACCATCCCATTTATAATTCAAGTCTGTAATTTCAACGATTTTATTTCCCCAACGATTAAAAATTGTTGCTTCAATTCCAGTCGCGTTTCTTGTAGTTATCGTATAACCATCATTTGCACTATCGCCATTCGGTGTAAAAACATTTGGCGCTTCAACTTCTAAAATAGGATAAACAATTACTGAATCTAACCAAGAATCACTACAAATTCCATTTGACGAAACCATTGTTATGTAATAGATTCCTGGATCAGGGAAAGAAGTATTAACCGACGCTGAATTTATGGTAGTTTGTGTGCTTCCATTTCCAAAGTCCCAAGCGTAAGAGTTTGAATTTAAACTTTGGTTAGTTATTGATACAGTTAAAGGTTCTAATCCTTCTTTTGGATTGATTGTAGCTGCCGCTAACGGAAGTGGTAAAATAGTTTGCGTTAAAGAATTTAAAGCTTCACATCCATTTGAATCAGTTACTTTTAAATTGTAAGTAGTTGTTACAATTGGTGTGATAGTTAGTGGATTATTTGTGTTGGCATTATTCCACAAATAAGTGTATGGTGCTGTTCCTCCTGTCACAACTGCATCGTATGTAAATGAGTCACCTGAACAAGCTGGTGCCGTTGAAGGAAGTTCAATTTCTAATAAATCAGGCTCTGTTATTGTTTGATTTACTGTGAAAATACAACCATTAGAATCCTTAACTACAACTGTATAATTCCCAGCCGTGAGACTGTCATAGTTAAATATTGAATTTTCTGGGCCGCCATTCAAACTGTAAGTGTATGGAGTTGGAGCTCCATAGGCGTTCACTTCAAATGAACCATCGTTAAAACCAAAACAACTTGCATTTTGAGCATTTTGGGTTTGAGCTGTTATTGCTGGTTCAGCATTTACGAAAATCGTTAAAGTGTCGGTACATCCATTTGAATCAGCGACGTTTATAAAGAAATAACCTGGATAAGTGTTCTCAAAAATTCCTGTTGTTGAGACGTTTAAGAAGGTATCAACGGAATACATGTAAGGCGAAACACCACCTGTAGTTTGCATTATAAATGTTCCATTCGGTAAATTACATGTTGTGCTAATTGTAGAAACTAGACTTAAATCAACAGGTAATGGTTCAGTTATGGTAACTGGGATTGTTGTTGTACAGCCCAAACTATCAGCCGTTTTTGTAATATAGTTTCCGGGTGGTAAGTTAGTAAATTGCCCAACAGCTTGAGGTGGATTATTGTCTAATTGAAAAGTAAAAGGTGGAGTTCCTTGGAGTGGTGTTAAAGAAATTACACCGTTTGTATCACCTGCACAAAGAATATTTTGCACTGATACATCAACACCGTTAGGTGAATTAGAAACAACAACATCATCTGTAACTGTTGAAATATTGGCGGTACCACAAATAGTAAAAGAAAATTTAGCAGTGTAAGTTGTTGTTTGAGAAGGACAAACTTGAATTGTATCACCAGTTCCAACAAGAGTCGTTCCATCGTACCATTCAACAGATTGAACTGGGTTTCCGCTAGGTTTAAATCGCCATGCTTCAGGTGTAGTTACCGTCCAATCAACGTCTGAATTTCTATTTGGAACTGCTATTCCTCCAGAAGCTTGATTTATTTTTTGAAGTCCAATTACTGCATTTCCACCATTCCAAGTTGAACACAAAGGTTTACTTTCAACATAAACATCAATGTAGTTTGTTCCTTCATTTAAAACCATCATGTGGCGACTTTTAATTGAAGTACATGAAAAATGACAAATATTATTAAAAGAAACGATGAATTGACGGCAAGGAGCTTGACCAACTAAATACCATTTGATATTTCCACAAACTGAAGGATCAATGTCGTGATAGACTCCAAGAACATGTCCAGCATTATTAATTCCTTGTGTTTCAGTTAGTACAGTGCTAAAAGACCATGGATGACTTCCACCTGCAGAAGTTGGGCCGAATAAAATTGATCCGTTTGAACCTATTTTACAGGTTGTATATGTTTCCCCATAATAACAGAACGGGAAAGGCAAAGTAATAATTGGTCCCCAAACGTCATCTGTGTTTACAGAAACAGCCGTACCACCTGATTGATTGTAAGGTATTGGAACGTTGTGAGGTAAAGACTCAACAGTATAGGAAATAGTTTCTTTAATTTCAAGGTAAGATGCTGAAAGATTAACGCAAGGATTGAAGCAATCAAAAGTTTGATCTTGACCGGCATCTATGTAAGGACATGCAAGGTTACTTTGAGAAAATAGGTAGGAAAATTGAAAAGATAAAAAAATCGAAAATAAAAAATATTTGAATTTCATTAGTTGTATTATGAGAATTGTTAGACGTTTTGCTTTCAAACTAAGTTGCACAAATATAATTCCTTATTTTTAAATATGGTCGCCACTTTCCACATTCAAGGGTTAATTTTATTTTGAGGTGCTGGGATTAAATCACCATGCTCAATCTAAAGT
>VEQH01000010.1 GCA_018883325.1 Flavobacteriales bacterium | reverse complement strand
GAATCATAGTGAATCTTTTCCCGAGTACATCTTTCAATTCTACATTTTACATTTTACATTTTTTACACTGAGCCCGTCGAAGTGTCAGTTCTCAACTTTTCTCTTTTCACTTTTAACTCTTAACTTTTAACTCTTAACTCTTAACTTTTAGTTCTTCACTTTTCTCTTTCAATTTTACATTTTTTACACTGAGCTTTTACGCTGAGCCCGTCGAAGTGTGTCGAAATGTCAGTTCTCAACTTTTCTCTTTTCACTTTTAACTCTTAACTTTTAACTCTTAACTCTTCACTTTTAGTTCTTCACTTTCTCTCTCAATTTTAAATTCTACATTCTACATTTTACATTTTTTACGCTGAGCCCGTCGAAGTGTGTCGAAGTGTCAGTTCTCAACTTTTCTCTTTTCACTTTTAACTCTTAACTTTTAACTCTTAACTCTTCACTTTTAGTTCTTCACTTTCTCTCTCAATTTTAAATTCTACATTCTACATTTTACATTTTTTACACTGAGCTTGTCGAAATGTTAATTGGCACAAATCCTACACGCAACCTTTATTGAATTATTTCGTATTTTTACCTGCTCTCCAAAAAGCTCAAAATCGTATGTCTAACAAATTGTAAGTATGAGTAGTATCTCTTTATGAATAGGTTATCACTCAACTCCTTTTTTATCGCTTTTTTTATTGGATTGCTCTGCCTTTTTAGCGGAGGTTCTAATCGTGTTTTTGGACAATCTACATTTTCGTGGAATGGTACTTATGGAGGAACTGGAACAAACAGAACCTTTACTGGAACAGCCGTTTCGGGTGTAACAATGACTGCAACAATAGTAAACTCAGAAAATGTTTGGCAAGAAAGTTCACCAAAATGGATTGCAAGTGGAACAACGTCATCTTTTGGGACAAGTTGTTCTGCATTAACAACCACAAATCAAGGATTATTACTAAGTACCAATTGGACAACAAACACAACCAAGACGATTACTACAACTATAACATTTAGTTCGGCTATTAAAGGACAAGTTAAATTTTTTGTATATGATATTAACGATGATGGCTACGGAAGTATTTACGAACAAGTTGAAGTTTCCGCAGTAAGTCCCTCTGGTTCTGCTCTTAATATTTCAAGAACAAATCCAACTTGTGTTCAGAATGGGGGAGGATCAGTTGCAGGTAACAATTCAACAACGCTTATCTTAAATGCTGGTAACACTTCTAGTGCATGTACTTGTTGGGGAAATAATGAAGTTATTGTTGGAAATACAAATGATTGTATATCAACAATTACAATTCGTTACAGATCAATGTCAGGGAATAATAATAATCCTGATCAGTATATTGTTATTTCTAATTTAACTGGTACTGTTCAATCAGTAACCGCCCCAACAGCAATCACTGGAAATACCACAATTTGCTCGGGTGGTTCTACAACACTAACAGCTACAGGAGGTACTGCCACTTCGCAATGGTTTACAGGATCTTGTGGAGGAACTTTAGTTGGTACAGGTGCATCCACCACCGTATCGCCAACGAGCAACACTACATATTTTGTACGAAATTTCACTTCTCCTTGTGGATTTTCATCTTGTGTCTCAACGACTGTAAATATCACTCCAGCAATCGATTGGGCAAACACCAACTTCCCTGCGTCAGGGTCAATTTGTAATGGATTTTCTTTTGATGTTTATGGACAGGTATATATTGCTGGAGTAACTGAAACTGGCGGTCAAGGAACTGGAGTTACAGCAGAACTCGGTTGGAGCACAACAAACTCCAATCCAAGTACTTGGACGAATTGGACATCGGCTGTTTTCAATTCACAACAAGGAAATAACGATCAGTTTTTTGCACAACTTACCAATTTGGCATCGGGAACTTATTATTATGCTTTTCGATATGCGCTAAATGGATGTTCATACACTTACGGTGGAACTGGTGGAATTTGGAGCAACAATAGCGGAGTGCTTACCGTCAATGATTGTTTTGGTACGTATGCCTCTGCGCCCAATTTAACTTCATGTAATACAACCGTTTCATCCCAAGGAGCTTATTACAACTCTTCTGGTTCGGGAGCGAACTTGATTAATTCCAATAGTGTCAATTTTCAAGGCTATAACTTCGGTTCTTATTTTCAAAATTCCGCGGGTTTAATCTTGAAAGGTGCTGAGATAAAAACATTTAAGAATAATACTGGAAATGTTTGTTCTGCTCGAATGTACTACCGCGTTTATCCTTCTGGATCGCCTTCTGGTGCGTTTACATCGGTAAATTTACCTTTTTATGACAACTGTTCGGGTGGTGCTTTCCCAACTGGAGGCCCTTGTAATACGGGAGACCAAAAATGGCGAGATATTGCACAAAACATTGATTTAACAACTTATTCAGCAGGAACTTACAGCCTAGAGGTCTATTACGAAATTTCAGGAAGTCACACCTCTACATCCGGCTGTGGAACGACTCAATTTCTGAATAATTCGGGCGCTAACTACATATCTTCATTTACGATTCTAGCAGCTCCAACCGCGAACAACACAGGTTCATACTGTGAAGGAACAGGAACGGTAACACTTTCCGCTAGTAATGGCGGTACTTCTTACAGCTGGAGCGGACCAAATTCGTTCACTAGTTCAACACAAAATCCAACAAACGGAAGTCCATCAACCAGTAATGCAGGAACTTATACCGTAACTGTAAACCTTGGAGGATGTACGCAAACCGCCCAAACAACCGTAACCGTCAACCCAATTCCTTCTGTAATTGCCAATAGCAACAGCCCAATTTGCGCAGGACAAAGTTTGAATTTGACTTCCACCGACGGATACAATTCTTACGCTTGGTCAGGGCCAAATTCATTTTCAAACGCTACTCAAAATCCAACCTTAACCAATTTCCAAGCAGCAAATGCAGGAACTTACACGGTAACTGTGACTGGAACAGGCGGCTGTCAAGCCACATCAAGTACCGTTGTCGCATTAACCACCTCACCAAGTGCGGCGAACAATGGCCCTGTTTGTGTCGGAGGAAGTCTTTCCCTTTCCACCAACAGCGCGACATCCTATTCATGGTCTGGGCCGAACAGTTTTACTTCCAACGTTCAAAATCCAACGGTAAGCGCATCGGCAACCACCGCCATGGCAGGAACTTACACCGTTTCAGTAATCGGTACGTGTGCTGCTGCGACAGGCGTTGTAGATAATTTTAGCGATGGAAATTTTACAGCAAATCCAGTGTGGACTGTACAAGCTGGAGGCTTTGTTGGTTCATCCAATTTTTTAAAAGGGAATAGTACAGATACCGATGATATTATTTCAACACCAAGCACGCAAGTTTATGGAACATGGAATTTTGACTACCGTTTTCACACCACAGCTTATACTTCAGTTGGAGATCAATTTGTAGCTTTTTTCGTTACTTCAACAAATGCGGGTTTACAAAACAGCAATGGTTATTATGTTTATGTTGAATCATCAGGTCAGTTATTGTTGAGAAGAAGAAATGGAGTAAGCGCGGCTACAACCATAATTAGTGCTACGATTTCAGGTACAAACGAGTTGAATACCAATTGGCATACAATTAAAGTCATACGAGGATTTACAGGGCTTTTTGAATTGTATTTTGATGGCGTATTAAAAGGTACTGGAACAGATAATACTTACACAACATCAACACATTTAGGTCCTTGGATTCATGGAAAATTTGCCACTGACAATCACGAAGTTGACAACATTTCTTGTTCACCACCTGCAACGGCTCAAACTATCGTGGTGGTTGATGCAGGCCCTTCCATTGCTGCGAAAACAGGAACGATTTGTTCGGGAAGCACTTACACCCTTTCAACCGCTGCACCTGATGTTGTGCCAGGTGGAACAACCTATTCATGGTCATTTACCGCAAATCCAAACATCACAGGAGCAACTACAGGAACCAATCAAACAGGGTTCACTCAAACTTTGACCAACACTTCTGGTTTACCTCAAACAATTGTTTACAGCGTTACACCAAGTTCGGGAACTTGTTCGGGAACACCATTTACCGTTACCATCACCGTTGACGCGCCATTAAACGGAGGAACAGTGAGCACCGATCAAACGATTTGTTCGGGAGCAACACCAGCACCATTGACCAATACGCTTCTTCCTTCTGGCGGAACAGGATTAGGAATTACAGGTTCGGTTCAAATCGGCACGCAAATCTGGATGAATCGAAATCTAGATGTCGTAAATTACAACGATGGAACAGCGGTTGGTACAAATTTTATTGGAACCGCTGGCGCATATTCTTGGTATAATAATAGTTACCCAACTTGGGGTCAATATTATGGACCACTCTACAATTGGTATGCTGTCAACACAGGGAAATTATGTCCGCAAGGATGGCACGTACCAACCAAAACAGAATGGAATACAATGATTAATTTTGTAGGAAACACATTAAATGCAGGTAAAAAGTTGAAATCTTGCAGAACTGTTACTTATGGTTGTCCCACAACACAAGATCCGAGATGGGATGCTGATAACACAACTTTTGGAACGGATGATTTCGGTTTTTCTGCACTGCCTGCTGGTAGAGCGTATATATCGAGTGGAAGTTTAGTTTATGAAAGAGTAAGAACGAGAACTCGTTTTTGGGCATCTTCTCAGAATGACGTTTCCAATGGAGACACTTATGAATTCAATGATATTTCTTCTGGAGTTACAGTTTTTTATAACCCAAAAGATGAAGGCTATTCTGTTCGTTGCATGGGTGACAATGCTACCACCATCCAAAATTCCTACACCTATCAATGGCAACAAGATCCGGGATGTACCAATAACTGGACTGACATTTCTGGTGCAAATGGATTAACGTATTCCCCTGGCGCATTGACGCAAACCACTTGTTTCAGAAGAGTTACAACCGATGCTTGCGGAACGGCTTTCTCCAACACAATAACCATTACCGTAAATCCTGCGCCTGCGATAACGAACATGACAGCAACGATCTGTTCTGGAACTGCGTTCACCGCTACGCCTGTTCAAGGAACTAACGGAACGGTCCCTGCAGGAACAACTTACACGTGGTCTGCGCCAACAATGACAGGTGTTTCAGGTGGAAGTGCACAAGCCACAGCTCAAACTAGTATTTCACAGACCTTAACGAATACCACAACTTCTAACGCAACAGCCACTTACACCGTTACACCAACAACCGGTTCTTGCCCGGGCGCAACTTTTACGGTGACTGTGACTGTCCTACCGCCTTTTACAACGGGAACGGTACAAGGGATTTCAACTGGTGGTGGCGGACCAACTAATTTGGTGATTTATCAAGTTTATGGAGGAGGAGGAAGCGGCGGAGCTACATATCCAAATGACTTTGTTGTTTTATACAATCCTACACCGATTTCTGTTCCTTTAACTGGTTGGAGTTTACAATACGCAAGTTCAACGGGAACTTCTTGGTCTTCAAATAACTTATCAGGAACTATACAATCAGGTAAATACTTTTTAATTCAAATGGGTGCAGGTACTTCCCTACCTGTTTCATTCGATTTACAGGGTTCATTATCAATTGCTGCAACAGCTGCTAAAATTGCCTTAGTAAACTCAACTACTTCATTATCTGGCTCTTGTCCTACTGGAGGCAATATAGTTGATTTCGTTGGTTTTGGAACTGGTACGGATTGCCGAGAAGGCACTGGAACAACAAACAATGCTCCCGCCCCTTCAACAACTACATGGATTACCCGACAGAATAACGGTTGTCAAGATACACAGGTCAATTCCGCAGATTTCACTGCAGGAACAGCCTCTATAAGAAATTCATCAAATACTAATACTTGCACCACCACCTCGAACACAGAAACCATTTGTGCGGGTCAAAATGCAAGTTCAATAACAGCCACGGCCGCAAGTGGTGCTAATGGTTCGTTTACTTATCAATGGTATTCGCAAGCGGGAAATGTCACTTGTCCAACAGGTTCAAGCACCGCAGGTTGGACGCCGATTGCAGGTGAAACCAATTTAACGTATTCTCCAGGTGCAGTGAGCGCAACCACCACTTACGCACTTTATGTAACAGCAACAGGAACAAACAATTGTGGTGGTGCTTGGTCAACTGATTGCAGAAAAGTAATTGTGAATCCCGCGCCGATAATTTCAAACATAACTACCACAATTTGCAGTGGCACGGCATTTACAGGAACACCCGTTAATGGTACGAACGGCACTGTTCCAAGCGGTACAACCTACACATGGACGGTAGCAGCCAACACCAACGTAACGGGTCAGTCGGCACAAGCAACGGCACAATCGGCTATTTCTCAAACCTTAACAAACACAACATCGGTTTCTCAGACTGTCGTCTATACTGTTACGCCAACAACAGGTTCATGTGTTGGAACAACTTTTACCGTTTCTGTAACTGTAGATCCAAAACCAGTTTTGAGCAATGGAACTGTTTCAGCGTGTACAGGAGTTCCGTTTAGCTTTACACCAACGGGAACGAATATTCCTTCAGGCACAACTTATTCATGGTCAGCACCTTCGGGTACAAATTTCTCAGGTGGCGCAGCAGGTTCAGGTGCAACAACAGTGGATGGTACCTTGACATTAACAAGTGGTACAGCAGCCACAGCGGTTTATACGGTTACCCCGACAAGTGGTAGTTGTTCTGGAAACACGTTCACGGTTTCAGTAGGTTTATCATCGTGTGCACCAGCTACACCATTTACAGCGTGTAATTTGGTGGTGTATCGAGTGGGTGATGGGAGCACAACACTAACAAACGCGGCTGTTCCTGTTTCTATTCAAGAGGTTTCTACAACAGGTTCAGTTGTGCAAACAGTTAGCAGTCTTTTTGTTGGAAGTAATTTATTGACACAAGGAGGAACATCAACATCAAGTGGATTCCTTAATAGTAATAATGGATATTTAGCTGTTCCAGGCTTAAATACCACTTTAGGAACAGCAAGTGCAAGTGCTGAAAACTCAAAAGTGACACATATAATTGATGGTTCAGTAACTTTAAACAGTAGAATTTTACATCCTACAACGGGAACAATGCCATTTACCTCCAACACCTATCGAAGTGTAGTTCCAGTAACAGCAACAACTTTTTATTGTGCAGGAACAGCAACGTCAACAGGAGGTGTTTGGTATTATGATGGTGCAAGTTTTACTCAAATTTATAACACTCAAAACAATGTTCGTAACATAGAAATTTTCAATGGGAATTTATACGTTTCAATTGGAGCAGGAACAGCTAGAGGAATTTACCAAATCGGTACAGGTTTACCAACAACAACAGGGCAAACAGCAACATTGCTATTTTCAAATGATCAAGCAAATAGTTCGGTATATAATTTTTCTATTAGCCCAGATGGATGCACAGCCTATCTTGCGGATGATGGAACGGGAGCATTAGCATTGGCAGGAATTACAAAATTCATTAAAACAAGTGGTGTATGGTCTTCATCTTTTACCTATACTGCTTCAGGAAGTACCAGAGGATTAGTGGTAGATTACACAACATCAAATCCTAAAATTTACGCAACAACAGCTCCTTCAAATGGTGTGGTTTGTAATACCCTTATTTCACTTACAGATAATGGAACTTCATTTACTTCCAATTGGTCATTAGCAGCTGGTTCAAATTATGGATTCGATGGCGTTGATTTCACTCCAAATTCCACGACCAGTATTAGCGTTCCTGATGTTACAGCACAATCTTTTAATGTTTGTCAAAACGGAACTTCTCAGACCATAACTGCCACCGCGACAAGTCCATCTGCTTTAACTTACCAGTGGTATTCAAATACCGTTAATGATTTCTGTGGAGCAACAGCTATTCCTAGTGCAACAAATGCTACGTATACTCCTCCGGTGAACGCACTTGGGACAACATATTACTTCTTAATGGTCAAAGGACCTTGTTCGAATTACATCCATTCAACCTTAGCTACCGTAACAGTTAATGCAAACCCAACAGCAAGTATTGCTCCAACAACACTTTGCGCGGGAAGTACAGCCACATTAACAGCTAGCGGAGGAGGCACGTATTTGTGGTCTCCAGGAGGTCAAACGACGAATCAAATAAGCATTAACTCAGCAGGCACATATTCTGTTACAGTGACAGATTCCAATAACTGTACGAATTCGGCTTCCACTACGATTTCAATTTCAAACCCACCGAGTATCAATGCGATAAGTCCGCCGTAAAAAATTGAAAATTTAGGATTTGGGACATTTTTTTTGAAAATATTAATAAAAAAACAATATAGATATGTTAATTTTTTTTATTTTTAAAAAAACTATATATTAAACATTGACTTTTTTTATTTCTAATAAAAATTATTTGATTGAAAAAAGGGTAATACCTTTAATGGCTGCGCTATTGTTGATGGCTGGTATTGCGTTTGGACAAGTAGTTAACTCCTTGCCAAGTAGTTTTGGTGGAGATTGGGATGGAACTTATCCTTCTGGTTGGTCTCAATTTGGTGTTGTTTCACAAACAGCAAATCCTGATGGAATAGGTGTAAATTGTGCAGCATTAAATGCAACTGGAGAATATATTGCTATTGATTTTAGTTGCAATATTGTGACAAGTGTTTCTTTCTATGGGCTTAAGACGAATACTTTTGCAGGATCAATTGAGATTCAAACTTCATCAAATAATACAAATTGGACAACTGTTCAGGTACTCAGTTTAACAACAACAGCAACTCTTTATACACAAGCAATATCGGGTGGCTCTCGATATATTCGTTTTTATATGACTTCAAGAACTAATGGTCGCGTAGAATTAGATGGAATAACTTTTACAGGAACATCATGTTCGAGTGCACCAACGAATGATTTATGTTCTGGTGCTACGAATCTACCTTGTGGAACTACAAACCTTGCTGGAACAACGGTGAACAGTGTTTCAGAAACGCCTCCTGCAAGTGCTTCCACCTCGAATTATGGCGTTTGGTATAGTTTCGTTGGAGATGGGCAGTCAACCACCATTTCATCAACTTCGACTTCGGCATTTGACCATGAAATGGTTGTATTAACAGGTAGTGCTTGTGGGTCGTATTCCATATTATCTTCACAAGATGGACCATCTGATTATGGGACAGAAACGTATACTTTCACCACTGTAAATAGCCAGCAATATTACGTATGGATAGCTTACTTCACAACTGGAAGTACAACAGGGACATTTACGATTAGTCGGAGTTGTGTAGCTGCTCCAACACCACCAGCGAATGACCATTGTTCTAATGCAACCAATCTTCCTTGTGGTACGACAAATTTAGCTGGAACAACAGCCAATTCAGCTTCAGAAACGCCTCCAGCAAGTGCTTCCACCTCAAATTATGGTGTATGGTATAGTTTCATTGGAGATGGACAGTCAACCACCATTTCATCAACTTCGACTTCTGCATTTGACCATGAGATGGTTATTTTAACAGGTAGTGCTTGTGGGTCGTATTCCATATTATCTTCACAAGATGGACCATCGGATTATGGGACAGAAACGTATACTTTTATTACTGTTGTTGGTCAACAATATTACGTTTGGATTGCTTACTACACTACAGGAAGCACAACGGGAACATTTACGATTAGTAGGAGTTGTGTAGCTGCCCCAACTCCACCAGCGAATGACCTTTGTTCTAATGCAAGTAATCTTCCTTGTGGTACGACAAATTTAGCTGGTACGACTTCTAATTCAGCTTCGGAAACACCTCCTGCAAGTGCTTCTACCTCAAATTATGGTGTTTGGTATTCCTTTGTTGGTGATGGACAGATTACCACAATTTCTTCTACTTCTACTTCGGCATTTGACCACGAAATGGTTATCTTAACAGGAACATCATGTGCTTCTTATGCAATCGTAACTTCTCAAGATGATCCGTCAGATTATGGGACAGAAACGTATACTTTCACCACAGTAGTTGGTCAACAATATTACGTATGGATTGCTTACTTCACAACAGGAAGTACCACAGGAACATTTACCATTAGTAGGAGCTGTACGCTAGCACCAACACCTCCTGCAAATGACCAATGCTCGAATGCAACGCCTTTACCTTGTGGAACATACAATCTTGCAGGCACAACTGTAGGAGCTGCATTTGAATCGGTTTCGGGATGCTCGAATGTTAATAATTATGGTGTTTGGTACATGTTTTCTGGAAGTGGTGCCCCAACAACGCTTTCCATTCTAGGAAATTCATTTGATGTTGGTTTTCGACTTTATTCAGGAACGTGTTCATCGCTCAGTTCAATGGTTTGTATTGATGATTATGGTTCTTCTGGAACAGAGTCTTATTCTTTTAATGCTGCGTCTGGACAAACATATTTTTTGTATGTATCACATTATGACAACACGGCGTCAACAACAGGAACCTTTGTGGTATCTCGCACTTGTCAGCCGAGCTGTTCAACAAACGATCCTGCTGGTAATACTTGTGCATTAGCAGAGCCAATTTGCGACTTAAACGGCTATTGTGGAAACACAAGTTCAAGCTACACAGTTAACACATGGACTGAATTATCAGATCAATTTTATTTAAATGGCAATGGAGCATCTATAGAGAATAATTCGTTTTTAAGTTTCGTGGCTGGCGCAAGTACTGTAACTCTAGAAGTTTATGTTTCCAATTGTTATTGGGGTGATGGAATCCAAATGATGATTTTTGGAGCCGCTACTTGTGGATCAGGACCAGTTACAACGTATGCCGTTTGGAATCCAGAAATTGAAACAGATGGAATTATTACAGCAACTGGATTAACACCCGGAAACATCTATTATTTGATGATTGATGGCTATTCAGGCGATGATTGTGACTATGTTATCGGTGCAACCGCACTGTCTGGAGTAAATATTCCCGTGACGGCAAGTTCGGATGTTTCAATTTGTGCTGGTGCAAGTACAACATTGACAGTATCAGGAGGTAATGGAAACTATAATTGGTCTCCATCTAGTACTTTAAACTCTTCATCTGGAAGCTCAGTTGTTGCAACTCCCACCCAAACAACAACTTACACAATTACTTCAACTACTGGGAATCCACTATGTCCTCAAACTACAGAAAATCAAGTTACTGTTACAGTTAGCAATCCATCAGCTGTTATTTCCAGTTTTAATCCATTATGCGAAAATAGCACAACAATATTAACAACAAATCCTGCCGGACAAAGCTATTTATGGTCGCCTGGAGGACAAAATACGCAATCTATTTCGGTGAATAGTGCAGGAACATATTCTGTAACCGTAACAGATTCAAACAACTGTTCAGCGCAATCAAACGCAGTAAATGTTTCAGTTGTTACCAATCCAAGTGTTATATTTTTAAGTCCACCTTAATTGGTTTGAAAAACACAAAATTCTAAACATACTTCGATGCTACCCGCTTAGCAAGACCGATTAATTGTTGTTTTTCAATTTCGTTTATTACCCATATTGGATTCCATTTTGAAACTTCTCTTAACGACCAACCAATTGCCTTTTGAATAAAGAATTCTTTGTTGGATTTGAACCTTTCAATTTGCATCGACAGCAAGTCTAAATCCGTTTTTTGCTTGTATTTCAATTGGAAAATAAGTGTAGATCGGTGCAACCAAAAATCATTTGTTTCCGACCAACTTTCGATAAGTTCGTTTTTCATTTCTGGAAATTTCATTACTACCTTTCCTAAAAATGTACTCGCCAATAAGTCAACCGTATCCCACCACGATTTGCTTTGAATAATCAACTTCAACTTATTCGCATCTTCTTTTTGCAAGGACTTTATGTTCCAAGAATTAATCCAATCAACTGCAACATACTGAAATTCTCTTTCTTCCTGCTCCCATAATTCAAAGACTAAATCCCATCGTTGGTCAAAATCCAAATTCGCAGGAAGATTGTTTTTCCAATCAGTATAAATTGCTTTTCTTGGAACACTAGAAATACCAAAAAAGGGAGCGATGTTTTTCATGTAGGCAGCCATTTTAACTGCTTGTAAATTGTTTTCAACTTGCTGAAAACGCAATCTTAAATCTTCTACAAATTCTTTCATAAAAAAAGGCAAATCATAAGCCGGGTTCTGTTTCAAACAAGGATGAATCCTCGTTATTATCTATCATTTATCTAGCACTGACATCACTATCAGCATCCATCAACCTACCCTCCGAGATCGGGCGAGCAACCCTTTTTGAAAAATTTTTCAATCCTTCAAGCCTCGGTATATTTGGTCTTTCAGTTCGTAAGGTTTACCATGCCTCCTTCATCACTGAAGAAGCGGTGAGCTCTTACCCCACCTTTTCACCTTTTCCTAGACGAAGCAAGCTTGTCTAGGTAGTTTACCTTTCTGCGGCACTTTCTGTTCCCATTGGATTGATCCAATAAGACCTTCCCGTTAGGAAGTACGATGCTCTACACTGCCCGGACTTTCCTCTCTCCGTCAATTGACGAACAGCGATAGACTGATTTGCCTAATACAAAAGTAAGATTAAAGCTTAATTAATTTTTTAGTAGAAGAATATTTACCTGCGACAACTTCTACAAAATAGACTCCTGATTGAAGCGTTGAAATATCAATCGCAACTTTAGAAAGATTAGTTGTGTTTTGTTTGATTGCAACCGTGCCATCTAAACCAATAAGTTTAATTTGCTCAATAGCTAAATCAGATTCAACTGTAATCAAATTATTTGCAGGATTTGGTACGACATTAAATTCAAATGAATTTTCCTCAATACTTGCATCCAATCCAAGGTAAATATCTTGGTATTCAACCGAACGAACTTGAGCTGTTCCATTGTTTTCGATTGCTACAATTTTAAGCATTGCTTCGTCTTTTCCTTGCGCCCACCACTCATATTCTGTAATAATAGTTTGCGGAAGAACGTTCCAACTTCCACCACCAAAGAAAGTTTGGTAAACAGAATCTAGTTCATTAATTACACTTTTAATTCTTAAAACTTCAAATGAACCCAAAGGTGTAACTAAAGTTCCGAAACCATCCACGACACTCGTTCTTTGACGATATTGTTTCAATTTAAAATCAGTAACAGGATTTAAGTCTATGAAAGTGTAGCCACGTGTTGAAAATGTATCTTCAAAGTTTGTTGGGAATTTATAATGTGTTTCAATAGTGTCAGACTTGAAGGGTAAAGCTTGACCATTTACAGAAAGAGAATAACCTAAGGAAGTAATTGAGTCAGCTGTTTTTCTTGAAAATTGATTCAAATCCGATAATTCAGCAGGTAAAAATTGATTCAATTGGTCAATCGGAATATCACGAGATTCTAGGAAATAACTTGCTTTGTATTTTGTGGGTGCAGTGAAACCATATTCTGCTTCCACTAAAATTGTACTATTAGAAACGGGTTGAAAATATTTCAAGTATTGCGATGCAGCAGTTAAACCACTAAAATCCCAATTGAAATTGGGTCCAGTAAGTGTGTAATCGATCACAGGATCCATTGTTTGACTTATTCTTACTGTGTCATTTGCCCCTGCAAAATCATTTTCGCTAAGGGTAATTTGTGAAAACAAACTACCCGTTAAAGCGAAAGAAAAAACTACTGAAAATATTTTCATTATCTAATTAAGTTAACGTGACCTGTAAAGTCGTGGATTTTATTATTCTGTGAATCCTTGAATCGAAGTGACCAAGTATAAGATCCAATTTGTGCAGGTTCGCCTTTGTAAGTACCATCCCATCCATTTCCGATGATTTCACTATTGAATACTTCTTCTCCCCAACGGTTGTAGATTTTAAACTGCCATCCGTCAGTTCTATCATAACCAGCAGTTAAAACAGGTGTGAATACATCGTTCAAGCCATTGTCATCAGGAGTAAATGAATTCGGTACATAAACAATTACCTCGTCTCTTACTTTGATTACAATGATTGCAGTATCAGTACAACCATCTTGCGCAGATGCCACTAATGTTACTGGGTACAAACCAATCTCATCGTAAGTGTGATCAGGATGCACAGCAGTTGAACTATCTCCATCACCAAAGTACCATTGGTAGCTTGTTGCATTTTGAGAAGTATTATTGAACTCAAAAGATGGGTCAGAAATTGGTTGTTCAAATGTGTCTGGATCAAAATCTGCAATGATTTCATTTACACAAACGAAATCTTGCTGTGTTAATGAAGTTGAACAGCCTTCAGGTGTTGTGCTTGTTAAAGTAACATCATAACAACCGTAATTATCATAGATATTAATCGCTGAGTCTAATTGGTTAGAAATGTTTCCATCACCAAAATCCCAAGTTACACTTCCAGATGTTGGGCTACTTAAATCGTAGAACGTTGGTCTAAATGGAAGACATCCACCAAATGTAATATTCGATGAGAACAACACAACAGGATTTGGATTTACGGTTACAACGATGTCTGCTGTGTCTTTACAACCATTTACATCAGTTCCAATAACTGTATAAGTATTTGTTACTAAAGGAACAAAACCTACACTATCAATAACGCTATTATCCCAAGTGTAAACAGCTCCAACTCCAGCTCCATCACCCCAAAGGATTGTCATATCACCATCACAAATGAAGTCATCTGAAGCATTTGCTGTAATTATTGGAAGTGGGTTTACTGTAACAACAACTGTATCTTTAGAATAACAACCATTTACGTGAGAAGCTGTTGCGATGTATGTAGTTGTTGTATCAGGTGTAAACTCTTGACCGTCAAATACGCCGTTGTCCCAAACAAGTAAGTCTCCATCGTGAATCGCTGTTAAAGTAATGCTTTCACCGAAACATAAAGCTGTGTCCAAACCTGCAAACACTTGTGGCGGTTGAACTTGTAAATACGTTACTACCAACGAATCTCTATTTTGACATAAGTTCATATCAGTTCCAACAACTGTAAGTGTAGTTGTTGCATTTGGATAGTAAGGAACACCATTCAATGGAGTGCTAGTTCCGTTTGTTGGATTCGCTGTCCATTGGAAACCAAACGAAGAACCTGCAATACTGTTTCCAGAACCTTGTGGAATGATGAATTGACCCAAACATAAAGTTGTATCGAATCCAGCATTAACTACAGGTAAAGGATGTACAGTTATAGAGAAGTTGATTGGAATTCCCGAACAACCATTCGCTACAGGTGTCACAGTAACTGAAGCAACATTACTTGGAGATGGATATAAATTTTGACCTCCATTAAAAGGAGGAATATCTCCAGTTCCTGATGTTGGTACTAAACCAATCGAAGCGTTGTTGTGTGACCAGTTATAAACTGTACCTGCAACAGGCCCACTAAATTGAATTAAAGAACTTGTTGTCCCTGCACATAATGATTGACTAGGAACAGGGTTTACAATTGGTGTAGGATTAACTGTAATTGTCATTGTATCATTCACACCAGGACAACCATTAACAAATGGAGTTACCACTATTTGAGCCGTTTGAGGAACAACACCACCAATTGCTGTAAAGCTTGGTAAGGAATGAGGTGCAGTTAATGAAGTTCCTGAACCAGGTAAACCAATTGAAATATTATCATTTGTCCATGTATAAACAGCTGTTAGACTTGGACCATTGATTGGCAATGTTGGAACTGTAACACCATTACAAACAGTGATATCATTTACAGTTACCGTTGAAATTGGATTTACACTAATCAACATTGTATCTTTCAGTCCAAAACAACCTTGACGCTCTGGTTGAATGATAATTGAATCAATCAAAATCAATTGAGAAGTATTTACTCCAACAAAAGAAGGAATTGTGTTAGTTCCAAGATTTGGATTCAAACCAATATTAGTATTTCCAGACCAATTAAAAGTAGTTGTACTTGTCATGTCTCCTTGGAAATTGATTGCTGGAATAGTAACACCCGCACATACGTTAATATCTGCTACAGCATATACGTTCGGAATTGGTTTTGTTACAATCATGAATGTATCAGGAATTCCAGGGCATCCATTTAATGTTGGCAATACAATGATATAGGCTGTATCATTAAACAAACTTGTATTTGTGGCGCTGAAAGATGGGATACAACCCGTTCCAGAACTTGGTAATCCGATGTTTGTGTTCGTGTTTGTCCACAAATAAGTTGTTGCTGGGTTGTTACCATTAAAACAATTTTGAGGAACTACATCGCCATGACAGTAAGCATAATTTAAGTTTGGAAGAACAACTGTTGAAATTGGATTCACTGAAATTATTGTTGAATCAGTTATTCCTGTACAACCGTTAAATGAAGGTGTTACTTTAATTTTACCATCTTGAACAATATCAGAAGTATTTACAGTTAAGAAAGAAGCAACATCACCATTTCCAGCAGCTGCTAGACCTATAGAAATATTATCATTCGTCCAATCGTAACTTGTACCTGTTAAAGTTCCTGTAAATTGAACCGTTTGCGACATTGTATTGGCACACAACATTTGATTCGCAGGAGTTATAAATACTCTAGGTACTGGTTTCACTGTAATATCAAATGTTCTTGGAGTACCCAAACAACCAAAATATTCAGGGGTTACAGTAATAGTTCCTGTTTGTGGTGTTAATCCTGGATCTAATGTTGTAAATGAAGCAATTCCATTACCATTAGCAACTGTAGCTACACCACTTGAAGATAAACCAATTGAAGTATTATTGTTTGTCCAGATGTAGCTTGTAACAGGATTAGCACCTGAGAAAATCACAGCTGAAGTAGCTTGACCTGCACAAAGTGTTTGATCTAAAGGCTGATTTACCAACGGAATTGGATCTACTGTTGTAATTGTGAAACTCATCGTATCTCCATAACAAGCATCAATTTCAGGAACAACTTTGATAGTAGAAGCGACCAACGTGTTTGCTGCACCAGAAGTAACGAATGGAATAATATTTCCAGAACCAGCTGCTTGTAAACCAATTGCAGTATTATCATTAATCCAATTGTAGTTCGTTAAATCTTGTGGATTATTTGCCATATTTCCTGTGAAAGAAACCAAGTTTGTTGTTGCTCCGGCACACAATGATTGATTTGGAACTTGGACTACTGTTGGTATTGGTTTAACAGTAATATTGAATGATCTTGGTACTCCAGCACATCCATTAAATGTTGGCGTACATGTTATAGTTGCCACTTGAGGCACCCAGCCTTGATTAACCGGAACAAAAGAAGGAATATCACCAGAACCATTGGCATTTAATGGTCCATTTGGAGGATTAACAGTAATGTTTGAATTAGTCCAGTTATAAGTAGCTGCATTTCCTAAACTTCCTGTGAATGCAACCGGTGTAGTTGGAACTCCAGCACACATAGTTTGGTCAAGGATGTTTGCAACTGTTGGGATTGGCTCAACAGTAATTGTAAATTCTTTTGGACTTCCTACACAACCATTGAAAGAAGGAATAACTGTAAAAACTGAGGTTTGTGTAACTAAACCTGTGTTTGTTCCAGCGAAAGATAAAATATTTCCAATACCATTTGAAGGGTTCACATAATTTGGTGGCATTATTGAAATATTTGTCTGTGACCAAGTATATGTTGTTTGTTGGATATTTCCAGTAAATACAACTGTAGAAGTCATTTGATTATGACAAACAGACTGAGAAACAGGATTCACGTCAACAGTAGGAATAGGTTTTACAGTAATCGTAAATGTTGATGAGATTCCTTGACAACCTGGTAATACAGGAGTTACATTAAATGTAGCAACTTGTGTTAAATTTCCTGCTCCACCAGCTGTTGTAATAAAAGGAAGAATATCCCCTGTTCCTGACGGAGTTGAAAGCCCAATACCTACGTTATCATGATTCCAATGATAAACAACGCCTTGCACGTTTCCTGAGAAAACAACACCTGGATTTGTTTCTCCAGCACAATGAGTTGGAGAGAAAATTGGATTCACTTGTAATACTGGATTAACATTGATTGCAAACATTACTGAATCACCTGCACATCCATTAAATCTTGGTGTTACAGAAATGAAATGTGTATGAACAACATTATCAATATTATTTCCAATAAAAGAAGGAATAATACTTGAAGTTCCAGATGCTCCTAAACCTAAGTTCATTGTTGGGCTAGTGTTATTGTTATTCCAAGTATAAGTCGTGCCTGCAGGCACTGCGTTAAACACAACAGGAGCTGTTGCATTTCCTACACAAACAGTTTGGTCTGCAATTGCTTGCATAACCGGAATTGGTTTCACTTGAATGGTAAACGTTTGTGGCACACCGATACAACCATTTAAAGAAGGAGTAACAGTAATAGTTGATGTTACAGTTGTTGTTCCTGCATTAAGTGCTTCAAAAGCTGGAATATTTCCTACTCCACTTGCAGGCAAACCAATTGTTGTATT
Source organism: Flavobacteriales bacterium (assembly GCA_018883325.1). Lineage (GTDB taxonomy): Bacteria > Bacteroidota > Bacteroidia > Flavobacteriales_D > Crocinitomicaceae > UBA952. The sequence goes on along the minus strand of VEQH01000010.1, from coordinate 56,853 downwards.
ATCATTCACCCAATCATAAACCGTATTTGGATCACTTCCAGTAAATGTAACTGCGTTAGTCATTGTGTTAGCACACAAAACTTGATCGGCTGGGTCGGCAACTGTTGAAATAGGCAATACTGTAATCAACATAGTATCAGTAATCCCTGGACATCCTGCATTTAAAGGTGTAACTATAATTCTAGCAACTTGTGTAACACCTGAATTATTTACAGCCGTAAAGGATGGAATTTGACCATTTCCATTTTGTCCAATTCCAATTGATGGAATTGTATAATTATCATATACCCAAGAATAACCTCCACCAAAAACATTAGTTTGCCAGTTAGTTGCTTGTGTTGCTGTGTTCGCACACAATAACTGATCGGTAACATTAGAAATAGTTGGTCTAGGAACTACCGTTAAACTTATTTGCAATGGTGTTCCAACACAACCTGATGCTAAAATTGTGGGTGTCACAGTATAAAGCACTGTTTGATTGGTTGTAATTCCTGAATTTAATGTTAATACATCAGATATTAAGGAAGTAGTTTGAACACCAACTGATTCTCCAGTTACATTTGGATTGTCATTTGCAAACCATGAAAAATCAGCAGTTAAACCTCCTCCAACAACTAATTGTAAGTTAATTGGATCACCTGTACAACCAATTGCTGTGTTATTATTCAATAAGAATGGTGTACGATTAATTGTAATTGTAACTGTGTCACCAACAGGACCACAAGGACCCGCAGGATCATTTGTTAAATATACTAACCTTACTCTACCGTTGCTAATATCAGTTTGACTTGGTGTATAAGTAATTGCTGCTGCATTTGCATTTGGTAAAATTAAGCCTGGTGTTGAACCATTTTCAGATACATATACCCAAGAGGCTGAACTTGCTGCACCATCGAAAGTTCCAGTAACGTTTACTGTTTCACCTTCACAAATTGTATCGTCAGGACTTACCGTTGAAATTGCTGGATTAGCAAATGTAATGGTAACACTTGCATCAACAGCAGGACAAGGTCCAACTGGGTCATTTGTTGTTAAAGTTAAGAAAACCGTTCCATCAATAAATTCTTGATCTGTTGGCATGTATGTACCTGTTAATGCATTCGCATCAGGAGAGAAAGTTCCACCGTTTCCGCCAGACCAAGTTGCAGATGTTGCAGAGCCTCCGATTACACCTGGTAACGAAATTGGTGAACCTTTACAAGAAACAAAATCAGTTCCTGCACTAACTGTTGCAACAGGATTTATTGTGATAGATACATTGCTTGATACTGCTGTACAAGGTCCAGCTGGATCCGAAGTTGTCAAGGTTAATGTTACAAATCCATTAGTAATATTCGCTGTACTAGGTGTGTAAATTGCATTTAACGAGTTAACGTTGTCAAATGTACCTGCTGCTCCACCAGCTGTAACTGACCAAGTTGGGTTGGAAGCTACACCTCCTAATGTCCCACCTAAAGTTACTGTTCCATTAGAACAAATTGTTTGTCCCAAACCTGCACTTATAACTGGTGCTTGATCTATCGTTATTAATACTTGATCTGTTACATTCGGACAAATACCTGTTGGATCGACAGCAGTTAATGTTAAAGCGACTGTACCAACATCTCCTAATCCTAATGTATAGGTTGGTGTTAATGAAGATGCATTAGAAAAACTTCCAGTACCATCTGTCCAAGTTGAAGCCGTTGCACTTCCACCTCTTGTTCCTGCTAAAGTTACGGTAGAATTCGAACATACTGTTTGTGCTGGACCTGCGTCAACTGTTTGAACAGCTTTAACTGTAATTGAAACAGTATTACTTGGACAGTTAGTTGTACCGTCTGTAAATCGAATTGTTGCAACTCCTGGTAATAATCCAGTTACAGTTCCACTTCCGTTTACCGAAACAAATGTTGGACCAGTAACAACTGCCCATGAACCTCCTGTTGCAGGAGAAGCAGCAATTGTTTCATTTTGACAAACGTTTGCTGGTGCTGAAGCTACAGGAACTGAATTAATTGTAACCGTAAAGCTTTCTTCATCAGAACAACCTCCTGGCGTCGCAGAATACATATAAATTGTTGTAACACCAATTGTAGAAATTACTGTTCCAACTGGAAGAACAGTTCCTGTTCCGCCCGATGCTGTCCAATATTGAGCATTCGTTAAGTTTGAACCTGTAATTGCAGGTAAAGTATATGTGGTTCCACACAATGTTTGATCTGCAATATCCGTAACGTTTGGAGCATTTGGATTTGTTAAAGAAATGATAACTTCGGCTGATGTACAAGTTGTTACAGGATTGGTTGCTGTAACAGTATATGTTCCAGCTCCTAAACCAGAAATTGTTATTTGACCTGAAGCATTTGTGGTTGCAGTTACCGGACCAACTGGACCATTAGGACCTGTATAATTGTACTGGAAACTTGTATTTGCTGTTAAACCACTAATTCGAATTGTTCCGTCTGTTCCATTACAAACAGTTGGATTTGTTCTCGAAAGGGTAATCACTGGATTTGCAATAACGGTAACAGCAGATGTTGTTCTAGAACAAGTTGTTAAAGAATTTGTAAAAGTAAAAGTTGCGCTTCCTGCAGCCTCTCCTTCTACAACACCACCACTTGAAACGGTTGCAATATTTCCGTTGCTCGTTGCCCATGTTCCACCACTTGTTGGAGAAAGTGTAATGTTTCCTCCTACACAAACAGAAGCAGGCGCTGTAACTGTTGGTAAAGCATTAACAGTTAAAGGTTGTGAATTTGCAAAACATCCTGTGAATGGATTGGTATTTATTAAAAATGTTGTACCAGCAGCGACACCAGTAACTACACCTGTATTTTGATTTACAGTCGCAATTGCAGTATTATTACTTGACCAAGTAAAACCAGTTCCTCCTGTAAAGTTTACTGTTGAACCAACACAAACTTGAGACGGACCATTTACCGTAGGATTTGGATTTACAGTAATGGTTGCAGATGTGTTTGAACAACCAGTTGCTGTACTTACGAAATCAAATGACGTAGTTCCCACACTTCCACCCAATACAACTCCACTAGGTGAAATTGTTGCAATTGTTGAATTTCCACCAGACCAAGTTCCACCTGTTGAAGGTGTTAAATTAATATTAGCACCAACACAAACTTGCGTAGGTCCACCTAAAACTGGTAGTGCATTGATAACTACATTTGATGTTGTGTCAGAACAACCTGAAGACGTTTCAAAAAATCTAAACGTAACATTACCTGGATTAACTGGCGAAATGACACCTGCATTTGTAACTGTTGCAGTTCCCGTTGCTAATGAAGTCCAAGTTCCTCCTGAAATTGGAGAAAGTAAACCTGTACTTCCCATACAAACAGATGCAGGCGAAGTTAAAATTGGCTGTGGTCTAACAGTAACCGCTGAAGTAGTATTTGAACAAGTTGTTGTAGAATTAGTGAATGTAAATTGCACTGACCCTGGAGCAATTCCTGTCACTAAACCTGCGTTTGTAACGCTTGCTAATAAACCATCTGATGTAGCCCAAGTTCCTCCTGTGGCAGGAGATAAATTAATTGTGCCGTTCACACAAACAAATGCAGCAGCAGTTACAGTTGGTTTTGCTACAATAGTTACAATTGCTGTATTCGAACATTGAGTTGTATTATCAAGAACAGTTAAAGTAACATTTCCAGCTGCAACTCCAGTGAGTACACCTGCATTTGTTACAGTTGCTCTTGATACATGACTACTTGACCAAGTAACATTCGTACTAGGAGAAAGTTGAGCTGTTGCCCCCACACAAAGTGAACTAGGAGCTGTAATTGTTGGATTTGAACTGATTGTTACTGTAAAACTTTCTTGATCTGAACATCCACCGGTTGTGGGTGTTTGTGTCCAAATGTAAATTGTTTGAGATGTTGTAATTATTGTACCAACAGGTAAAGTTGTTCCTCCTCCATTTGGAGCAGTAGAATATTTTTGATTACCTGGTAAATTTGTTCCCGTTATTGCAGGTAAAGTATAAGTTGTACCACATAAAAACTGATCTGCGATATCATTGATATCTGGTGCATTAGGGTTGACTAACGTAATATTTTGAGTTGATGATTGACAACCAGAACTTACCAATTTAACAGAGAACGTATAAGTTCCTGCACCTAAATTTGAGACTGTAATTTGACCAGAACTATTTGATGATGCAGTTACAGGACCCGTTGTATTACCTAATAAAACATATGTATATTGATAACTTACACTTGGCGTTAAACCTGTTATTGTTACTGTACCATTTGTAGCATTACATACTGACGGGTCTACTTTTGTCAAACCAAATGTTGGAAGGGCATTAACAGTTATCGCACTTGTTGCTCTTGAACAACCTGTGGTTGAATTTGTAAATGTCATAGTTGCTGAACCTGCAGACACACCAGTTACTAGTCCTGCATTGTCAACCGTTGCAACACTAGGTAAACTAGAAACCCATGATCCTCCAGTTATAGGAGTTAAAGTTGTCGTTCCGCCGATACAAATTGAATTAGATGCTGCCGTAACAGTTGGTAATGCATTGATTGTAACATTACTTGTTGTGCTAGAACATGTTGTTGAAGTTTGTGTAAAAGTAAAAGTAACATTTCCTGCTGCGACACCAGTTGCAACACCTGCATTCGTAACAGTCGCTCTTCCGTTGTTACTTGATGTCCAAGTTCCTCCGGTGGTTGGCGACAAAGTAGCCGTTGAACCAACACAAATTGAACTTGGTGCAGTAACTGTAGGTAAAGCGTTTATTGTCACATTGGATGTTGTATTAGTACATCCTGTTGAAGTTTGAGTGAAAGTAAAATTAACTGTTCCCGAATTTACTGGAGTAGCTGGTGTAACAACCCCTGCATTGGTTACTGTTGCTCTTGCTGTATTACTTGATGTCCAAGTTCCGCCAGTTGATGGAGTTAAATTGCCTGTTGAACCGAAACAAATTGAACTTGGTGCTGTCACAGCAGGTATTGAATTGATTGTTAAATTTCCAGTCGTAGCTTCACATCCTGTAGCTGTAATTTTATACTTGAAACTTGCGGGTCCTGTTGCCGATGTTGTAGTGGTAATTACGCCACCATTAGTAATTGAAACTTCTGTTCCTGTTACAACTGTCCAAGTACCCAAAGTTGAAGGTGTTGCTGTTGCTCCCTGACCTTGACAGATTGTTGTTGGGTTTAAAGTAACAACAGGTAAAGGATTAACTGTAACATTGGATGTTGTGTTAGAACAACCTGTTGAAGTCAATGTGTAAGTGAAATTAGCAGTTCCTGTTTGAAGTCCAGTTACAACTCCAGTTGTAGATACAACAGAGGCAGTTGAAGGAGCACTACTTATCCATGTACCGAGAGAATTTGGAGAAAGATTAATTGTACTTCCGATACAAACAGAAGAAGATGCTGTAACAGTTGGTTTTGGATTTACTGTTAAAACGTGATCTCTAAAACAACCAGAAGTTGTTTCGGTATATCTTAAAGTAGTAGTTTGAGTAGTTGAAGCAGTTCCAACACTAACAATTCCTGAAGAAGTTATTGATGCAGCTGTGTTATTTGTACTTGTCCAAGTACCACCTGTATTTGGTGTGGTAGTAACTGTTCCACCAACGCACACAGATGTTGTGCTTACAGTAGAAACTGGTCGAGGACCAACTGTAATTGTAAAGTTAGTTGGAGAACCTGTACAACCATCATAAGATGGGGTCACGGTAACAACAGAATTAATTGCAGTTGAATTAACGTTATCAGTTAAAAATGATGCGATATTTCCAGTTCCTGAAGTTGCTGTCAACCCAGTCGCAGTGTTTGAATTTGACCAAGTATAAGTTGCTGTTGGTACATTTCCAGTAAATGTAACTGCATCAGAATTTACACCTGCACATTTTAATTGATTAGGAATTGCTGTAACGGTTGGTGTTGGTTTAATATTTATCGTTTGTGTAGCCGGTATAAAACCATTACAAGTTCCGTTAGATATGTATAATGATGGAGTTCTTGTAATTGTCGTTGCACCTGTGTTACAATAAGAATAAGAAACGTTTTGAGTAGTATTAGGTGTTAAAACTAAGAATTGTCCGTCACCATAAAGTAATCTCGCTTCAGTAACGTTAGCTGTTGTCACTGTCATATTAGCTGTATAACAAGAACAACCTGTTAAATTAGTATTTGTAACATTCACCGTTCCTGAAGGACCGCCAATTGTAACAGTTGCAACTTGTTGAACAGTTGAAGTACAACCTGTTAATGATCCTACTTGTAAGGTTACAATATATGTACCCGGTAAAGAATAGGTAACTGTTGGTTGCCAGTTAGTAGATGTTGAAGGACTTGTTCCTGTTCCATTATAAATATTTGTTGAATTAAAATTCCAAACTGCAGAAGTGTTATCAACGTTATTTGTTGAGTTATTTGTAAACGAAACTGCTGTTGGGGGATTAAAACATGAAACAGAACTTGGAGATGCTGTAGCTGAAGGTGTAGGATTTTGAACAGTAATCGCAATAGTTGAATCTTTCACACAACCCAAATTATCTGTTACTGTTAATTTTATACTTCTGCTTCCTGCCGTTGGAAATGTAAATGGAGCTGGACTTGAACCTGTTGCTGTTGCTGGTGTTGCAGTTGGAGCTGCCCAAGCATAAGATGTTAAACCTAATCCAGAAGAATTGTTTGTAACTGAGACTGTTTGCCCAGGACAAATAAAGTTTCTGTCGACAGAAAAACTTGCTAAAGGTCTTCTAACTACAACTTGTTTTGTTATTATTCTTGTACATCCGAAAGCATCGGTTGCTGTTAGGGTTATAGTATATGTACCTGGACTTGAATAAGTATGTGTAGGGCTTACGACATTTCCTGTTGTATTTGCCGAACCATCTCCCCAATTCCAAACTCTACTTGCAATTGAAGAAACAGGAGCTGCCATTGAACTACTGTTTACAGTCATACTTGCATTCGCACAAACTGTGTCGGCAACCGTAAATGTTCCGTTTATTCCGTGTACTTTAATGTAATTTGTTTTTGTTTCAATTTCAAAACATTGGTTATTCACATCTGGATTGTCGCGTCTATTACGCATCGAAACGGAATAAATTCCAGGAACCCAACTTACATCAAAATTAGAAGTAGCCCCCGTTTCTAAAAATGTATAGGTATTTGGGTTTCCTCTAACTGCTGTAACTGTTGACCAAGTTGGATTGGTATTATTAATATTCCAAACTGTATGAGCTGCTTGTGTTGCTAATTGAGGAGCTGGTGTTTCATTGTAAAAAGACAGCGAACCATTCAAACAAACCTCGGTAGTAACAACTCTTGATGCAGTTGTGTTGTTGTAAGATTGAAAAGCAGCTGTATTATTTGGGTATGCGAAAACATTTGTACTTGATGCAGATGCTGGACATCCCGTTGAAGGATCAGAAACTGTTAATACAACAGAATAAGCTGACGATTGAAAATTGGTAAATGTATGCGCAACCGACGGCAAAGTTGAAGTGTTATTTACTCCAGAACCCGGGTCACCAAAATTCCAAGAATAAGTTGCTGCACCTGTTGTTCCAGTTGCTGTGCTTGTAAAAGTTCGTGTTTTCTGATTATCACAATCAATTGTGCTTAATGAGAAAGATGAAACAGGACCTTTAATTACAACAGAGAAACTCGCTGGAGTTCCTGAACATCCAAGTTGATTACCAACTGTTGTATAAGGTGTTGCAACCACAGTGTAGTTTCCAACATTCGTGTATGTATGACAAAATGTACCTGCCGTACTTGTTTGCTCTAATGCAGAACCGTCACCCCAATTCCAAACTAAGGTATCAGCACCTGTTCCAGTATATTGAAAACACACACTATTATTCGCTACAGCAATTGTTGGTGCTGCAAATGATGAATAACATTGGGTTAAAGGTGTTGTTGGGTTAAATAAAGAAGTTGGAGGCGTACCGCTACCTATTGTAATTGCATTTGGAAAGACAGTTGTTCTTGAACAACCTGCGGCACTTGTTGCTTTTAACGTAACTGAAAAACTTCCTGATGTATTATAAGTTACATTCGGTGCATTTACAGTTGAAGTATTTGGTGTTCCACTTTGAAAAGTCCATTCAACTCCTCCTCCTGCATTGGTAGAAGTATTTGTAAAAGTTGTTGTTACTGGTGGTGAACAAAAATTGGAAACAGGTGGGGTAAAACTTGGGGTTGGTAAACCTAAGACAGTAATTTGAGTGGAATTATTTGTAGAACAACCTAAGGTGTAAGTAAGTGTGTAAGTTGATGTAATAGCTGGGTTTACAGTTATAGTAGAAGTTGTTGCATTTGTTGACCAAAGATAAGTTCCTCCGGGTGCTGAAACAGTAGCAGAGATTACTGCCGATGCTCCTGGACAAATTGAACCATCATTTGCTACAGTACCTGATGTTTCTGTTCTTGTGAAACTAGAAATTGTTGGAGGAGAAGTAATCGAAACAGTTGAAGAAGCTGCTAAACTTGAACAAGTTCCATCTGAGTATGTTACTGTTCTAACCCCAGCAGTTGAAACATTAATTGAAGCTGTTGTTGCAGAGGTTGACCAAGTGTATGTACCACCTGAAGGAAGACCAGCAGCTGTTATTGTTCCTGTTTGACCAGTACAAATAGCTAGCGTTGAACCTTGAGTAATTGACACAGTTGGTAATGCTCTAACAGTCACAACCACGTTTTGTGTTCTTGAACAACCATTTGCTGTTACAGTCATTGCATAAGTAACTTGTAGATTTCCAGAAGTATTGTTAGTTAAAGTCTGACTAATTACACCTGATGTTCCTGTGCTTGTATTTGAACCGGAACCAGTAACTCCTGAAGGCAATGTTCTTACCCAAGAATAAGTCGAACCAGAAGTATTACTTGTTGGCGTGTAGTTAAAAGTTGAGCCACTACAAATTGAATTTGGATTAAGTGGACTTGTTAAACTTGGAGATGCTGTAACGGTTACAGGTGTTAAATTCCCTGTTGTGTTACAACCAAATGAATTTGTTACTGTGACACTTGGCGTAAATGTTCCTCCGCTGGTAAATGTATGTGTAAAATCCTCTGTTGAATAAGGCGTTCCATCACCTGCATTAGCTTGAAACGAACCTAAAGTTCCACTTCCTGGTGAACAACTTCCATTAAAAGTAACTAAAAGTGGAGAACAGCCTGTGGTAGGCGTTACGGAATAAGAAATTGTTGGTTTACTGTAAACTTGAATGAAACTATTTTGAGTATTCGAGGTTGTTGTAACTCCATCTGTTACTGTCAATTTTACGTTGTAAAATCCTGAAACCGTCAAGTAAACGGCAACCGAACTACCTGTAAAAGTCTGCGAAAACGATGATGGACCTGTTATTAACCATGTGTAATTCGCATTACCATAAGTTGTATTTGTCGCATTTAATGTAAATAAATTCTCAGGACATTGCGTAGCATCAGGGCTAGAAAACGTCGCATCCAACTGCGAAAAGCTCACAAAAGAACTTAAAACAATCAAAAGCATAATACCTAAACTTCTGATTTTCATTATTGAAAATTCCACTCTCATCTCTTCCAAATTTATCTTGTTTAACTGCAGCATCTTTTTAAAGTACATAACTATCATTAAGTTACAACCGCAAAAGTACACTTTTTATCTTAGCTTCAAAGCATTGACGCACAAAGTTCTGGTGCGTTGCCTCATTTTTTTTGATTTAAAAATAGTAGTTAAATTTACCGAACAAAATGATTATCAATCAACGTTTAGAGGAGTTCAAACAACAGTTTTATCAATTTTCAATTGATGATTCTTTGGTGAATTTCAACTTTTCAAAAGCTATTCAAGTTCATCAAAATTTAATATTCGAAAAACACCTTGTTAAATCTATCTTGAAAGAAGCTGTTTTTTTTGAAAAAGAATTTGGAATTAATGCGCTCTGTTTAGTAGAGGGTTTTGTTAAATTGAATTATCGCCAAAAACAACTACTTACACCTGTTTTTATAAAAAACTGTCAGTTCTCAGAGCACAAAATAAACGCAACTGTTGCTTTTAATGCAGACGATGAATCATTTGAAATAAATCCTTTTTTACAATTTTACCTAAACGATTTTTTTCAATTTGAGCCAAAAAATAGTGAAGAATGTGTAATGTTTTTAAGAGAAAATTTCAAAGAAAACTTCTCTGAACACGAAAGTTATATTAGTAATCTTCATCCACACCGACATCGTTTTCTTTATGAAATCAACAATATTCTTTTAGCAACTGAATTCTCGAAACCTTTAAAACAGCTTTTTGGGGATTTAAGCGCGTCTTATGAAAATGAAGCTTTAACTTCAAACGTAATTTACAGTTGTGATGAAGACCAACAAAAAGTGACGGAATTAATTGCCAACGAATCTTTAATCATTCAAGGTCCACCAGGAACTGGTAAATCTCAAACAATTACCAATACCATTTTCAAATTTTTAGCCTTAGAAAAAACGATTCTTGTTATCTCCGAAAAAAAAGCCGCTCTTGACGTAATTCATTCTAAATTGAAAGAAAGAAATTTAGATTTAATTTCACTTTTCATCACTTCTACAGAAAACAATCAAGAGATTTACACTAGCCTTAAAAACACTTGGATTTACTTTGAAAATCATCAATCTGAAAGTTCAATTTCTTCATTGAATACTTCAAAAAATTTAGAACAAATTGAGGCTTTAATTAAAGGTTTCCAAGATCAAGAAGCAATAGCGGGTTTATCACTCAAAAATTTCTTTGAATCCATTCCAAAATTAGATTTAAACTCGATTAAAATCAGTGGAACAAATTTCCCACAACTCAGTGAATTCAATAGCTGTAAACATTTTCTTTCAGAATTAAGTGAAAGTGATTTTGAATTAATTAAACTATTGAATTTCAAAGTATTTGATTTAAAAAACATGGATTTAAGTGCATCTGTTACAAATTGTTTTGAATCAATTAATTTACTTAAAAAAACATTCGATTTTCATCCAATTTCTGACCTAAATCGATTGATTGAAAAAGCAATTTCTTTTCAAAATTTTAATGCTACGATCTACAAAAAATATGGTGGGATTTTAACAAAAAACACCAAGAAATTTCTATCACTTAGAAAAAAATGGAATCAACTTTCAATCGAGCTTGCAAAATATAAAATTCAAGAAAATCATTGGCTGAAAAAACCAACATTTGACGAAATAGCAATTCTAAAAAAACATGCAAGTTCAACAAAATTCATCGATAAAATTGTTTGGAAAAACAAATGGAAGAAATGGACTCGCAGTCCAGAATTAGATCCAATTGAACAATTGAACGCTTATGAAAAAACGTTACTTATCAATCTTGAAATCGAAAAAATTAAAAATCAATTTCTTGAATTAGATATTGTAAATACTGCCGAAATTGAAACGATTTACACATTAATAAAAACAACAAATCTATCCGATTGGAATGACTTTATCGCAACCGAAAAAGAGCAATTAAATCAAATTCTTAATAGCCATTCTTTATTGAAACGTTTACAACAAGAATATGCAACTTTTTTGGATTTAAGAAATGGGCAACTTCTAGAAATTGCTATAGAACAACTTTATTCAAATTTGAATTTAGTACTTGAACTAAAAACTGAATTAAACGGTGTTTCCAAATCGCTTTTCGAAAGTCTAAAATATGCTTCAAATTTTGAAGAGTACAATCAACTAATTCATGCGGATGCCTGGCGAAATTACGTTTTCGAAAATCCAGCATTTAGAAACTTTGAATTTTCTGACTTGTATGCACTTTGCAAAAAAACAATTGCAGATCAAAAAGTGAATGCAATTCGCAACAGCCAATTGATTATTGAGCAACAAGTTGAAAAATTCAGAACTTTTCACGATTTGATAAACACGTCAAATAGCAAGCTGAAGGAAGATCAAAAAGAACTAAAAGCTAAACTTAAAAGAGGTAAATCAATTTTAGTAAAAGAATTTTCCAAGCAAAGAAATCATTTATCACTTCGTCAATTGATAGAAACTGAAGCAGAAATTTGGCTTTCTGTTCTTAAGCCGATTTGCTTGACTAATCCAACGAAATTAGCTGTAAGTTTCCCAATGAAACAAGCGCTTTTTGATTTAGTGATTTTTGATGAAGCTGGTCGAATTCCATTGACGCATAGTTTAGGTGCAATGCAACGTGCTAAAAAAGCAATTGTGGCTGGTGACCCTCAACAAATGGGACCTTCAAACTATTTTGGAGAAAATCAAATCGACGAAACAGATTTACTTCATCAAGCAACTTATTATTATAAAAATGTTTTCCTTAGTAATCATTACAGAAGTAAATCTGAAAATTTAATTTCATTTTCAAACAATCATTTTTATAATAACAAACTAAAAGTTTACCCAAACTATAATTCTTTGAATGAAGAGGTTATTCAATTTAACTATGTAAAAAATGGGATTTATAAAGAGGGGCAAAATGAAATTGAAGCAACACAAGTAGCAACTGAAATTGAAAAACGATTACTTCTCAATGAAAACCTCGGAATTGTTGCTTTTTCTGAAACACAGTTAAATTTAATTTTCAGTAAATTAAACAATGCTTCTCAAGAATTATTACTCGAACGAATTTCTAATGACACTACTTTTTTCAAAACTTTGGAGCAAGTTCAAGGAGATGAGTGTGATTTTTTGATTATCAGTTTTGGTTACGGAAAAAATGCAGAAGGAAAATTCGAAATGCGCTTTGGACCAATAAATCAACAAAACGGCAAAAAGCGTTTGAATGTACTTTTCACAAGAGCAAGAAATAAAATTTTGTTTTTTGCGAGTGTCAAAGCCTCCGATTTTTCAATTTCGGATAATGAATCAATTCGCTTGCTATGGCTTTGGTTTTGTTTCATTGAAAAATCTCAAAAGGATAAAAGTGAGAAAACAGTTTCAAACGAACTTCCATTTGACAAATTAGTTTATGACTCGAAAAGTGGTGTTGAACTCTTGAATAAAATTTCAGTTTGGGAAGAGCGAGGTTGGAAATTTACTTTTTAGATTTTTTCTCAGGAACAGGATCATAACCAAAACCTCCCCTTGGATGGCACGACGCAATTCTTTTCACAGCCAAATAAGTTCCTTTAAATGGTCCCCAAACTTTCAATGCTTCGACCGTGTAATGTGAGCAAGTTGGGGTGTAGCGACAAGTTGCTGGAAATATTGGCGAAATGATGTATTGATAAATGCGAACCAATACAATCAGCGGAAAAACCAACAATTTACCCAACCAATTCATTAGTCAAAATTACAACTAATTCACAAACTTATGTTGTAAATAATTCATGTAACAACATTGGGTTTTTACGCTAAATACTTATATTTAACCAAACCAAAATGATATGCGCGCTCTCCTTCTAAGTATTATTTCTTGTTCATTTATTTACACCACTTATTCTCAATCACTTAACAATTGGAGTAAAGAAAAAATTGTGGTGAAAAAAGAAAGCAATGTTAGCACAATAATGCATGCGGAGGATATTTTTAAAGACCGTTGGGATATTTTGGCTCAAACCCAATTTTGGAAACAAATAATGGTTTTATCACCCGATTCTTGTATTATCAATGTTGGAAATACGCGCCAAGTATTGTTGAAAGTATCGAATAAAGATTGGAATTCAAAAACAGAATTGGAAAAAGATGAATTCAAAGCTGCATTGAAAAAAGAATACAATTTACCTGAAGAATCGCTTATCAATGTAACAATTGGGAAAAGTGATTTCTATCGCTTTAAAGATGTTTATCCTTCGATCTCAAAAGGAGTTGCTGCTTTTGAAAAACAAGGCGTTGACCCTTGGTATGCACAAGCTATTTTATTGATTGAAAGTCCAGGTCAATTAAAAAAATCTTCTGCTGGAGCGTATGGTGCTTTTCAATTGATGCCTGATGTTGCGCGTTCCATGGGACTAACAGTTACCGATAAAATTGATGAACGAAAAGATTTTGACAGATGTGCTTATGGTGCAGCCCGACTGATTCAAAAAATTTGTATTCCTGAAGCTAAAAAAATACTTGATAGACATCAAATGAGTTACGATGTAAATGATTTGTGGTTTCGACTTTTTGTGCTTCATGTCTATCACGCAGGAGCAGGAAACGTTGCTGCCGTTGTAGCTAAAATTCAACCGAAAGAAGGTTCACAACAATTAATTTTAGATATGTGGCAAAACAAAGCTGCTAAATTCGGAAACGGCTCTCAAAATTATACGCAATTAGCTTTGGCTGCGCAATTGATTCTTCATGAAATGATTTACGAGCAATGTGATGAAATTTCTGATTTTGCTGCACGTTAATTTAAAACACGTTTCAAATAACCTTTTTCAATTATCAAATCTGTTGGTAAATTATTGGTGTAAAGTCCACCTGTACCCAAACCTTGAGGAATAGTTACTTTAAATTCACCTGTAAATTGCGCTATTGCATTTAATCCAACAGAAGACTCAAGCGCCGATGTGATCCACCAACCGATATTTTTGCGCGTTGCTAATTGAATCCACTCAAAAGTTCCAGCAATACCACCGTGAAGACTTGGTTTTAGAATGATAAATTGTGGCAAGATTGCGGCTAATAATTCTTCTTTCTCTTGTAATGAATTAATTCCAATTAACTCTTCATCTAAAGCAATTGAAATAAGATTTTCAGCACAAAGTTGACGCATTGATTCAATATTACCCACCGCGATTGGTTGTTCAATTGAATGAATATCTAACTTTTTTAACTGCTCTAAAACAGTCAATGCTTGTTCGTAAGTAAAAGCGCCATTTGCGTCAACACGAAGCGTTATTTCATCCTTTGAAAATCGATGCCTAATTGAACTCAATAACGCATACTCTTTTTGAAAATCAATTGCTCCAATTTTCATTTTAATAGTTGAAAATCCTGCAGCCAATTTTTGTTCGATTTGCGTTTGCATAAATTCTTCAGAACCCATCCAAACTAAACCATTTATTGGAATTGAAGTTTTTGCACGTGAAAAATCATTTTCAAACAAGACCCCTTTTTCTGAAGCCATAAAATCCAACAAGGCTACTTCTAAACCAAAAATAATTGAAGGAAATGAACTGATTTCTTTGAATAATTCTTGCAATTCAGGATTTAAAAACTGATAATTTGTTTTACTAAAATCAATTTTTTCAATGCCATACAAATGCGTTTGAAGCTTTAAGCAAGTTGTTCTCAAAATTGATTCATATTGCACCTCATCTGAAAAATCTGGCGACAATCCTTCAATGATACTGCACTCCCCTACTCCAATTTTAATTCCATTTGAAATTTCAAGTAACCAGGAAGATTTATGCGTTAAAATTCCTCGACTTGTGCCGCTTGGATTTTTAAATTCTAGAAGAAACTTTCGAAATGAAACACTTATTTTTCCATCCACCTTGCATGCCACATTTGAAACATTAATAAATACCAAAGTTTGTAATCCAACTCTTTTTTGCCGTTATAAAAAGCATCTAAAATACCTTTAACTTGTGGCCAGTTAAAAATTCCTTGTTCTGAAATTCGCTTTTCGTTAATATAAGTAAGCACCAAATCTTTCAAGTCTTTTTGTAACCAATCGGCAATCGGAATTGCAAATCCCATCTTTGGGCGATCCATCATTCCTTTTGGAATGTATTGATGCGTAATTTCTTTTAAAATGTATTTTTTACTTCCATTATTGTATTTGAAATCATCGGGTAATTGCGCAGCCCAGTCAATAATTCGATGATCAAGATACGGTTCTCTACCTTCTAAACTGACGGTCATCGTTGCTCTATCCACTTTTTGCAATATATCATCAACCATATAAGTTTGATAATCTATAGCCATCATATAAGCGAGAGGTGTGTAGTTTTCTTTCAACAACTCCTTTGAGTGATAGGCCGTTTCCAACTCATCAACTTTGTTTTTCATCAATTTATCCAACTGACTATTTGTAAATTGTTGACTCAAACTCAACATAATACTTTCAGGAGACGGATTACGTAAAATGCCTTTTAATTTCTCGTAGCGATTATGGAAATTGTATTTATTTTTCAAAATCGGTAAAGCATTCGAAGGAATAATGTCCATCGTACCAGCCAATATTTTACGAATAGGACTTGGAATACGATTTATTTTAGGACCAAAGCGATATAAATAATCATAACGATTGTAACCCGCAAAAACCTCATCGCCAGCATCCGCACTTAGCGCAACAGTCACGTGTTGACGAGCAGCTTTACTTACCAATGTTGTTGGAATTGCACTACTGTCGGCAAAAGGCTCATCGTAATAAAAGGGCAAATCCGGAATTAAATCAATCGCTTCCTTTTGAGTGCAATTAATTTCTGTATGATCTGTTCCTAAATATGCTGCAACATCTTTAGCGTAAGGAGCTTCATTTAATCCAATATCTGGAACCCCAATCGTAAATGTTTTTAGTTTTTCAGTGCGATCTTTTTGAAGTAAAGCGGTTACTGAAGCACTGTCATATCCTCCACTTAAAAATACACCAACAGGCACATCAGCTACCATTCTGTAATCACAAGCCGACTTCAATAATTTCTCTGTTTCTGTTTTTGCCTCTTCGAAAGAAATGTCTAATTTTTTCTTGTTGTATGCATCATAAACATTCCAATATTGCTTTTGATGAACCAAAGAATTATCCAACACTTGATTTGCATTTACTAAATTAAACTCAATAAAATGACCCGGTTTTAGTTTTATGCAATTATGAAAAATACAATATGGAGTTGGAACATTTCCGTATTGCATAAATGCGTTTACTGCCTGAAGGTTAATTTTCTTTTGAAAATTTGGGTGTTCGTGAAAAGCTTTTAGCTCAGAAGCAAACATAAAAAGTCCATCTTTCCAATAATAGAAAAAAGGTTTGATTCCTGCTCTATCGCGCACACAAAATACATCTTTTGTATCTACATTATAAATTAAAAAAGCATACATCCCAATGAATCTAGACAAACATGCTTTCCCCCATTGAATATAGGCATGAAGAATCACCTCTGTATCAGAAGAACCAACAAATGAATGACCTAATTCAAGTAAATCTTTTTTTATTTCAGCAAAATTATACACCTCACCATTGAAACAGATCCAATAATTTTGAAAGCGCATTGGTTGTTTACCTGATTCAGTTAAATCTATGATCGATAATCGCGCGTGGCCTAAACCAAGAATCGCTTTTTCATCTTGTAAAATTTCCGTTCCACTTGCATCAGGACCTCTGTGATGCAAAGATGCAGTCATTTTTAAAATGGTTTCGTTGTTTGACTTTTTATTAAAATCTATGAATCCAGTTATTCCACACATATTTTAAACTTTTTCGGTTAGTAGATTTTCTTCGGGTTGTTTAATTTCCTCTGGTTTGGTTGTGAAAATTAAGAATAAAAAAGGTAATAGAGGTGCGCGAATTCTTACAAGTACACCATACAATACAGAAGTATAACCAGCCATAAAGCCAATTAACAAAGTAAATACAAAAGCAAAAATTAAGAATTCATTTGACCTGACTCGTTTTATTTTCTTTAATACATTCCCAACAAAGAAAAAATTCAAGGTCATTACAACTAAAATTAAACTTTCGATTCCATTTAATATTAAAGTTGGTGACAACGCTTCATAAATAAAAGGCTTGTAAACCCCATAAAAAACGGATATAGGAAAAGCTCGAATCATTCCGGCTGGTGTACCATCAACCACACCTATATCGTATTTCTTACCAGTGTATGTTAAATTATTTTTAAAATCACCTTGAACTACAGCTGCCTCTTGTGCAAGTTCAGCTACTACACTCGATGAAAAAAACATTAAAAATCCAAAAGTTCCAACACCTAAAAAAACAATTCTAAAAGAAAATTTAGCAAAAAGATTTGAAGAGTATTTATTGGTCAATCGTGTACCAAACGCAGCTAAAAGTGGCGCAAAAGTAGCTGCCAAGGCAAAGGAACGGATTTGGGTTATTAGAAAAACAAAGAAAAATATACCTATAATATGTTTCAACCTTATCTTATTTTTCAAGATCAAAATATCTAGTACATAGTACAAAATGTTTAAAATTGAAACAAAGATTACCGTATCTTTTGAAATCCCTGTACACCAAAAACCTACTGATGGAACATACAACATACACCACGCTGCAATTCTTATAGTATGAAGATTTAATCTTGTTACAAGTTCAAAAATTTTCCATGTTGCTCTTGAAACAAAATAGGCAAAAATAATTACTGTTGCAAAATAGGATCTAAATGTAAAAATTGAAACAACAGAGGTAATCTGTGAAATAAACCAACCTTGAGCTTCTCTATAAATCCATCCAGGTGGAAATCCTGTTTCGCTATTAAAGTGAATGAGCCTATTTTCATTAGTAGGTGCAGAAGATATGGCATCTAGATATAAACCAGGAGATTTGAAAAATAGTTTATTTAGTACCGCAGCACCATCCCAATAGGCTTTAGTATCTCCTCCACCTAAAATTGTTAAGTAGATTATTGTAAACGCTAAACCATAAACAACTTTAACATTGAAATTAGTAACATAATAAGGTTTTAGTTCTTCATTTGTAATATTTTTTGACTGTCTGTTGACAATAACAGAAAGAATTCCATACCACAATATGGCTGAGAAAATATCTATAAATGAGAAGTAATTTGAAATCAAATTATAAAAATATTTTATTATTCATGATGGTATGGCTCACCTTTCAAAATTGTTTGTGCCCTATATAATTGTTCTAAAAAAATCACCCGCACAAGTTGATGAGAAAAAGTCATTTTAGACAATGAAATCAATTGATTAGAACGATTGTAAACTTCCTTTGAGAATCCAAAAGCGCCTCCTATAACAAAAACCATAGAGCGTGTACCTTCATTTACTTTCTGCTCTAACCAACTTGCAAATTTAGTTGAAGAAAAATGAGTTCCATTTTCATCCATCAAAACCAAAAAATCCTGATTGGTTATTTTTGATAAAATCAATTCACCTTCTTTTTTCTTTAATTCCTCTAATGAAAGATTTTTTGGATTCTTAATATCCGGCAAAATCAATTTTTCAAAAGGAAGGTAGTGAACCAATCGTTTTTCGTAAACTAATTCTCCTTCTTTCACAAAATCAAAGGCCGACTTACCAACAAGGATTAGTTTTAATTTCATTTAAAAATTAAATCGATTCAACCGCTTTAACTTCAGGTGCAACTAATTTTAGCGCATCTTCTAATCCTGCCTTCAAAGTCATGAAACTCATTGAACAATCACTGCAAGAACCCATCAAGCGAACTCTAACAGTTGCATCATCAGTTATTTCCACTAATTCCATATCACCACCATCTGCATGCAGAAAAGGGCGTAACTGTTCTATTGCGTCTAATACTTTTGTTGTAATTTGTTGTTTATCAATAATAACCATAATTAATTACTTGAATCTTTAATGCTTTTTAATTGCTCAACAAATGTATTAACTAAATCATCAAAAGCCTTAGCAATTGGTGTGTTTTCTTGAAATACAGCTGGTTTACCTGAATCTCCTGCTTCACAAACGCTTTGCACCAAAGGAATTGCCCCTAAAAATGGAACTTTCATTCCTTCTGCTAAATTCTTAGCACCATCTCTCCCAAAAATGTAATACTTGTTATCTGGTAATTCAGCTGGTGTAAAATAAGCCATGTTTTCTACGATTCCAATAATCGGTACTTTAATCGTGTCCATTTTAAACATATTAACGCCACGTCTCGCATCTGCAAGTGCAACTTCTTGAGGTGTACTTACAATTACAACACCATCCAAAGGAACTGTTTGAACCAAGGACAAATGAATGTCTCCTGTTCCTGGCGGTAAGTCAATTAACAAATAATCTAATTCACCCCAATTCGCATCCGTCAACATTTGAGTCAAAGCTTTGGCTGCCATTGGACCACGCCAAACAACAGCATTATCTTGATCAGTAAAGAACCCAATTGATAATAACTTAACTCCATTGCTTTCAACAGGATTGATTAAATTTTTTCCATCTATTTCTGCCATTGTTGGACGTTCACTCACCACATCAAACATAGTTGGCATTGAAGGTCCATAAATATCAGCATCAACAATTCCAACTGAATACCCTGCTTTCAAAAGTCCTCCGGCAATATTTGCTGTAACAGTTGATTTACCAACTCCACCTTTTCCAGAGGCAATTGCAACTATGTTTTTCACATCAGGAAGTACTTTTCTTCTCGCTTTTTTACTTTCGTTATTTAAGCCTTTAACAGTACAAACCACTTGAATTTCTTGACCAAAAAAACGTTTCAAATTAAATTCTACCGCTTCTTGCATTCGTTTTCTAGCATGTAACGCAGGATTTGAAAGCGAAACTGTCAAGCTGATTTCATTCTCAGAAAAAGTCAACTCATCAACCAAATTTAAACTAACAATATCTTTTTTTAAGTCTGGTTCTAATATGTTTCCTAATACTTTTAATATTTCATCTCTATTTAATTCCATTTCTATTCGTTTATTTTTTTAATTGATTTAATCGATTTAAACATAAATTCTATTTCCTTTTTGGTATTTCCTTTCTCTGAATTTGTTATTTGATAAAAAACATCGTCTAATTTTACAACTGCATAAATATGAAAAGTATAACTTCTTTTTAAACCAATATCTTCTATTAAAGTTTGTTGGTAAACCAAAATTGCCCCCTCTTCTTTTAATATGGAAGACTTATAAACCTTGTTTGATAAAATTTCTTTCTTCTTTTCCTCGAATAAATATTTAAAATCGCCGTAATCTTCAATGTTTAAAGTAAAATACCTGCCCACTTTAATCTTCCACTTATAATCCCCTATCTCATGTTCAATTAAAGGTTTGAATGATGTACCGATTCCAGCACTAGCATCCGGCAAATAAATACTCGCTGGAATATCATATTTAGCTAAACTAACTTTCTGGAATTGATAATAATCAATATTTTGAGAATCCGCTTTTTTCTCTTCATTACCACAGGAATTAAGAAAAATTAAAAATAAAACGGTCAAAATTTGCTTCATAAAAAACAAAGATAAGATTTTGAGTTCATATCTTTTTTCTCAACTTTGTAATATGAACAAAAGAATTATAATCACAAGCCTAGTACTTTTTATTTTAGCAATAATTCTTGGCGCATTTGGTGCACATGCATTGAAGAAAAATCTGAGCATTGAACAATTGAATTCTTATGAAGTTGGCGTTCGTTATCAGTTTTACCAAGCCGTCGCATTATTAATTATTGGCTTTAATGCTGAGAAACTAAACTTTCCTTTAAATAGATTTTTACTGTTTTCCATTTTAGGAATTCTCTTTTTTAGCGGCTCAATCTACTTATTGAGTATTGCCAGTATTTTCAATTGGAATAAAGCTTTCATTGGCCCTATAACCCCGATAGGTGGACTAATTTTAATTCTCAATTGGTCTTTTCTACTTTATAAAATACGAAAAAATTAATCAACTATTTTTTTTCTTTTTTGTTTGAATATTGAAAATTGTTTTTACCTTTGATTAGAAACTAAACTAACAAACGATTATTATTTAAACTTGTATGGAAAAATTAAAAATTGGAACAATACTTCCAGCGTTCAGCACAACTGACCAAAATGAAAAAGTAATTACTTCTCAAGCATTGATTGGTAAAAAATTGGTGATATACTTTTACCCAAAAGACAATACCCCAGGGTGCACTGCACAAGCATGTAATATTCGTGACAACTACGAAACATTACTAGCGAATGAAATACAAATCCTTGGTGTAAGCGCAGATTCTTTAAAATCACACCAAAGTTTTGCGAATAAATATGAATTACCTTTTCCTTTAATCCTTGACGAATCAAAAGAAATAATTAATCTTTTTGGTGTTTGGGGTACAAAAAAATTCATGGGTAAAGTTTATGACGGAATTCACCGTAACACATTCTTATTCAATGAAGAAGGCAAACTGATTTCAATTATCGAAAAACCGAATACTAAAAACCATGTGGAAGAAATTTTAAAAGAATTTGGAATTTCTTAAGTGAACATAAATAGATTACGTTCACAACAACATACATTTGCAACAACCAAAACAAATAATAAACCGAGTTAACCACTCACAACAACAAACGATATGGCAGCAAAAGATGCAAAAGACTTAAACGCAGCAAAAGAAGTAAACGCTGAAAAATTGAAAGCACTCCAATTAACAATGGAGAAATTAGACAAAGCATACGGAAAAGGTTCCGTTATGAAATTAGGTGACGCACCTGTTGAAAAAGTAGATGTAATCCCAACTGGTTCAATATCTCTGGATATTGCATTAGGTGTAGGTGGATTTCCTAAAGGTCGCGTGATTGAAATATATGGCCCTGAGTCTTCAGGAAAAACAACTTTAGCAATTCACGCAATTGCAGAAGCACAAAAAAATGGTGGGATTGCTGCATTTATTGATGCAGAACATGCATTTGACCAATTTTATGCGCAAAAATTAGGAGTGGATGTAGCAAACCTTTTAATTTCTCAACCTGATAATGGTGAACAAGCACTAGAAATTGCAGATAACTTAATTCGATCAGGCGCTATTGACCTAATCGTAATTGATTCAGTTGCGGCACTTACCCCAAAAGCAGAGATTGAAGGTGAAATGGGTGATTCTCAAATGGGCTTACAAGCACGCTTAATGTCAAAAGCCTTAAGAAAATTAACTGGGTCGATTAATAAAGCTGGCTGTTGTTGTATTTTCATCAACCAATTAAGAGACAAAATTGGGGTGATGTTTGGTAATCCTGAAACAACAACCGGAGGAAATGCTTTAAAATTCTATTCTTCGATTAGAATTGACATTCGTAAAGCTTCACAAATTAAAGATGGAGAAGAAATTTCAGGAAATAGAGTTAAAGTTAAAGTAGTTAAAAATAAAGTTGCACCTCCATTCAGAAAAGCTGAATTCGACATCATGTATGGCGAAGGTATTTCTAAAATAGGAGAAATCATTGACCTTGGAGTTGACCTTAACATCTTAAAGAAAAGTGGTTCATGGTTCTCTTATGGAGAAACTAGATTAGGACAAGGAAGAGATGCTATTAAATCAATTCTTCACGACAATCCTGAGTTATGTGAAGAGTTAGAGAAAAAAATCAAAGACGCGCTCAGCAAACCTGAAGTAATTGATCAGATTTTGCAAGACTAAGCGCATATCGTTTGGTTGGTTAAAAGCGAAGTTCTTTGGAGCTTCGCTTTTTTGATTTATTTCATTACATTTGACAAAAAATATTCTATGAAAAAGACACTTATTTTATTATCTGTTGCAACTATCGGCGCAATGACGTTCACGGGTTGTAAGAAAAAAGGATGTACAGATTCATCTGCTACAAACTATAACTCAAAAGCTAAAAAAGATGATGCTTCTTGTGTTTACATTCCTACAATTACAATTGTTGGAGCTTCTGATACTACTGTAAATGTTGGTTCTACTTACAACGATCCAGGTGCTACAGCGGTTAATAAAGATGGTTCTTCAGTAGATGTTGTTGTTGAGCAAATGGCTGATTCTGTTAACACTGCGACAACTGGAGTTTATTATGTAAACTACAAAGCAACAAACGCAAATGGTTCTGCTACAGCGAAAAGAAAAGTAAGTGTAATCATTGGAAAAGACAATTGGCTTGTTAACTGGAGTGTAACAAGTAACTGTGGTACAACTAGTTTCCCACTAGCGGGATCTCCAACTGTTACTTCAGGTTCAAATGCTAATGAATTAGTAATAGACAATATGTTCACTTTAGTAGGTGGAACTGCTTATGCAACTATTTCAGGTGCTAACATAACAATGCCAGAACAAACGATTGCAGTAACTGGAGGAGAAGTTACTTTCACGGGAAATGGAACAATGACTGCTACAGGTAACATCATTAATATCAATTACTCGTACATTAATACAATTCCATTAATTGGAGGTGAAGATACATGTGTTGCAACATATACTAAACAATAATAAAAAGCTAATTATATAAGAAAGGCGATTCAAAATTGAATCGCCTTTCTTTTTGCATTTAAGTTTAAATTAGCTTAAAATATCTTCAATCTGATTCATTACTTCGCTTGTCATTTTGACTTGAGCTTCGATTGATTTTAGATTCTCAAGTAATTGAGTTTCTTTACTTGCCCCTAAGATAATGGTACTAACATTTGGATTCTTTAATATCCAAGCAAGACTCATAACCGGAAGACTTAAATTAATATCCTTAGCTAAATTTGAAAGTTTTTTAATCACAACCAATCGTTCCTCCGTTAAATTCTTATCGCGCAACCATTCTAAACCTTCGATTCCCAAGCGTGTGCCATCTGGGAAAACATCGTTGTATTTACCGCTTAAAATTCCACTTGCCATAGGTGACCAAACTGTTGTTCCCAAACCTACCGTTTTATAAATTTGGGCAAATTCTACCTCAACTTTATGACGTGTAAATAGGTTGTATTCAGGTTGCTCAACTATAGGACCAATCAAGTGATTTTGTTTTGCAAACATGTGAGCTTCCATTATTTCTTGTGCGCTCCACTCAGACGTTCCCCAATACAAAATTTTGCCTTGCATTATTAACTGATGCATAGTCCATACGGTCTCTTCAATTGGTGTTTTTTTATCTGGACGATGGCAATAAAATAAATCTAAATAATCCAACTGAAAACGCTCTAAAGCTTGGTGGCATGCTTCAAAAAGATGCTTTCGGCTACACCCAACTTGAGTTGGCAATTGTCCTCCATTACCAAAAAAAGCCTTACTACTAACAATGTAACTGTCACGAGACCAATTGGTGTTTTTTAAAATTCTACCCATCACTCGCTCACTTTCACCATGAGCATATATTTCAGCGTTATCAAAGAAATTAATTCCATTTTCATACGCTATCTCCATTAATCGTTGTGCCTCTGCATCGCTAATCTGCTTCCCAAAAGTCAACCAAGAACCCAATGATAAACGACTTATTTGCAAACCTGATTTACCTAAGCTATTATATTCCATAATACTATTTAAAGTGTTTCTAATTTCTTTTTCTGATAATGCTTAATTACTCCGTTTAAAACAACGACAAGAATAATTATTAATGAACCGATGTAAAAGTTTAAGTTCAACAATTTGTGCTCATTGAGAATAAAAATCGCCAACAAAATTGTATAAACTGGCTCTAAATTAATACTTAAAGAAGCCGTAAATGTACCCAATCGTTTTACTATTTCAATCATAACTAAAAAGGCAAAAGAAGTACAAACAATTCCTAAAAACAACAACCAAGCGAAGTCGGAACCAGTCATTTTTAGTAATTCCACATCCAACTTTCCTTGCCAAGCTAAGAAAAGAGTGACAAACAAAAATCCAACTATCAACTCATAAAATGTCATTTGTGTGGAAGGAACATCTTCAGATAATTTTGCATTGAAAACAGAAAATAATGCAGCACAAAGAGCAGATGATAAACCGAAATACATTGCAGTTCGTTCTGTTGCATTGAAATCTCCAGAAATGAAATAAATCCCAAAAATAACAATGGCTCCCATTGCAAATTCTATCCAAGAAAACTTTCGTTTCATAACAATTGGCTCAAGCCATGTTACGTGTAAAGTTGTTGTTGAAAGACATAAAACACCTAATGAGGCTGTAGAAAGTTGAATGGAATAATAAAACGTTAACCAATGCAAGGCAACAAAAATCCCAACAACTACTATCTTCCAAAGATGCTTTAAATCAATCTTAAATGAACGTTTTGTAAAAACAAAGAATAAGGCAAGGAAAAGTGGGGCAATAATGACTCTGTACCAAACAATTACGATGGCATCCAAATGAATTAATTTCCCTAATATTCCAGTAAAACCCCATATAAAAATGATGACATGCATCAAAATATGGAACTTATATTTTTGAAGCAAAACGGATTATTTTTTCTTACTCCACTCTTCGATAGAAGCTTTGTTCATTTTTACATAGTTCTGGTCGCCGTCTTTTTCTGCTGCTGCAATAGAAAATTTAGCAGTTTCGATAGCTCCTTTGTAATCACCAGTTGCAGCTTGGATTTGAGCTTTCAAGCGCGACATCCAATAAGCCTCTGGACGTAATTCAACTGCTTTTGTTGACCAAGCTAATGCTTGTTTTAAATCCGTTTTTTCTGAAAAATAGTAATTTGCTGCTTGGTGATAATCATTTGCTGTTGGGCCGTCCATCGTTTTTTTGATGCTTGCCATTACTTTATCTTTCGTATTCAAAGTAAAAGGAAGATTTACTCTTGTTTTATCCCAAGAAATTTGAATCACAGCACTACTGTTTTGTATATTATCAATGTTGATTGTCAAGTTTTCAACCACGTCAGCTGATGTCAAAACGGGAGCAGTTGTTTTCAAAGCTACTTTCTTTTCATCCCAATTCTCTGGTAATCCCCAATTGCTAGTTTCTTTGTAGAAAACGATTTCCCAATTGTCTTTAGACGGTTTCACATAAATAGCATAAGAACCTGATTTCAACGTGTCTTTTCCAAAAATCAAAGCTTGACTTGTTGTTAAATTCGTTGTTTCATTTGCGCCAAAACGCCACATTTCACCGTAAGGAACAACATCTCCAAATACAACTCGATCTCTTTTCGCAGGGCGATTGTATGTAATTGAAAGATCAGCTAAACCAACTCTTTGTTCGATTTTTCCTGCCGGGCTCGCCTTTGGAACAGTGATTTGTGCATTTAGAGAAAGTGTCAATAATGCAAAAGATGCAATCAATAATTTTTTCATGTTTTATTTTTTTGTTTCAAATTTACAATTTTAACAAGGAGTAAGAAGAATTGTTTTGAAACAAATTTAGAATAAGGCTTCAAAGCTCGAACTATTCCTATTTTTGTGAAAAACACATCATAATGCAATTACTTCCTCCGTCAGAAATCGTTTTTAATTTTTCTAAAATTCAACAATTAGAAGACACCGTTCGTAAAATTTACCGATTAATCATTTACAGTCGTTACCATTTTGACGACGATTTGTTAGATTCCTATTTGACTGGAATGCACAATTTGAAAGAATTGGTAGGAATAAAAAATGCGCAAATGGAAGCGCAAACTGAGGAAGAACTGGAAGAATATATCATTAACTTGAAAAAATCACTAGATTTTGTAGTTGATGAAATAAATGATCACAATCGCTTTGATAGTGAAGTTCAATTATTTCAATTGTTGCGTTTAATTTCACCAGAAACAAATAGCATTCATCCGAATAAATACAGAAATACATTAGTGCAAATTGGTGCACATATTTGTCCTGACGGAAGCGAAGTTCCAAGTTTAGTCGCAGAGTTATTTTACCAAATGAAACAAATTTCAAATCCGATAATACGCGCGATTTATTTTCACCACGAATTGATTCGTATTCATCCTTTTGCAGATGGAAATGGTAGAGTAACACGCGTTGCCAAAAACTGGATTTTAATGTATGATTTGTTTCCACCAACATTTATCAGCGATGCAACTGAAAAAAAAGAATACATCCAAGTTCTTGGAAACAGTTTTAGAGACTTAGATAAAAATCCAGGTAAATGGAACAAACACATCGCACAATTCTTCGACCTTGAACTTGACCGCTTAATTGATAATGCCAACCATTTATTTGAAATTGTAGAAAATATTGGAAATCAACGTGAAAAGAAAAAAATCGATCGCTCGGTCTAAATCTATTTATTGGAAATCACTAACAATAAACTGCTGAAATTTCAATATTCCCAATGAAAATCTTCCAAATTATTCTTTAAGGTTTCATTTTTCACACAAAAATTTATTTTTTAAATATATGTAAAACTTTGACTTTCTGTTATTTATACTGAATAAAAATATTTTACTCAATAGAGATAAATAAATTACTCATTATATTGAGTAATTTTACTAGATTTGTTTAGTAAAGTTGAGTTATGATACGAAGAAATCAGTTGGAAACAGTAAAATCAAGAATGAATGAACCTCGAAAATTCATCCAAGTTTTGATGGGACCTCGGCAAGTTGGTAAAACAACAATGATGAAACAACTAAGGGAAGAAATGGAATCCGAAACAATTTATGTTTCAGCTGATGGAGTAATTAATTCGAATTGGTTGTGGATTCAGCAAATCTGGGAAAATGCACGTATTCAGTTAAAAAACGAAGCAAACACTGAGTTAATTCTAATAATCGACGAAATTCAAAAATTGGATAATTGGAGTGAAATCGTAAAAGAACAATGGGATTTTGACACAAGAGAAAATATAAACATCAAATTAATCTTACTCGGCTCTTCGCGATTGATGATTCAAAAAGGTTTAACCGAATCACTCGCTGGAAGGTTTGAAATTACTTATGTTGGACATTGGTCATTCTCTGAAATTGAAGAAGCATTTGGATGGAATGTCAATCAATTCATTTACTATGGGTCATATCCTGGTGCTGTGGGTTTAATTCATGAAGAAGAACGTTGGAAAAATTACATTAAAGATTCTTTGATTGAAACGAGTATTTCTAAAGATATTTTAATGTTAACACGTGTTGACAAACCAGCTGTTTTAAGACGTTTGTTTGAATTAGGATGCTTGTATTCAGGAAAAATATTGGCTTACACTAAACTTTTAGGTGAATTGCAAGACGCAGGAAACACAACTACTTTATCACACTATTTAACTTTACTTTCAGATTCAGGATTATTGGGAGCAACTGAAAAATTTGCTGGAAACATCATTCGTAAACGTGCTTCCAAACCAAAATTTCAAGTTTTCAATAATGCGTTGCTAACTGCACAAGATGATTTAACATTTGAAAAGGCTGTTTCAGATTCAAAAATTTGGGGAAGACTAACAGAATCTGCAATTGGAGCACATCTAATAAATAACGCCATAACTAACAACTACAAGGTTTATTATTGGCGAGAAAAGAACGACGAAGTTGACTTCATACTTGAACGTAAAAATACCTTAATTGCTTTAGAAGTAAAAACAGGAAAACGAGCTGAGAACAATGGAATGCGTGTCTTTGCGCAAACTTTTAAACCACAAAAAGTTTTGTTAGTTGGGACAGGTGGTATAGCAATTGAAACATTTTTAAGAATGAATCCCAGTGATTTATTTAATTGATTTTAAAGGCTTTCAACTAAATCAATCGAGCCAACGCAAACTTCAAAGCAATTGCAGCTTGTTGATTTTTCGTTAGTAATTCAATGTATTTCAATTGAGATTGAATGTAAGCCATTTCGCGAACGTTTATCAAAAACAAAGAGCTTTCTCCGTTCTCAAACATACGCTTTTCAGCTTCTAGCAAAGTGCGGTTGTCTTCTACAGTTTGTTTGTAAATCTCTAACTGCGCACTCATATTTTCCAAGTCAACAAGCGAGCTTTTTATTTTAAAATTCAAAGAAGCAATTGTGTTGTCCAATTGAAATTCCGCCGATTGGATTTTTAAATCAGCCAATTGTAAATCACCGCGTTCTTTTCTCAAAAACAGTGGCATTTCAAAGGTCAAACCCCATTTGTAATTATTGATGGAAAAACCGTCCAAGGGATTGTAATTGATTGGTTCATTCAAAAAATTGTACTGCAAATTCAATTGTGGTTTAAGTTGTTCTCTTTTCAATCTTTTTTCAACTTCTAATGTTTCGATTTTGAAATTTGCAATTTGTAAGTACGGATGCGTTTGAATAACAGAATCACTAATTAAAGTTCTGTAATCTGCTGAATTCTGAATAGCAATATCCGTCTTTGGAAGTGGAATTGTGGTTTCTTCTAATTCAAGTGGCTCGTCATTTTCTGTCCATAAAAAAGTAGAAAGTTTGAGTTTTGCATTTTGAAGTTCAGCTTCATATTGCTGCAATAATACAGCGCGCGTTTGTACTTGAATTCTTGCTTCAACACTATCAATTCCTGGGCGATCACCAAGGTCGGCTGTTCTTTTAATTGCATCGTACCGAATTTCAGCCAATGACAATGCTTCGCGTAAAATCTGATTGGAATGATAAGCCAAAAACCAATTCCAATAAGAATAGCCAGACTCGTAAAACAGTTCATTAAGTTGTAATTTTTGCTCTGCCAATGTACTTTTTTGATAAATACGCGCCTTGAATAATTCTGCTCTTCGTTGGTCGATAAACAATCCTTGTCCAAGATTTACAGACACACCTCCGTACCACAAACCACTATTTGGTGTTTTGTTTTGCAAATCCAAATTTGTTCCGCGGTTATTTTCAAAGCCTGACTTTAATTCAACACCATACCAAGTTGGAAGCTTTAAACCTGAGTTTATCAAGCTGTAATATTGTGAACCTTTAAAATACTTTTGATCTGTTTGATTGTACACTTTTGGGTCAAATCCTCCTTTTGCCTTCAATAAATAGCTTTCCCCAACTTCTGGTTGTAAATTAGCTTGCTTTGCTAAAGGATGATTGCGCAAAACTAATTCTTGAAATCCTTGCTCAGTGAAAACTACTTGACTTGAAAAAGAAAGACAAATACCTAAAAATAAAACATTTAAGATTGCTTTCATTTTTTTTGATCTTTTTTAGCTTTTACATCTGATTTTTTATAGAAATCTGGAGGGAAACCATTGATGATTCGCCACAATTCATACCAAACAGGAACATCTTTTAATAAAATCATAGAATTCGTTCCTCCTCCAACGCGAAGTTCACTCGGCCATTTATTATCTTTTTTGTCAGGTTGAATTAAAACCCTAAAAGTTCCATCTTCTTGCGCAAAATTATCAACTGCAAACACCTCTCCACCATACGTTCCGTGACTTGTATTTGGCCAACCAGAAAAAACAATTGCAGGCCATCCATCAAATTGAATTCTAACTTTTTGTCCTTTTTCAATCAAAGGTAAATCCATTGGACGAATGTACATTTCTACAGCCAAATCATAAACTTTCGGCATAATTGTCAACACTTCTTCTCCTTGCTTTACCGTTTCACCGATTCCGCTTTGAATGACTTTCGTGACTACGCCATCTTGAGGTGCAGTAATTACATACATTCCATTTCGAATAGAATAATTAGCTGATTGTGTTTGTAATTTAGTTACATCAACTTCTGTTTCAAACATACTTGTCATCGCAGAAAACTTATCTGATTCTGCTTTTGAAATCTCGTCGCGATATTTAGCCTCAATCGAAGACAATTCAACTTTAGCATCAATAATATCATTTCGAGATTGCAACAATTTCTGTTGAGCACTAATCATACTTCCTTGTGCGCGTTGCATTGAAACTTTACGAACCTCCAAATCTGTTTGTGATTTCAAACCTTCTTTGGTCAATTTTTCAAAACGTTCAAACTGATCTTTTGCAATTTCAAAATTATTTCTAGCAACTTGATAATCAATGCTGTCACTAATCAATTTCAACTTAGTTTGCTTCAATTTGATTTGAGCTTGTTGTAATTTCAATTTACCCGCTTCAATCAATGCATCAATTCGATTATCAAGAGAAACAACTTTGTCGCCATAAGTTTTCACTGATTGTTCTTTAACTCGAATTTGGTCTTTCGTTCGTTCCACTAATTTTGGATCAAAATAACCATCTTTCACCTCGGAAATAAAAAGTAAGGTGTCTCCTTTTTTTACAATATCTCCGTCTTTCACATACCATTTCTCAATTCTACCTGCAATGATGGTATTGATAGTTTGTGGACGTTGTTCCGGTCGAAGGGTAATTAGTTTTCCATTTGAACGCACATTCTGTGTCCAAGGAATGAACATAAAAATAAGCGCAAGGACGAAAAAAACGTAAAAAACACGGATAATTTTCTTTGAAGATTTCTCTTTTATTACTGACTTCAAAGCCCAAAAATCTTCTCTGGGCAATTGATTTTTATTTGTAGGAGATAAATTTAACATTGCCTATTTTTTTGCTTTATATGATTGATATGTTCCCTCGAAAATCACTTTTCCTTTCTCGAACTGAATAATTTTATCTGCAATTTTCATTAACTTTTCATCCGAAGAAGAATAAAATATTGAAACGTTTTTCTTCTCGTCCATTAAAGAAATTAATTGATCTGTTTGTTCTTCATTCAGCGTATCAGATGGTTCTTCCAAAAGAATTAATTTTGGATTTCCAACAAACGCTCTAATCAACAAGATTTTTTTAGTGATATCTCGAGGAATGAAGTGCGCCTCTGGGTTTAAATCTGTATTATAACCTTCAGAAAAATTATTAATTGCTTCAGAAAGCGTCAAGATTTTCGCAACTTTTTGAACCTCCTCGAAAGAAATGTATTTTCTACCCAGCGTAATATTTTCTAAAATACTTGCGTGAAATAATCTGTCTTGCATCAACAAGTTACCAATTTTATTTCTCATCTCCTGAATATCTAAATTTCCGATTGGTAGTCCTTCAATTGAAATATTCCCCGCACTAACTGGATACACACCTCCAATTAAACAGAAAAGCGTATTGACGGTCACGGTTGAATCGGAAACAATACAAACCTTTTGATTAGCAGCGACTTCCAAAGAAATATCTTTTAAAATCGGATTCCTATATAAATCAGTTTGAAAAGAAACTTTATCAATCGAAAGTTCGAAACCATTTTCATTTTCAGGGATTTTTATGCCATCGTAATTTTCTAATTCTATATCAGTAACTTGTCCGATTTTCTCCACGGCAGTTAAAACATCATAAACCACTTCTAAACTCATGATTAATTTTTCAACCGAATTTAAAACAAGAAGAATAATAATTTCAGCAGCAACAAATTGACCAATATTCATGCTTTGATTAAGAACCAATAAGCCGCCAATTATTAATAATGCCAAAGCAATCAACACTTTGAACGCAATTAAAAATGTAAATTGTTGCACCAAAACTCGAAAGTGAATATTACGAGCAGTTAAATATCCTTTCAAATAATCATCCGTTTGTGTTAATGATAGTTCTGGATTTCCAGCCATTTTAAAACTGAATCTTGCATGCGCAATTTCTTCTAGCCAATGCGCAATCTTATACTTGTATTTAGATTCGGTCAAACTAGAATCAAAACCTTTTTGGGAAGTAAACTTCAAAACAAGCGCCAACAGAAAAACCAAAGCTAATCCGAAAAAGATGAAAAAACTATGGTAGAATGAAAGTAAAACTAAGCCAAATATAATTTGCAAACTCGCTGCAGTGAAGTCAATCAATAACTTTGAAAGTCCTTTTTGAATGGTCAAGGTATCAAAGAAACGATTTGTTAGTTCTGGCGCGTATCGTTTGATTAGTTCTTCCATTTTAATTTTTGGAATTCGATCTGCAAATTCAAAAGCGGCTTTAACAAAAATACGTTGTTGTAAATTCTCCGTAATACGCATCTGTGCAATTGTCAAAACACCTGAAAATCCAATTGCTAATACAACTAAAAAGACAAGTACAATCCAAGAAGTACTAACTTGTCCAACTTGTATAAAATTTATAATCGCTTGAATTCCCAATGGTAAAGCCATTGAAAGAATCCCACTAAAAACAGCAAAAATATAAATGTTTCGAATTTCAATACTGTCAGGTTTTAGCAATAACCAAAAACGATTTATAGGTGAAATATTATCTTTTTCCATTGATTTCTAAGGTTTTGTTGATTAAATCTAATGCAAAATGCTCAAAAGCATCTTTGTTTGAAACTGTATTTGTTAGTTTGGGTAAATGATCTTTAAAAAATCGTTGGTGATTGCTACTTTCTATGATTGTTGAAATCAACATTGCAGGATAAGGATAATTTGGATTTATCGCCACAATCAATTCAACGATTCGAGCAACTATTGATTTGTATACACTGTAAGCTCCATCTTCATTTTCTTTATCAACAGCTTTTGTTCTGTAGATTTTTGCAGACTCATTGATTACTAAGCTTTTCAAGCTTAATTCGCGTTGAAAAACCAATTCATTTTCAGGATTGGGTACAGAGGTAATTACATGCAATGATTTATATAATTTACGAATTGGATCATCAATATTTGCCGTTTCGATTAACAAACGATATTCAATCATTCCCCAATACCAATTGATGAGATAAAGTAAAAAAGAATGTTTACACTCAAAATACCTGTAAATAGAAGCTTCTGTTGTTTCTATTCTTGCAGCTAATTTTTTAAATGTAAAATTTTCAAATCCAACTTCTTGAATCATTGAGATTCCGAAATTAACAATTCTCATCCCTAATTCTGAACTAGTTGGGTTTTTTAAAAACAACTTCTCGTTTACTTTAATATCTACTGTTGATAATAAATCTTCCATGTTGCAAACATACTAACTAAAACGATAGTAATACTATCTTAATTGTTAGTGATAACATTTATTAAGAAAAAAGGTTCTGACTATAGTTAATAAAACAGCCAAACAATCATAAAAAAAACTTATCAAATAAATAAAACAAGCTAAAACGATTAAATTTGGGGTAATGAAAATTAATAGCGTTAAGTGGTCTATGTTTTTAACCAGCATTCTGGTTTTTCAACTAGTGCTATCTTCTTTTTGCTTAATTGATTTCAGCACAACAATTTCTTATCGTCAAAATGAAACCACTTTCAAACAACTAGACTCAAATTCGCAAGCAATTGAGGAAACAGAAAGTTT
Organism: Flavobacteriales bacterium; assembly: GCA_018883325.1. Classification (GTDB taxonomy): domain Bacteria; phylum Bacteroidota; class Bacteroidia; order Flavobacteriales_D; family Crocinitomicaceae; genus UBA952. The sequence goes on along the minus strand of VEQH01000010.1, from coordinate 22,311 downwards.
GTTAGTGATGATACAAGAAACAAAAGAAGACATTGAATTAAATCACTTTTCTGTCAATCTAACTCGAATTTTAAATTTCAGCACCAAGTCTTGGTTTGAATTTAAAGAAGACTTTGATTCAAGAAATTTCTCAATCATTCCCTATTCCCCACCTGAAAAAATTAGTTAAAGCGATTCTTATTCTTTAATTAATTTAATTTTTCATGGTTCATTTTAAAACATGGCAAAAAGATTTGCCAGCAGGTTTAGTTGTATTTTTAGTTGCCCTTCCATTGTGTTTGGGCGTTGGGTTAGCCTCCACTTCTGTTGAAGGAATTGAAGGTTTACCAAATTTATTTTCTGGATTAGTAGCTGGAATCATAGGTGGAATTATTGTAGGTTTATTAAGTGGTTCACGACTTGGTGTTTCTGGCCCAGCTGCAGGTTTGATAACTATAATAGTTTCAGCAATTTCAACTTTAGGAAGCTATGAAGCTTTTTTAGTAGCTGTCGTAATTTCTGGCATTTTTCAACTCATTGCAGGATTTCTCAAAGCTGGAATAATTGCAAATTACATTCCTTCTTCAATTATTAAAGGCATGCTTGCCGCAATTGGTATCACACTTATCTTAAAAGAAATTCCTCATTTAGTTGGTTACGATAAAGATTTCTTTGGCGATGAGTCGTTTTTACAGAAGGACGGACATAATACCTTTTCAGAAATTTATTATTCACTCCAAGCTTTGCATCCAGGAGCAATAGCTATTGGGGTTGTTTCACTTCTCATTCTACTTTTGTTCGACACAAAATGGATTAAGGAAAATAAACTTTTTTCACTGATTCCAGGAGCTTTGATTGTTGTTGTAATTTCCATCTTGTTAAATAATTTACTTGGAATAATTGCAGGTGACTTAAAAGTTGCTAGCATTCATCTAGTTCAACTTCCGGTTCCCAAATCCCTAAATGATTTTGTTGGATTTTTCTCATTTCCTGATTTTTCGGTTTTGAGCAACCCAAATGTATATATGATTGCATTTACATTAGCGCTAGTTGGGAGTTTGGAAACTTTACTTTCTGTTGAAGCTACCGACAAATTAGATCCTCAAAAACACATCACACCCACCAACCAAGAATTAAAAGCGCAAGGAATTGGAAATATAGTTAGCGGATTTTTAGGTGGTCTGCCTATTACACAAGTAATTGTTAGAAGTTCGGCAAATGTTAATGCTGGTGGTCAATCCAAACTGTCAACAATTGTTCATGGATTTCTGATTTTAATAGCTATTGTGTTTATACCGCAATTACTCAATCAAATCCCTTTAGCAGCCCTTGCAGCCGTGTTAATAATGGTTGGATACAAACTCGCAAAAGTTTCGCTTTTTAAATCGATGTACAAATTGGGTTGGGAACAATTTATTCCTTTTGCAACAACAATTATTGGAGTATTATTGACTGACTTATTAAAAGGAATTGCAATTGGTTTAGCTATTTCAATTTTCTACATTCTTAAAAAGAACTACAAAAACAACTTCTTTAAAGAACAATCCAACAACGAGACCAAAGTCACACTTTCTGAAGAAGTAACTTTCTTAAACAAGGCTGGAATCATCAAAATTCTAGAAAAAACCCCTGAAAACTCAAAACTCATTATCGATGGAAGTAAATGTAAATCAATTGATTATGACATAATTGAAATTCTAAGTGAGTTCAAAGAATTTGGCTCAAAAAACAAGAATATTCAATTACAAATGATAAATATTAATGTAAAAAACTAAACAAAAGAATGGAAGCATTTTATAATAAACTATTAGAAAACAACAAAGAATGGGTAGCAAGAAAAACAAAGCAAGACCCCGACTATTTTAAACGACTAGCATCAGGACAGAAACCACCTGTTTTATGGATTGGGTGTTCAGACAGTCGTGTTCCTGCAAATGAAATAATTGGTGCAGAACCTGGAGAAGTATTTGTTCACCGCAATATTGCAAATATGGTTGTGCATTCAGATATGAATTTATTGTCGGTGCTTGATTATGCGGTGAATGTATTGCAAGTAAAACACATAATTGTTTGTGGTCATTACGGCTGTGGTGGAGTACAAACAGCAATGACCAATAAACACGTTGGTATCATTGACAATTGGATTCGACATATCAAAGACGTATATCGTTTTCATCAAAAAGAACTCAATAAAATCGAGGACGAAAAAGAAAGATTTAATCGCTTTGTAGAATTAAATGTCATGGAACAAGTTCTTGATTTAGCAAAAACCTCAATCGTTCAAGGAGCTTGGGAAAACAATCAAGAATTACACGTTCATGGATGGGTTTACGATGTAAAAGATGGTTTAATAAACGATTTAAAAATCACAATAAAAGACAATAAAAATCTTTCTGAGGTTTATCAATTGGATTTGTAGAAATAAAACCAACTACTTTTGGGTTCAAATTCAAAAAATGCCAACTCAATTAAAAAAAGCAATTGTAATAGGTGCGAGTGGGCTAATTGGAAAACAGTTAGTCCACTTCTTACTCGATGATTCTACTTTTACTAAAGTCACAATATTCGTTAGGAAAGCTTTACCCATATTAAACGAGAAACTCCAACAAATAGTTTTAGACTTCAAACAACTAGAACAATACAGCGCTGATTTCGATGGCTCTGTGCTTTTTCTTTGCATCGGAACTACACGCAAAAAAACACCAAATTTGGAGGAATATCGCGCGATAGATTATGGTATTACCTTGCGTGCAGCAAACTTGGCAAAAGCTTCAGGTATTGAAGAAGTACACTTGATTTCTGCCATTGGAGCAAGCTCTAATTCCACCATTTTTTACAATAAATTAAAAGGTGAAATTGAAGAAGATTTAATCAAAATTGGTTTCACTTCAACTTACATTTACCAACCGTCAATGTTAATTGGAGCAAGGGATGAATCACGACCTGTTGAATTAATTTTCCAAAAATTGATGCCATTTTTTGATTTATTGATGTTGGGTAGCCTTAAAAAATACCATAGTGTTAGCAAAGAAAAATTAGCAAAAGCAATGCTCAAGCACCATTTAAGTGCTAAAAAAGGAATACACGTAATGACCTATTCTGACTTTTGATAAATCTGAAGCATTCTATTGGCTCAATCGCTGGAGATTACTCTTCACATTTAACTAGGGTCTGCTGAAAAACACAAAATCTTTATTTTATCTTGTGTTTAGGTTAAAAATATTCTTTTTGATGCAAGATTTTTGAGTTCCTTTTAGATTTTTTTTTGCATCAATGATGATAATTTTTTGTTAGCCAGACCACGAAGTAGCGCTGAAAGCAAATAAACCATCTTCTTCGTTGCAGTCACCACGGAGTAGCACCGAAGGTAAATCGAAGTATTAATATACATCCTCATTGACCGCGTCTAGAATATGGCTCATTTCTGACTTTTTCAACAGACCCTAACTAATTTCCACAATTACTTTAAATCAACTTTCCGTTATTGAAAAAAAATAATTACATTTGCCGTCCGTTTTTTTATCTTTTATAATTAAGTCGTGAAAAATCAGTTTGAAATACCATTTGTAGGATTAAAAATTGGAATTCATGATTTTGAATTTAAGATAGATAAGTCGTTTTTTGAATCCATGCCCTACTCTATTATTAACAATGGAGATTTAAAAATTTGGATGGAATTGGAGAGAAAAGAAACCATGTTGATTGCCGATTTTGAATTTTTCGGTACTATCAAAATGGATTGTGCGAGGTGTAACGAAGAAATTGACGTTGAAGTTGAAGGAGATTTGACGATTTATTACAAATTTGGCAACGAAGAAGCTGAAGATGAAAATTTAATCGTAATTCCTTACGAAAGTTATCAGATAGACGTAACACAGCCTATCTACGAAATGATAACAATGGCTATTCCACTTCGACCTGTACATGAAGAAGGTGAATGCGACGAAGAAATGGTAAAGTTGATTGAGAAATTTCAAAATCAACAAAAAGAAGACAATAAAAAAGAAGACGATATAGACCCAAGGTGGTCAGCTTTAAAGAATTTAAATTAAGTAATAGTTGAATTATGGCACATCCTAAACGCAAGATTTCGAAAACGAGACGTGATAAGCGTAGAACTCACAAAAATGCAATTGCTCATAACGTTGCAACATGCCCAACAACTGGTCAACCACACCTTTTCCACCATGCTCACTGGCATGAAGGAAAATTGTACTATAAAGGTAGAGTTGTTGCTGAAAAAGAAGTTGTTGCTGAGTAATAGCTGTTTTCTCATTTTCGAATGAAAATAGGCTTAGATATTTCAGGTGGCGATTTTGCTCCAGATGTCAATATTGACGGAGCTTTATTAGCCTACAATGAATTACCAAAAGATTCCCGCCTTGTGCTTATAGGCGACGAGTCAGTGATTCGAGATGGACTTAAAAATCGTGGGATTTCTCACGATTTTTTTGATATTATACATGCCCCAGAAGTGATTACTTTTCACGATCATCCGACACGTGCCATTCCTAAAAAACCCAATAGTTCAATTGCTGTAGGTTTTGATTTACTCGCAAAAGGTGAACTTTCTGTTTTTGCAAGTACAGGAAATACAGGTGCAATGTTGGTTGGGTCTATGTATAAACTCAATACAATTCCTGGAATTATTCGTCCTTGTATAACTTCCACTCTTCCAGCAATAAACGGAGAAAAAACTATTTTGTTAGACGTTGGCTCAAATGCTGATTGTAAAGTTGATGTACTTAGTCAATTTGCAGTTTTAGGCTCTATTTATGCAAAAAACGTTTATGGAATTGAAAAACCAAGAATTGCTTTACTCAATATCGGAGAAGAAGATTCAAAGGGTAATCTATTGACTATCGCTGCACATAAATTGCTTTCTGAATCTGAAGATATCAACTTTGTTGGAAACATTGAAGGACGAGATATTTTTACTGGGAAAGCAGACGTTATTGTGTGTGATGGTTTTACAGGCAACATCGTTCTAAAACAAGCCGAAGGAATTTACACTTTGATGAAACAAAGAGGAATTAAAGACGAATATTTTGATCGATTTAATTACGAAAACTACGGAGGAACTCCAATCTTGGGAGTTAAAGGAAACGTAATTATAGGTCACGGTATCTCGAATGATATTGCCGTTAAGAACATGATTTTACTCGCAAATGAAGTTGCAGTATCAGGTTTGGCATCTAAAGTAAATGACGCTTTTAATTAAAAAATATGAGTAAAATAACTGCAGCAATTACTGGTGTACAAGGTTTTATTCCAGAAGACATTTTAAGTAACGACGATTTAGCAAAAATGGTCGATACAACAGATGAATGGATTACAACGCGTACAGGAATTAAGGAAAGAAGAATCATGAAAAATGGAGCTTCTTCTGACATGGCTGTTGAGGCAGTAAAAGGTTTACTTGCAAAAAAAAATATTGATCCGCTTGAAATCGAATTGGTTATTCTAGCAACTGTTACACCCGATTATCCATTTCCAAGTACCGCTAACGTTTTGTGCGATAAAGTAGGAATGAAAAACGCTTGGGGATTTGATTTGAAAGCTGCTTGTTCTGGATTTATTTACGCGCTTTCAACTGCGTCACAATTTATTGAAACTGGGAGACACAAGAAAGTTTTAGTTGTTGGCGTTGATAAAATGACCTCAATTATGGATTATCAAGATCGTGCAACTTGCGTGATTTTTGGTGATGGTGCAGGTGTAGTTTTATTAGAACCAAACGACGAAGGAATGGGATTGCAAGATTTCATTTTGAGAAGCGATGGTTCTGGACGCGAATATTTAGTGCAACCAGCGGGAGGATGTGTTAATCCACCAACAATCGAAACAGTTGAGAAAAGAATGCACTTTGTGAAACAAGAAGGTAAACAGGTGTTCAAATTTGCCGTTACCAATATGGCAGAAGTATCAGCTGAAATAATGGAAAAAAACAATTTGACAAGTGAGGATGTTGATTGGTTAGTACCTCATCAAGCGAATTTAAGAATCATTGATGCGACGGCAGAACGAATGGGTTTACCTCGTGAGAAAGTAATGATTAATATTGAAAAATACGGAAATACAACGGCAGGAACTTTGCCTTTGTGTTTGTGGGATTATGAAAAACAATTGAAAAAAGGAGACAATATTATCTTGTCTGCTTTTGGAGGTGGTTTTACATGGGGAGCAGTTTATTTAAAATGGGCTTACAATTCCTAATTAAAAACTATATTTAACCAGAATTAAACCAAAAATCATGAATTTAGAAGAAATTAAAGACCTAATTAAACTTGTTTCTAAAACAGGAATTGGTAAAGTTAAAATTGAAAGCGAAGGCTTTAAAATTTCAATAGATGGCGGTTCTAACGGAAGTGGTGAGCAACCTATAATTGTTCAAGCTCCTGCACAACCATTTGTTGCAGCAACTCCAGTTGCACCAGTTGCAGCCGCACCTGTAGCAACAACTCCTGCAGCTCCTGTTGCAGCAGCTGAGAGTGACGATTCAAAATACGTTACTATCAAATCTCCTATGATTGGAACATTCTACAGAACACCAGGCCCTGACAAAGATCCTTTTGTAAATGTTGGTTCAACAATTCAAGTAGGAAGCAAATTATGTATCATTGAAGCAATGAAAACTTTCAACGAAATTGAAGCTGAGATTTCAGGTAAAATCGTGAAAGTATTGGTTGATAATGCAACACCAGTTGACTACGACCAACCTTTATTTTTGGTAGATCCAGCTTAATTCAAACATTAAGTTCACAATTTAAAGCTTAGCTTATGTTTAAGAAGATACTCATTGCGAATCGTGGGGAAATTGCTCTTCGCGTAATTCGTACTTGTAAGGAAATGGGAATTAAAACAGTTGCTGTCTATTCTACTGCGGATAAAGATAGTTTACCTGTTCGCTTTGCGGATGAGGCTGTTTGTATAGGCCCACCAGTTAGTTCAAAGTCGTATTTGTCTATTCCAAATATTATTGCAGCAGCTGAAATCACGAATGCTGATGCAATTCACCCAGGTTACGGTTTCTTGTCTGAAAATGAAAAATTTTCTAAAGTTTGTCAAGAACAAGGAATCAAATTTATTGGTGCTTTGCCAGAACAAATTGCCGGAATGGGTGACAAAGCAACTGCAAAAGCAACCATGATTAAAGCAGGTGTACCTTGTATTCCTGGTTCTAAAGGCTTATTGAAAAATGTAGCTGAAGGAATGAAAATCGCTAAAGAAATCAAATATCCAGTAATTCTTAAAGCTACCGCAGGTGGTGGTGGAAAAGGGATGCGTATCGTTTGGAAAGAGGAGGACATGCAAGCAGCGTGGGATTCAGCTCGTCAAGAAGCGGGAGCAGCCTTTGGAAACGATGGAATCTACATGGAAAAATACATTGAAGAACCACGTCATATCGAAATACAAATTGCAGGAGATCAGTTCGGAAACGCTTGTCATTTGTCCGAGCGCGATTGTTCAATTCAACGACGTCATCAAAAATTGGTAGAAGAAACACCTTCACCATTTATGACTGATGAGTTAAGAGAACGAATGGGAGAAGCTGCGATTAAAGCTGCAAAAGCTGTTAGATATGAGGGCGTTGGTACTGTTGAGTTTTTAGTGGATAAAAACCGTGATTTCTATTTTATGGAAATGAACACGCGTATCCAAGTTGAACATACAATTACGGAAGAAGTTATCAATTTCGATTTGATTAAAGAACAAATTAAAATTGCAGCTGGTCATAAAATCTCAGGAAAAAATTATTACCCTCTGATGCATGCGATGCAATGTCGTATAAATGCTGAGGATCCATTTATGGATTTCAGACCTTGTCCGGGGAAAATAACTGACTATCATTGTCCTGGTGGTCATGGTATTAGAATTGACGCACATGTTTATTCAGGTTACACAATACCGCCGAATTACGATTCAATGATTTCCAAATTAATTGTCGTAGCTCAAACAAGAGAAGAAGCAATTCTTAAAATGAAAAGAGCGCTTGATGAATACATCATTGAAGGAGTGAAAACAACAATTCCTTTCCATCAAAAATTAATGGAAAACGAAGACTTCAAAAGTGGTAATTTCACCACTAAATTTATGGAAACATTTGATTTCTAATAAGTAAACGTTAAAATAACACTAAGTCCGAATCGAAAAATTCGGACTTTTTTTTTTGGCTTTATATTTAATTTTTGTTAATTTAGGGACGCTAAAACTAACAAACTATAAACTTATGCGCTTCAATACCTTGTTGTTGCTGTGTTCACTTTATTTTTGCTCAATTTTATTTGATCAAGGGAAACTGTTGGCTCAAGGAAATTCATCTGAGCAAATTCCATTTCATCTTTGGCAAAAAGAATCTTTTGGATACCAAGACCCTACCAAAGAGATAACTTCTAAAAGAGATCAAACGACTAAGCATTTTATGGGTCAAAACGGTAAAATGACTGCGCATATTGCAAGTGGTGCAATACACTACTGGAAAAATGGTGAATGGAAGACAATTCTACATTCCATCGAACCAATTCAAGGCGGATTTCAAAATGTTCACAATAGTTTTCAGACTACATATCCTGAAAGAGCAAATGGGGAACTTAAAACAATTCTTCCATCTGGTCATGAATTACTGGAAATGAAAGAAATGAAAATGTATCTCATTAAGAATGGGAATGTACAAAATCAAAAAACTATAAATGCTGCGATTGGAAACGCAATTTTTGACAAGGTAAATTATACCGATGCATTTGGAAGTGGCATCGACCTTTTATTGACACAGCGAACAAATGGACGTAAAATGGAATTTGTTCTAAATGATGCTTCAAGTATTTCTCAATTTCCAGCAGATGCTCAATTTCTTGTCTTCGAAGAAAAAGTGATTTTACCTGGAGGCTGGAACGCTCAACTAACAAACCAATCCATTCATGTTTTAGACGAAAACGGTCTAATTATGGCTAGGTATGAACAACCTATATTTTATGATACTCCTGTTCATAACCATGAAAATGAAATTCATGAAGAATCATATGAGCATCGAATAAATGGGGATTTTCAAATAAGCCAAAATGGGCAGTTTTTAACAATAAGAACACTTGTTCCTATTTCTTGGTTGAAATCGACAGAAAGACAATTTCCTATATTCATTGATCCAACAATAAATTGCACTCCAAATAACACAGCAAATTGGACGGGATCTCACCATACAATAAGTAATACAAATGCTTGGGCAGCAGGTTCTGCACCTTATGTTTCTACAAATATTTGGACTACTTATGATGATTTTTTGGTGCTAGGAAGGTCTGGTGCAACGGATGTACTTCATTCATGGGCAAAATTTAATATATCAAGTTTAAATAATACTTCATGTGTTAACAGTGTGAATCTTAATTATAACGTTTATTACAATGCAACAACCCAAGGGGCTTGTAGAGTGTGGACAAATATTCGCCACATGAATAGTGACCCTTCTGTTGCCTATAATGCTGGGAACAACGCTACACGTTTGACAGATATTAGAGACGGTGACATTTATGAATCTAGAAACTTAGCAATAATGAATGGGAATTCGGGTTGGTTTAACACTCCTCTTTCTAGTAATTTGAATCATTTACAAACAAATATTAACAACGGAACAGGATGGTTTGCTGTCGGTTTCCATAATTATGAAGGTGCAAACAATCATAACACATGCTATCTTGAAATAAGAGGATACTCTCATGCAAACAAGCCATATCTTTCTGTTAACTATACGGCGGGATACGTTGCTCAATTTTCAAATTTAGGACCAAATACATTTTGCGCTGGGACTACTCAAAATATGAGTGTAAATGTCACAAATATTGGCTGTAAATCATGGACAAGTGGATGGACATCTCCAAATTCAGTGAATTTTTCTTGGTGGGGAAGTTGGCAAAGTGGTCAAGATGCAAACCCTAGAATTCTTCCTTTTAATAGTTTAGCGCCAAATCAAAGTCAAACAATTACCTTTCCTGTTACTGTTCCAACAACACCTGGTACTTACACAATTTATGTGGATTTAGTTCGAGACGGAGTCTGTTGGTTTAGGGATAATACTGGAGGATGCGGACCTGGAAATACCAGTTATTCAATTACGATAACAGTTATTCCTCATTCAACAGCACCAACTTCGATTAGTGGGAATTCAACGATTTGTCAGGGAAGTTCAACCACACTAACATCACAAGGTGGAACTCTGGCTACCGATGCTGACGATGCTTGGTATGTAGGAAGTTGTCCAAATGAATGTTACAGTAATGAATTTGCTAGTAATCCAACATCAACCACAAATACAACAATCAATAGTAATACAAATGGAATCTTAAATGTTACCGCAACAAATGGTGATGCTATGATTCACATGTATAATATTGGAAGTTTTAACGCCACGAATTGCAGATACATAAGTATTCGTTATCGAGTTGTGTCAGGTACAGGTGGTCAGATGGAAATATATTATTCAAAAAATGCTAATCAGTCCGATTTGTCAGAAGCACAAGTTGCAAGAGGAAATATTGTTGCAAACGGTCAGTGGAATGTATTGAATATTGATATGGCTACGAGCGCCAATTGGACAGGTACAATAACTGGTTGGCGATTTGACTGGTGTACTGTGAATGGTTCAAGAATAGAAATTGATTTTATTACATTAGCCAACATTCCAATATTTGCAGTTGGTCCATCAATAACAGTTAATCCAAGTGCAACAACAACTTATTTCACAACTAAAAAAGGTCAATGTGGAAATACAGCTTGTGTTTCTCAAACAGTAACAGTGAATCAGAATCCAACCTTGACTGTGAATAGTTTGACAATTTGTTCTGGTCAATCTGCAACATTAACAGCTACGCCATCAGTTGCAGGAGGAACTTATTCTTGGTCACAAGGTAGCACTTCTCAAAGTATAAATGTTTCGCCGAATTCAACAACTAGTTATACAGCATCCTACACGGTTGCTGGTTGTAATCCAGTAACTGCAACAGGTACTGTTACAGTTAATCCATCACCATCAGTTTCCGTAAATAGCGTTACAGTTTGTATAGGAAGTTCTACAACTTTAACAGCAACGCCTACCGTAGCTGGTGGAACTTACGCGTGGTCAACTGGTGCAACAACTCAAAACATTGTGGTTAATCCCAATGCTACAAGTACATATACCGTAACTTATTCAAGTGGTGGGTGTACTCCTTCAACGGCAAGTGGTACAGTTACAATTACGTCAGCACCAACAGTTTCATTGAATAACATTACAATTTGCTCAGGAGAAACTAGCACTTTAACTGCTAATCCGAGCATAGGTGGCGGTACTTACGCTTGGTCAACAGGGGCAACTACAAATTCAATTTCAGTAAATCCAACTTCAGTAACAAATTATTCAGTAACCTATGCATTAGGTGCTTGTACGCCAGCAACTGCGAATGCAACAGTAACCGTAAATCCAGCGCCAACAGTTGCTATAAACCCAATTACCATCTGCTCAGGTGAAACAGGAAATTTAACTGCAACTCCTGATCAAACAGGAGGAACATACGCTTGGTCAACTGGTGCAACAACAAATTCAATTTCAGTCAATCCAACTACTACAACGACTTACTCCGTTACTTATTCATTAGGAGCTTGCACACCAGCAACTGCAAATGCAACGGTAACCGTAAATCCTGCTCCTTTGATTTCCGTAACACCGATAACGATTTGTTCTGGTGAAACTGGAAATTTAACTGCAACTCCAGATCAAACAGGAGGAACTTACACTTGGTCAACAGGAACTACAACGAATTCAATTGCTGTAAATCCAACAACTACAACAACTTATTCTGTCACTTATTCATTAGGAGCTTGTACTCCAGCAACTGTAACTGCGGTTGTAACTGTAAATCCAGCACCAATCATTACTGTTAACCCAATCACCATCTGTTCTGGTGAAACAAATACTTTAACAGCAACACCTGACCAAACAGGAGGAACTTATGCTTGGTCAACTGGTGCAACTACAAATTCAATTGCTGTAAATCCAACAATTACAACAACTTATTCAGTTACTTACTCATTAGGAGCTTGTACGCCAGCTACTGCAACTGCGGTTGTAACTGTAAATCCAGCACCAATCATTACTGTTAACCCAATCACCATCTGTTCTGGTGAAACAAATTCTTTAACAGCAACACCTGACCAATCAGGAGGAACTTATGCTTGGTCGAATGGTGCAACCACGGCAAGTATTTCAATTAACCCAACGACCAACACAACATATTCCGTTACCTATTCATTAGGTGCTTGTACACCAGCAACAGCGAATGCAACGATAACCGTAAATCCAGCACCAACTGTTTTAATAAACCCAATCACCATCTGTTCTGGTGAAACAAATTCTTTAACAGCAACACCTGACCAATCAGGAGGAACTTACGCTTGGTCAACTGGGGCTACATCTGCGAGTATTACAGTGAATCCAACCGCTACAACTTCTTATTCTGTTACTTATTCATTAGGTGCTTGTACACCGGCAACATCGAATGCAACGGTAACCGTAAATCCTGCTCCTTTGGTTTCCGTAACACCGATTACGATTTGTTCTGGTGAAACTGGAAATTTAACAGCAACTCCTGATCAAACAGGAGGAACATACGCTTGGTCAACTGGAGCTACAACGAATTCAATTGCTGTCAATCCAACAACTACAACAACTTACTCCGTTACATATTCAATCGGTGCTTGTACGCTAGCAACTGCAAATGCGGTTGTAACTGTAAATCCAGCACCAATCATTACTGTTAACCCAATCACCATCTGTTCTGGTGAAACAAATTCTTTAACAGCAACACCTGACCAAACAGGAGGAACTTATGCTTGGTCAACTGGTGCAACTACAAATTCAATTGCTGTAAATCCAACTACTACAACTTCTTACTCCGTTACTTATTCATTAGGTGCTTGTACGCCAGCAACTGCGACTGCGGTTGTAACTGTAAATCCAGCACCAATTGTTTCTATAAACCCGATTACCATCTGCTCAGGAGAAACAAACACTTTAACCGCAACACCTGACCAATCGGGAGGTACTTATGCTTGGTCGACTGGTGCAACCACGGCAAGTATTTCAATTAATCCAACGACCAACACAACGTATTCCGTTACCTATTCGTTAGGTGCTTGTACACCAGCAACTGCAACTACAATGGTAACCGTAAATCCAGCGCCAACTGTTTCAATAAACCCAATTACCATCTGCTCAGGTGAAACAGGAAATTTAACAGCAACTCCTGATCAAACAGGAGGAACTTACGCTTGGTCAACTGGTGCAACTACAAATTCAATTTCAGTCAATCCAACTGCTACAACTTCTTATTCAGTTACATACTCATTAGGAGCTTGCACACCAGCAACTGCTACGGCAACGGTAACCGTGAATCCAGCGCCAACAGTTGCAATAAACCCAATTACAATCTGCTCAGGTGAAACAAATACATTAACAGCAACTCCAGATCAAACAGGAGGAACTTACGCTTGGTCAACTGGAGCTACAACGAATTCAATTGCTGTCAATCCAACAGCTACAACTTCTTATTCAGTTACATACTCATTAGGCGCTTGTACGTCAGCAACTGCATCTGCGACGGTAACAGTTACACCAGCGCCAACATTAACTGTTAATTCAATAACCATTTGTTCAGGTGAAACAAATACATTAACTGCAACTCCATCCCTACCTGGTGGAAATTATGCGTGGTCTGCTGGAGTAAACACGTCAACTTACACAATAAATCCAACAACTACAACAACGTACACTGTTACCTATACACTTGGTGCTTGTACACCTGCAATTGCATCAGGAACAATTACAGTCAATCCAACTCCAACTATATCAATTACAAGTCCAACAATATGCTCTGGTAGTTCTAGTAGCATCGTAGCAACACCATCCGTGAACGGTGGAAGCTACAGTTGGTCAACTGGTGCAACAACTTCTTCAATAAATGTCAACCCAAGTACAACGACAAACTATACAGTTACTTATTCGATTAACAACTGTTCTGTAACGGGTTCAACAACATTAACTGTAAATCCAACGCCGGTAATAACAGTAAATAGTAGTACAATATGTAATGGTCAAACAACAACAATCACGGCAAATGCCACCCCAATTGGAGGAAATTATTTGTGGAGTAATGCTCAAAATGTAAACAGCATCGTTGTTTCCCCTACTTCTACCTCAACTTATAATGTACTTTATACGCTAAATGGTTGTAATGCAACCGCAAACACCACTGTAACTGTGAATCCAATACCTCAAGTAACTATTGCTAGTGAAACAATTTGTGCTGGAGAAACAATTGATTTAATTGCAATTCCAAATTTGACAGGAGGAACCTATGTTTGGTCACCAGGAGGTTCAACAACAGGAACTATTGCTGTAAATCCAACTACAACAAGTAATTATTCAGTTGTTTATACTCTAAATAATTGTTCTAGTCCTTCAGCTTCAGCAACGGTTGTTGTAAATCCTGTTCCAGTTTTAACAATAAACAGTGGTTCAATTTGTACAGGTCAAAATTTCACCTTAAACGCCACACCTTCTATTCCTGGAGGAACTTTTAACTGGATTCCAACAGGAGAAACAACCGCTTCAATTACTGTTTCTCCATTGAGCACAAGTACCTATTCTGCAACGTACACAACTTTAGAAGGTTGTACAAGTACTATTTCAACAGGAGTTGTAACCATAAGTGAAACACCAAATGTATCCTTTACTGCAAGTGTAACTGAAGGCTGTGCACCATTGCGAGTTACATTCTACAATACAACACAGGCAACTAACGATATTAGCAATTGTGTTTGGGCATTAAATACTAATTCACAATTGTATGATTGTGATTCAGTAACCTATGTTTTCAATCAGGCTGGATGTTACGATGTATCACTTTCAACTACTGCAAATGGCTGTATCGGATCAAATTCACAAAGTGCATTTATCTGTGTGGAAAATCCACCAATTGCAAGTTTTGAAGCAAACCCTCCAACTTTTACAGAGATTAATCAAACTATCAATTTTGTAAATACTTCCACAGGTGCTGTATCTTATGAGTGGGATTTTGGAGATAATTCATTCAGTCAATTAACGGGTCCAATGCATTATTTTGAAGGCACAGAAAATGGTTACACTGTAAGTTTAACAGTTACTTCTTCTTTCGGATGTACGGCTGAATATCAATTACCTATCACATACAAAGAACCTGTTGTATATTACATACCGAATACATTTACCCCAGATGCGGATGAACACAACCAAGTTTTTCTACCAATTTTTACCTCAGGAATTGATTTTCACAATTATCTATTTCAAATTTATGACAGATGGGGAGAACTTATCTTTGAAACCACAAACCATCTCGAAGGTTGGGACGGAAGCTATGGTTTTGAAGGTCGCGATGTTCAACAAGGAACTTATGTTTACCGAATTAACTTTAGAAGTTTAAATTCTGCAGGATCTAAAACAATAAGTGGTCACGTTAATTTGATTAAGTAGCTTGTTAAAAAAGGTTAAGCAAACCCCTGTCGTCCTCGAATAATCTTTAGATTCGTGCTTATCCTATGAAAAAAATACGATTAAGTATTGCTACTGTATTGTTAACTATTTCTGTGTTAAGTCTATTTATTATTCAGACTTTTCAAATGATTCAGTTGTATGAACGAAAAAACATTCAATTTCGTCAAAATCTAAATAACTGTTTGGATAAAATTGCTTTCAGACACGAGAAGGCAGAGGATTATAAACGCTACATGAATATCATCAATAAAGATTTCAGTGGGCAATACAAAGACGCATTAAAACAAGAATTCAAAAACTTAATGCCTATTCAAGAATCCATTTCCATTCAAGATACCGTAATTATGGTAAATGGAAAAATGGAAAATTACCTTGTGATTAAAGGTGATGCATTTGATTCTATTTCTGGTGTTCGGTCTGAACAAAAGGTACTTGCAAGAGATGTTCGTGAAATGCGTGATTTATTTCAAGGTAAATCAGGTCAAATAGCACACAAAGATTCTTCTGCGATTGCGATTCAATTAAATCAAAAAGTACTACAACATATTTTTAAAAAGGCAAAATTCGTCAACGAAATGATGATTCAAGCTTTTAGAGATAATATGTATGAAACTCCTCAACGAAGAATTGATGCAATCTTTTTGGATTCAATTATTCGTATGGAATTGAAAAAAGAAGAATTGCCTCAGAAGTATTCTTTTATGATAACCAATGAATATGGTAGAATCATCAATTTTGATGTTGCTCCCTCGACTTTAAAAAACGATTTAGATTCAACAAAATGTGGCAGAATAAATTTATTTCCAAGTAATGTATTGGATGAAGATTTATACTTGCATTTATACTTCCCAAATCGAAATGCCTTCATTTTCAAAGAAATGAAAGCTTCATTTTTCGTTACAATTCTACTTGTTGTGATTATTATAATTGCATTGGTCTTTATGTTTAGAACAATTTTAGAACAACGCAAACTTTCAGAATTAAAGTCAGATTTCATATCAAATATGACGCATGAATTTAAAACACCAATTTCTACCATTTCCTTGGCTTGTGAGGCTTTAGGAGATTCAGATATGGTAGATGAAAATAGTAAGCAAACCATTTCTCCATTTGTTAAAATGATTCACCAAGAAAATAAAAGACTGGAATTGTTGGTGGAAAGTATTTTACACAGTGCTGTAATTGACAAAGGAGAAATTCAACACAATCATGTAGATATAGATGTGAAAGAATTGATTTTAGGTTTGGTTGAAAATGCTAAGTTTAGACTTCAGGTAACAAACGGTACAATAACAACGGAATTTATTGGAAATGATTTTCATCTTGTTGCAGATCGAATGCACTTAACGAATTTACTAGCTAACCTCATTGAAAACGCAATAAAATACAGTAAAGAAACGCCAGAAATAAAACTATTTTTGGAACGAAATACTAAAGGTTTACAATTAAGCGTTATTGATAAGGGAATTGGAATTAATAAAGAACATTTACCAAAGATATTTGATAAACTTTATCGCGTTCCGACTGGAAATGTCCACAACGTTAAAGGATTCGGTCTTGGTTTAAGTTATGTAAAATCTATTTGTGAAGAATACGGATGGGAAATAAATGTGAAAAGTCAATTTGGTGAGGGAACAACTTTCACCGTAACCTTTAATACAAAAAGAAAATGGAAAAAAAATTAAATATCTTACTTGCTGAAGACGACGAAAACTTAGGGCAATTGCTTTATGCTTACCTTCAAGGTAAAGGTTTTTCAGTTACATTAGCTCGCACAGGAAAAGCAGCTTACGAAAAATACAATGGAAACAAAACTCAATTCGACTTTTTGATTTTCGATGTAATGATGCCAGAAATGGATGGGTTTACCTTAGCAAAAGAAATTAGAGAATTAGACAAACAAATTCCTATTCTTTTCCTGACTGCTAAAGCAATGAAAGAAGATAAATTGCAAGGTTTCGACATTGGTGCTGATGACTATATGACAAAACCGTTTTCTATGGAAGAGTTATTAGCGCGAATTCAAGCAATTTTACGTCGTTCTGCTCCTGAAACAAAGGATGTAAACGAAGCGATGTATGTTGGGAAAATCAAATATGAACCTGAATTAAGTACGCTTCACCTTGTAGATGGAATTAAAAAGTTAACTACCAAAGAAAATCAATTACTTCAATTGTTGGTGAAAAACAAAAACGAAATTCTCGATCGTCAAGCAACACTTCGTGCTGTTTGGGGAGATGACAATTATTTCAACGGAAGAAGTATGGATGTTTACATTGCGAAATTACGCAAGTTGTTAAAAGAGGATGAAAGCATTGAAATCATGAATATTCATGGTGTTGGTTTTAAACTTATTATAAAAGGGTAAACTATTTAATGCAACGCGTTTTCTTTTCCAATTTAGTGTTGATGATTTTTCTCAATTTATTGATTAAACCATTGGCGCTTTTTGGAATAGATGCAACAGTACAAAACAGAGTTGGGGCCGCAGAATACGGATTGTATTTTTCGCTACTCAACTTTTCTGTTATTTTGAATATGTTATTGGACCTAGGAATCAATAACTACACGGTTAAAAGCATTGCTCAAAACCCTGAAGAAGCTAAAACCTACTTCGGTAAAATCATTAGTTTTCGTGTCCTCCTTTTTGGATTTTACATCCTTTCTGCGCTAATTTTCGCCTTGTTTGTTGGCTACAATAGCTATCAACTTTATCTACTCGGACTGCTCGGAATCAATCAGTTTCTTATTATGACGACAGCCTATTGTAGAAGTCATTTTTCTGGATTTCACTTTTTCAAATATGATGCGTTGATGTCGGTTTTAGACAGAACCTTACTTATCATTTTTGGTAGCGCAATTCTTTTTGTCCCGCAATTCGGTTTCAAAATTTCCATAGAATTATTTATTTGGGTACAGATGCTCTGTTATGGAATTACGCTTTTGGTTGCTCTCATTTTACTATTAAAACATATTGAAAAACCTTTTTTCAAATGGAATTTTCCTTTTAGTTTTTCTATCGTTAAGAAAAGTATTCCCTATGCGCTTTTAGTTGTTTTAATGTTGCTCTATACGCGCGTTGATGGAGTTATGCTGGAACGAATCCATCCAAATGGCGCTTACGAATCGGGGATTTATGCACAAGGGTTTCGTTTGTTAGATGCGCTTTTTATGTTCGGGATGATTTTCGCAAATTTATTGTTCCCTATGTTTTCAAAACAACTCAAGGAATCAAGAGAATCAATCGTTGAATTATTAAGCAATGCAGGCAATTTGTTAATGGGCGGTTCGATTGTAATCGTTTTTATCGCCATAACAAATGGATATTATCTCTTAAACTTAGTTTACGACCATGCCTCCGAAGCGGTTCCTGCTTTTCAATGGTTGATGTTGAGTTTTCTTTCGATTTGTTTGAATTTTATTTTTGGGACACTTCTTACTGCGAACGGAAACTTGCGATTTTTGAACATAAGTTCATTTTTTGGAATAATAATAAATGTGATTGTCAATTACTACTTGATTCCAATATATGGTGCACCCGGAGCTGCTTTCACTGCTTTTATTACGCAAACTTTTATTTCTATTATTCAATTTGTTTATTGCTTGCGTTTATTTGAAATTAAAATCAATTGGAAGCTTGTTCTACGCTATGTAATCTTAATTTGTACATTGCTTCTTATTCGCTATTTATTCAAAAAAAGTGATTACGTTTTGCTAATTCAAATTTCTTCTGGCACTGTTTTATTGTTTTTACTTTCGTTTATTCAAATCAATAATTTGAAATCCCTTTTAATAAAAACCTGAGATTCAATTCTAAAATTGAAATTACCTACGGTGCTGTTTCGCGGTCAGATTAACATAAAAAACAATTGAATCAAATAAATTCCTGATTTTTAAGTTTTACTTGTTATCGCTTATAAAAATAGTAACTTCGCGGGGCAATAATTAATATGGAAAAACAAGATTTAAACTTAGAAAAAGAACGCAATAATTTAGTTCAATTTATTTGGCAAGAACGCAAACCAATCATAATCATCACCTCAGTTTCTTTCGTTGTTGCGGTAATTGTTTCTCTGTTAATTACTCCACTTTATCTCTCAACAGCAATCGTTTTTCCAGCTGCATCTAGTAACGTTTCTTTTTCGGAGCAACGAAATGTAAAAGCAGCAGCAATGGATTTTGGTGAAGAAGAGCAAGCTGAACAATTGGTTCAAATCCTTCAATCATCACGTATTCGCGATAAGATTGTCAACAAATATAAATTACTCGATCATTACGAGATTTCAAAAGACGATGTGAACAAAAACTATAAGTTAAACAAAGCTTATAACGGTAATTTTTCATTCACGCGTACACGTTTCGGATCTATCCAAATTGACGTACTCGACGAAGACCCTGAATTAGCAGCAAAAATGGCAAATGAAATCGTTGATTTAATTGATACTGTTAAAAACGAAATGATTAAAGAACGAACTATTCCGGCATTTGAGGTGAATAAACGTAAAATGGCTCAATTAGTACAACAAAAAGATTTAATTCTATTTCAATTAGACAGCCTTAATAATTTAGGTGTTGTTTCAAACGATATTCGTTCCAATTTATTCCAAGCGCTTGTTGATGCAAATAATGCGGCTGAAAAAGCTGAAATCAAAGAAAGAATTGCAATCAACACAAAGTTAGGTTCTCTTTACGACGCACTTGAACACACAAGAAATGAGCTTATCATCAAAATTGAAGAATTCCGTGTTTCTTATGAACAAGCAGAATCTGATGCCAACGCTGCATTCAACCATAAATTTGTCGTTGAAAAAGCAGTTGTTGCCGACCGAAAAGAAAAACCTAAAAGAATGATAATTGTACTTGTTGCAACTATCGGAGGATTGATTTTTTCTATTTTCTTCCTTTTAATCAGACAAAGAATTCAAGAACTTAAATTGAAAGCATAGTGCGTTCGATTGCAAATGCAACAATTCCATTCGTTTTAGCCACTATTTTAGCAGCTATTTTTGGTGTTTTAATTTGGCAAGATTCAGCTGAATTAACCCTGTTTCCCCTTGGATTATTGTTGGTTTATTTTGCGATTTATCAAACCGAAAAGGTTTTCATTTCACTTGCCTTCCTTACCCCACTTTCTGTAAATATCGAAGAATTCACCCAAAGTTTTGGTTTGTTTCTACCAACTGAACCTTTGCTTTTTGGCATGATGTTACTTCTCGTAGCTATGGAAATCCAAAGTCCATTCTTGCGCAAAGAAATATGGAGAAATCCAATTATTCATGCCGTATTGTTCTATTTGTTGGTAGTCATCGTTACTGCAATAACCAGTAGTCACCCACTTGTTTCGTTTAAGTTTTTAATTGCACGCTTGTGGTTTATTGTTCCTGTTCTTCTATTTGGAACTCACTTTTTCCAAAAAGAAAAAAGCAGAATGCAATTTCTTTGGTTATTTGTTATTGCGACTTGTATTGCCATTATCTATTCCCTTGCTCATCATAGTTTGTATGGTTTTGGCGAAAAAGAAGGGCATTGGGTGATGTGGCCACTTTTTAAAGACCACACGATTTATGGAGCAATTGTGGCACTTGTTCTACCTATTGTAATTTCCATCTATTTTGCAGAAAAACACAGTCCTTTGACGCAAGCAATTTTAATCGTTTTAATTGCAATAGTTCTCGTTGGTTTGTATTATTCCTACACAAGAGCTGCATGGTTGAGCATAATTTGTGCTTCTATAGTTTGCTTGGTCGTTTATTACCGCATCAATTTCAAAATATTAGCAGGAATAGGAATCATTGCTTTGATAATAGGGTTTTACAAATGGGATCAAATTCAAATGGAATTGGGACGCAATAAATACGAACACACCACTGAATCCTTTGACGAACGTTTGCAAAGCGCCACCAATGTTACAACTGATGCCTCTAATTTGGAACGCATAAATCGTTGGAGTTGCGCCATTGCAATGTTTGAACAACGTCCAATTTTTGGTTATGGACCTGGAACTTATGCCTTTGAATACGCGCCTTTCCAAGAACCTGAAAACCTTACGATTATTTCAACAAACTTCGGTGACATGGGAAATGCACATAGCGAATACCTGGGTGCGCTTGCTGAAATGGGGATAATGGGATTGCTTAGCTTTTTAGGGATTGTTGTTGCTATTTTCTATGCAATGGTTTCTCTTTATAACAAACTACCACTCACAGATAAAAAAAGTCGCGTTTTACTTATGGGAATGATAGCTGCCCAAACCACTTATTTTGTACACGCATTTTTGAATAACTTTCTAGATACAGATAAGGCTGCCGTTCCCATTTGGGCAATGTGTGCAATGGTGATAGTGATGGAAATCCAATTAAAAGAGGGAAAGAAGCTCAACAACTAAATTGTTGTTTTATTCAATATTCGTAATTGCTATTTCTTCTAGATATTGACAGTCTGATTACGGTATAAGCCAATATCAAACCGATGAAGAAAATCCAAATCAAAGAGAAAACTAGAAATAAATTTGTAATTGAAAGCGTGTGAAGTGGATTTTGGTAATTGTCAAAAATTAAGTGTGTTGGAGAAGTGAGCACATGGTCAAAAAACACAACGAAACCATTGCTTGTTTCAACATCTGAAAAATCACCATTTAGATATAAAAAAGCACTACCGACCGACAAAAATCAAAAAATGCTTTGTTTCAGCACTAACTGTTTGATTTTAAGGGCTAAAATTAATTTTCAGAAAAAACCACCTCCCTCTTTTTAGAACATAGCCATTTGTGTGTTTTC
>VEQH01000113.1 GCA_018883325.1 Flavobacteriales bacterium | reverse complement strand
ACTCACATATTTGGGCTTAGATGCACGGTTTTTCGATGTTTTTTTCATTTTTCCTTGCACTTGATTCCATAAAATTAACAGGAATCCTTTATCTGACAAGGATTTGTAGTTTTTCAGCAGACCCTAAATATGAATTTTAAATTATAATTACGCCACAACGATTTCTATTTCAACACTATTCTTAACACCAAGTCCCTTGTTTTTCAATCATTTATCAAAAATTCTGTAACATTATTAAATAAATAGCGTAAGGAATTAATTGATGACTAGAATTCAAAAAATACTACCATTTTTATTAGGAATTTTTCTTTTAATAGCTTGTGAAACAGCAACCAAAAAGGAAGTTGAAGTAAAAGCAATAGATTTAAAAGAAATTCAAAAGAAAGGCAAGTTGACCATTCTTACTGAAAATAGTTCACTATCCTTTTTTGAATACCGTGAGAAAAATCTAGGTTTTGAATACGAAATTTTAGAAGCGTTTGCCAAACATATTGGAATTCCACTTGAAATCAAAGTAGTTCCTAAGTACTCCAACTTGCGTCGTTTCTTGAACAATGGTGAAGGTGACATCATCGCTGCCAATCTAGCAATTACACTTTCTGGACAGAAAAAAATTAACTTTTCCCATCCATATTATTACTCTAATCAAGTGCTTGTCCAAATGAAAAGTGACAGTCTTGTTTTAGATGCTTCTGAATTAATAGGTAAAGAAGTGATGGTGCGTAAAAACACAATTTACGACCGAAGATTGCGCGCTTTGCAAGAAGAAATTGGTGGCCATATCAAAATCAAATACGCAAAGGAAGATTTGATTGTGGAAGATTTAATTGAAAAAGTATTGAAAGGTGAAATCAAATATACAATTGCACACGAAAATCTAGCTCGTTTAAGTAAGGAAGAACATCCAAAACTAGATATAAAAACGAAGGTTTCTTTTAAACAGCGTATTGCTTTTGGTTTGCGTTTAAACAGCCCTGAATTGAAGAAAAAACTCGACGAATTTCTTGAAAAATATTGTGAGTCGGAAGAATACAATGCCCTTAAACACAAATACTTTGATTTTATCCCTGAAGAAACGGGCGAAGTTGTTCCAATGGCTCGAGGTAAGATTTCTCAATACGACAAATTTTTCAAAAAAGCTGCAAAAACCGCTGGTTGGGACTGGAAATTCTTAGCTGCAATTGCTTACAAAGAATCACAATTCAATCCGTATGCTAAAGGAGCGCGTGGAGCTTTTGGAATCATGCAATTCATGCCAAATACAGGAAATGATTTTGGCGTAAATCCAATGTCAAGTCCAGAGGTGCAAATTACGGCTGGTATGAAATTAATAAATCGAATTTACCAATCTTGGGCTTCGATTCCAGATAAAGAACAGCGTTTTAAATTCACGTTAGCATCCTATAATGCTGGTCCTTGTCATATTTTTGATGCACAAGCTTTAGCAAAAGAAAAAGGGTTGAATCCCGAATTATGGGACGGAAATGTGGAATTGATGGTTGAAAAACTCTCCGATCCAGATTATTATCGCCACCCTGAAGTGAAATGTGGTGCTTATCGTGGTCATGCGATTAAATACGTTGAGGCTGTAATACGGATTTATAACTCATGGAAATAATTCCTAGACTACGCAAAAGATTGATTATTATTCAAGGTCCAACAGCTTCTGGAAAAACAAGCTTGGCAATTGCACTTGCTAAACATTTTAATACTGAGATTATTTCAGGTGATTCAAGACAATTTTACAAAGAAATTAGTATTGGAACCGCAAAGCCAACGCTCTCAGAATTAAATGAAGTAAAACACCACCTCATTGATTCTCATTCAATTACAGACGAACTCACTGCTGCAAGTTATTCTATTGAGGCAAGAAAAATCTTGAAAAAACTCTTTGAAACGCAGAACGATGTGATACTTGCAGGTGGTTCAGGAATGTTTATAGATGCTTTAACTTTTGGGTTAGATGAAATCAACACTTCGAATGAAATTAAAATTGAACTTGAAAATCGTCTTCAAAACGAAGGACTTGAAGCATTGGTAAACGATTTGGAGCACTTGGATCCTGAATTTGCTGCCATTGTCGATAAAAAAAATCCTGTTCGAATCGTGCGTGCTTTGGAAGTGATTCATTCAAGCGGTCAGAAATATTCTGCACAAAGAAAAGGTTTTAAGAATGACTTAGAGTGTGAAATTATTCGCTTTTCAATACAATGGGAACGTGAAAAACTTTATGAGCGCATCAATCAACGTGTGGATGCAATGCTATCTGAAGGATTAATAGCAGAAGTGAAATCAGTTCTTCAATATAGAAACTTAAAGTCATTGAATACAGTTGGATACAAAGAACTTTTCGAACATCTTGATGGAAAAATAAGCTTAGATGAAGCCATTGAAAAAATAAAACAACATTCACGCAATTATGCTAAAAGACAAGAAACATGGCTAAAACGTTACACTGATTTGCAGCGATTGAACCCAACTTGTTCGGAAAGTTTACTTCAGCAAGCTTTACATTTTCTGTAAAAGAGCGAAAAAATATATAGAACTTCAACTTGCTTTATAAAGTTTTCTTAACTTTAATTTTACATGAAAACCTTTCTCAAACTCATTTCTATTCCTCTATTTTTGGCGTTGCTTGATTTGTATTTTCGCTCTGAATTACTGGAACGATACAATGATAAACAATTTAATTTCTATTTATCCTCTGTTGTAATTTCGATAGGTTATTTCGTGCTGATTCTATTGCTTTTAAAAGCCGTTGAACATAAAAAATGGTTGTTCTATTCCTTGATGTTTCTAATTTTTCCGTGGTTTGTATTTTCGTTTTTTGGTTCATTTACTTTTTATTCCTTAAATGGAATTTTCCCAAATTATTACACTTTTCTCTATTTCAAAACAGAACCTAAAAGCGCATTAATGATTCTACGAGATGCAACAGGATGGAAAGAGGTTTTGTCAATTCTTTTACTTTTCACAGCATTATTCATATTCATTAAATGGTTCACGAAACGACATGTCCCAAAAATTCATTGGAGCTATCTACTTTTTTATGGTGTTATTCAATTGAGTGCATTTGAAACACTAATTTATTTCCATGGAAAGTTTGACCAATGTGCGATGGTCGACACCAATTTTGCAGCTTGTGTTCAACGTCATGCGTTCACGTGGGACGATCACTCTGAATTTAAAGGTCGTGGTTTACAAAAACGAACGCCTCCAAAAATCGACTTGAAACTGGCAAAAAAAGACTTTAATGTCGTTGTGCTCGTATTCGAATCTTATAGAAAAAGAAGCGCATCACTTTATGGAAACAAGCATGAAACAACGCCTTATTTCAAAAAATTAGCCCAAAATTATCCTGAAGAATTTTTCTACTTCCGTCAACCTGTTTCTGTTTCTTCAACCACTATGCTAGCCGTTCCTGCTATTTTAACAGGAATTGGTCCTTATCAAGACACAAGTATTTTATACCGTCAACCTTTACTTTGGGAGTACGCACAACTTTTCGACTATCGCACCTTTTTTCTTTCTTCACATACATTAAAATGGTACAGATTTGATCAATTCTACCAAAAAGAAAAATTAGACCTTTGGTGGAATAAAGACAACTCTGGATTGCCTTATTTTAATGATTTAGGAGTGAAAGATGAGCATACAGTTCGTAAGTTAAACCAAACCATAAAACAATTTAAAAACGAACCTTTCTTTGGTGTAGTTCAATTCAACACAACACATTATCCGTATGAAATTCCAGAAAAGTACACTATTTGGAAAGAAACGTTCAACGATTCATATGACAATGCCGTTCGTTACCAAGACGAGTTGATAAAGCTCTTTTTTGAAAACTTGAAAGCACAAGGTTTGATGGATAATACAATTGTTTTCATTTCGAGCGACCATGGAGAATCTTTAATGGAGCATCGAACAATTGGACATGTAGAAAGTAATTATACAGAAGCAATAAGTGTTCCTTTGATTGCCTATATTCCAAAAGGAATTTTGAATAAAACGGAAACTCAAAACTTGAAGAAAAACCTGAATCAACTAACTTCCAATATTGACATTGCTCCAACTCTATTTGATTTGTTTGAACTTGAGAAAGAAGAAAAATTAAATCACTTTTTTCAGAATTATTCAGGTTTTAGTTTACTCAAACCAATACCAAACAATAGAACAGTAATTTCTTTGAATAACAATCAAGTAGCCAATTTCAATACAGGACTTTCTATTGCTCAAAAGGAATGGCATTATCTTTTCCGAACGAACATTGTTCCTAACAAAGAAGAATTTTATTATTGGAAAAATGATATTGGCGAACTCAAAAACAAAAGCAAATTCTTGACTAAAAAGCAAAGAACGCAAATTCTTAAACACATCGAAAAGTACCCTGTGTGCGATAAACTAAAAGATAAGGCAGGCAAGAATTATTGATTTTAATGCTTAGTATTTAATCCAATCCACGGAAAAAAATAAACTTCCGTTCGCAATTAATAGGCAATACGTACTTACATTTTCAAATTAACTCATTTTCAAATTAAATAATTAGCAATTTGTATCTTTGAATCAGTTATGGAAAATACATATTACAGTAACAAGGTTGTTTGGATTACAGGAGCATCATCTGGAATTGGCAAAGAAACAGCAATTCAACTTGCTCAACAAGGTGCAAAATTGGTGCTTTCGGCAAGAAATAAATCAGAATTAGAAAAACTGAAAGATTCCTTGACCAATTCGAACTTTCATTATGTGCTTCCATTGGACTTAGAAAAATCAGATAATTTCAATGAATTAGCCGCTTTAGTGGTGAAAGAAATGGGAAGAATCGACATTTTGGTAAATAACGGTGGTATCAGTCAGCGAGCAACAGCTTCTGAGACAACAATGGAAGTAAACCGTAAAATTATGGAGGTGAATTTCTTCGGAAATATTGCCCTTACCAAAGCCGTTTTGACATATATGCAAGCTCAAAAAAGTGGTCAAATTTTAGTAATCAGTAGTATTTCTGGGAAATTTGGTTTCTTTCTTCGTTCAGCTTACAGCGCTTCAAAACATGCACTTCATGGATATTACGACAGCTTAGCACTTGAAGAAGAACACAACGGAATTAAAGTAACTATTGTTTGTCCAGGGAAAATCAACACGCCAATTTCAACGAATGCAATCGGCGGCAAAGGCGAAAAACATGGTGTAATGGATCACAATCAAGCCACAGGAATGTCAGTAAGTGCTTGTGTTCGTGAAATGTTAATAGGTTTAGAAAAACAAAAACGCGAGCTGTTGATTGGAAATAAAGAAATAATGGCTGTGAAGATTAAGCGCTTTTTTCCAAATCTATTTTGGAAGATAATTAAAAAGCAATCGGCTACTTAGGGTCTGCTGAAAAACACAAAACCTTTATTTTACCTTGTGTTTAGGTGATACATATTCTCTTAGATGCAAGGTTTTTTAGTTGTTTTTAGAAATTTCCTTGCATCAAAGATGATGTTATTTTGT
>VEQH01000112.1 GCA_018883325.1 Flavobacteriales bacterium | reverse complement strand
GACTAAATTCTTTTCTGTATTTTTACTGCTCATATTTTTAGTTGTGGAAAATCAAAAATATGAAAAAAGGGGGTGAAACTCTGTGGTCAAACCCCCTGTTTAAAAATTTAGTCGGTTAGTAGTGATAGAAAATATTGTGGGTAAATATGGAAATGATCTTTCCGAAAATAAAGAAGGTGTAAATCCTGGTACAATAATCCCAATGGATGATTCACAAGAAAACAAAAAAGAAAACTCAAAATCAGGTGGTATAGATATTAGCAAATCAGATGATAAGGAAAAAATTGAAAATAAAAATTTAATCCTTGAAATTGTGGATTCATATAATTACGCTGAAAATTCAACATTTACTTATCATTTTACTGATGCAAATGAATACCATTATTCTGCTCCAAAAGGAACTTGGAATTTTTACCACCCAAATGGAAAACTTAGTAAGTCAGGACAATATGCTGAAGTGAGTTTAAATGAAAATTTAGAATGGTATCTATTAAACCAAAATATTAACAACCATTTTCTTGAGTGGGACTTTGAGTTATTGGAAGGAGATTCAGTTATAAATTATTTTGTTGATGAAAAAATGAAAAGTTTGATCAATAATGGCTACTACCAAATATTACTTCCTGAAAACAATCAAAGAATTAAACCTTGGAAATATTTTAGTGAAAAGGGTAAAGAAATAAAAAAGGGCAATTAAAAGATTTTCTTTTTCTTTAGGCAATTTAATGAAAAAACAATTCCCCACTTCACCACCAAATCAACAGGAAGCGGAATAGGTTTATCAGTCGTGAAACAAATTGTTGAAAATCACGGTGGCAAAATTTCCTTTGAATCAATCGAAAACGAAGGGACAACTTTTACGATTGTGATGAGTTTGGGGTAACAATTTTTCCGCTTAGCTTTTCTTTAACCACAAATTGCGGTACACCTTTGCGGCATCATAATCCTTTGCTTGTTTTTCAATATTGAATTGTCTTCCACTTCGAGGATCATTTCCGACTCCTGCCAAATAAGCCCAATTTCCCCAATTGCTACTTGCGTCGTAATCGATTAATTGTTCTTCAAAATAACGCGCGCCAATTCGCCAATCTTGTTGTAATTCGTGAATGAAATAACTCGCAACATTTTGTCTTCCGCGATTGCTCATAAATCCAGTAAGTCGCAATTCGTTCATATTTGCATCAATAAAATCGTTGCCTGTTTCACCCATTTTCCAGCTTTCGATTTTTGCTAAATCAGCTTTTGGAGGCGTGTTTTTTTGACCAGAAATTCCGTTGAAAGTAAAAAGTTTGTACTTGTGTTTTTTGAAAATAAAGCGAAAATAATCCCTCCAAATTAGTTCAAAAATGAGCCAATAAGTGGATTCATTTGCGCCAAATTCTGCTTCAAATTTCTTGATTTCTGCGTAAATTTTTCGGGCAGAAATACATCCATTTGCGAGCCAAGGAGAGAACTTTGAAGAGTAATCTCCGCCCACCAAACCGTTGCGTGTTTCCTTATAATTTTTGATTAAATGCGATTCAAATAAGTAATGATTTAAGCGTTTCAAAGCTGCATTTTCGCCTCCTGAAAACACCAAAACTCCACGTTCATCAGGCTGTTTTTCTGCTCTTCCTAACTCGTTAAAAGTTGGCAATTTTAAGGCAGGAATGGTCGGAGAAATGATTTGTTTGGGCGCTTCAAAAACAGCTCGAATTTCACTTTCTTTTTCCACTCTTTTTCGGAAAGTTGTGAAGACATCAGGAATATCTTTCAGCGCAAAAGGAAGGTCGGAAGCATTGTATAAAGTGCTCGTACTATACGACTCAAAAAGACATTTTTGTTTCCACAATTCTTGCTCCATTTGCAAGTCAATTTGCTTCTCAAAAATGGCAACTTCGCGTTTTGAATAGACTTTTCGAGCGCCATATTTTAATGCTATTTTCGGTATTTCTTCCAATGGATTTCCGATTGTAAAGATCAAACCTGAGCCTAATTTCCGCAAGTTTTTATCTAATTCAGCGATGCTTTCAAATAAAAATTTTAAGCGAAAATTACCAATTTTTTCTCCTTTATCGTTTGAATCATTTAAATATTGCGGATTAAAACAATAAACAGGAATGATTCCATCGTTTTCTTCAATCGCTTTTATAAGTGTTTCATTGTCGTGTAAACGCAAGTCGGTTTTGAACCAAACAATTCCTTTTTTCGTCATAGCTCATTGATTTTGTTAAGATAAATTTCTGCCTGATTGAGGAGCGCTGTTTTTTGTGATTGTTCCATTTTTCGCCACACATTGTACATCATTCCGATGCGTGGATTGCTCGCTAATTTGGCTTCGTTGCGGTCGTAAAAATTCCAATACAAGCTGTTGAACGGACACGCTTTTTCTCCAGTTTTGAGCTCTTTTTTGTAATAACAGTTGCTGCAATAATTGCTCATTTTATCGATGTAACTTGCCGAACTTACGTAAGGTTTTGTACCCACAATTCCACCGTCTGCAAATTGACTCATTCCTCTCGTATTTGTAATTTCTACCCAGTCCAGAGCGTCGATGTAAATTCCCAAATACCAAGCGTCAATTTCATCGGGATGTACGCCTGCCAACAAGGCAAAATTTCCGGTTATCATCAAGCGCTGAATGTGGTGGGCATATGCAAAATCCAAGGACTGATTGATGGCTTGCGAGAGGCAATTCATTTTCGTTTTTCCTGTCCAAAACCATTCGGGAAGTGGAGCTGAATTTTCAAAAAAATTGAGTGTTGCATACTCTGGCATTTTCGCCCAATAAATTCCGCGCATATATTCACGCCAACCTAAAATTTGTCGTACAAATCCTTCGAGCTGATTGAGTGAAATTTCTTTAGGATTTTTTTCCCAAGCTTGAATTGCTGCATCTATTACTTCACGTGGCGAAAGCATTTTTGTGTTAATCGAAAAAGACAAACGCGAATGATAAATCGACCATTGATTTTGTTGCATCGCATCTTGAAATGTTCCAAATAAAGGCAAACAATGCTCCACAAAAAAAGTCAAAAGTTCCAACGATTGCAAACGATTTATTGGCCACAAAAAGTTTTTTGAATCGACATTTCCAATTGTTTTTACCTCCGCTTTTTGTAGTTCTTTTTCGATTTCAGAAGTGTCATTTGCAAAAAGTAAGGGAGACGTGACGAAATGATTTACTGGAATTTTCTTTCGATTATCAGCATCGAAGTTCCATTTTCCGCCTACAGGATTTGCACCTTCCATCAAAATTGAATGATTTTTTCGCATTTGTCGGTAAAAACTTTCCATCAAATAGGTCTTTTTTCCTTTGAAAAAATCAGCTAAAAAATCGCGTTCACTTAAAAAATGTTCGCTACTTACCATCTTAAAAGGTATAGAAAGTGAAGCGCAAAATTCTTTCAATAATTGATCTAATCGGTATTCGTCTGGTTCTTGATATTCGAATAATTCAACCTGATTTTCGGCAAAAAGTTGATTTAAATTGGCTGGAAAAGTTTGTAAATTGTTAGTTGCGTTGATCTTTATATATGCAACATGATGACCTTTTTCTTGTAGTAAATTGGAAAAATCGCGCATCGCAGCAAAAAAACCAAGCACTTTTTGAATGTGATGTGTGACATACGATGATTCTGATTGCACTTCCATCATAACAAACAGCACACTATCGTTTACTTCATTAAACCAAGAATGGTATTCGTTCAGTTGATCGCCAAGAATTAATTTGATTGTTTTGTATTGGTGATGTGCTTTTGCTAACATACAACTTTAACAAAACAAGAGAATGGATGTTTTGAATTAGACAGAAAGAAAATTCTGATGAATTTTATTCGTTAGAAAAACAGATCTGTTTCGAGTGAATTTTGAACAAGCTCTAAATAATATTCATTTTTCAGAATACCAAAACTAGTTATCATTGTCAGGTGCACTAATTTTTTTGTTTTAGTTGAATTTTGAAAAACGCTCATTTTCCTTCTGAGATTTGCTGCATATTCTTTATCTATTATAAATTCATCATTTGAAAACTTACATTCTACTAAATTGATTACTTGATCGTTGCGGTCAATTAAAAAATCTATTTGAACCTTTTCTCCATTCACATTTCCCATCCAAGTATCTTGATTAGAAACAACACCGCTAATACCCAAAGCTGACTTTATTTCTTTGATGTGTGATAAACAAACTTGTTCAAAAGCAATTCCTTTCCAAGTATTGAAAATGGGTTGATTTTGAATATTCAGCCAATAATTTTCTTCTTTTTTCTGTTGTGCCTTGGCAATAAATCGAAAGTAAAATGCAGTATAAAAATCAGATAATCGGTAATTTATGTTTTTTTTTTTATTGTCAAAACTTGAATAAGCTGTAATAAATCCACTCTCTTCTAATTCTTCCAAAACTTTTGTCATCGTGCCTCCGCTGCTCAATTTTCCAGAATTAATCAATTCTGCTCTTGTAAATCCTTTGTTTTTGCTTGCTAATATTTGAACTGTTTTTTCATAGATTTCATGTTTTTTAAACAACGCTTTATACAACTGTTTAAATTCATCTTTTAGAGGAGAATTCACATTAAAAAATGCGTGTTGAACGACTTGTGCAATGCTCATTCCTTTTTGAACGACTTCTAAGTAATAGGGAATTCCTCCCATAACCATGTACAATAAAACTATTTGATTGGGCGTAAATTTGCAACCTTTTTGTGCTAGAAACGCAGCCGTTTCTTTCAGATTAAATGGATGAATCTTCATTCTTTCTGTCAAGCGATTGTGAAGTCCACCTTTGGATTGAATAACATTGTTGAGCATCCACGATGCAGCAGAGCCACAAACAATTAGAAAAATATTTTTTTGCCCATCTGCCCAATTATTCCAAAAATGTTCTAATCCAGAAATGAAATCTGAATTTCTAGTATCTAACCACGGAAGTTCATCGATAAAAATGATTTTTTTCTCCTTTGTTTCTATGGATTCTAAATAATCGATTAATGTGAAAAAAGCTTCAATCCAGTTTTTTGAAGCTCGATATTCTTTTGAACTAATTCTTTTGATTTGTAAATCAAAATTTAGCAACTGTTGTTTGGTTGTTGCATTCGCCAGACCAGTTAAATGAAAGTCAAATTGATTTTTAAAGAATTCACGAATAAGGAATGTTTTACCTACACGTCTTCTACCATGTAAAGCTAAAAATTCAGAACGCTCGCTTAATTTTAAACGTTCCAAAACTTGTTTTTCGTCAGATCGCCCAATGATTTCTTTCATATCAAACACATTTAATCAGCCAAAATTAATAAAAAAATGTAGGTTTTGGCTGATTATAATTTTTTAATCAGCCAAAACCGATAAAAAAATATAGGTTTTGGCTGATTAAAACGACCTATTTTGGTGAATGAACGATGAAAATGGTTTCAAAAAACGAAGTTTATCAAGATAAAAAGACCGTTTCAAAAGTCGATAATTTAGGGTCTGCTGAAAAACACAAAACCTTTATTTTATCTTATGTTTAGGTGATAAATATTCTCTTAGATGCAAGGTTTTTGAGTTGTTTTTAGAAATTTCCTTGCATCAAAGATGATATTATTTTGT
>VEQH01000064.1 GCA_018883325.1 Flavobacteriales bacterium | reverse complement strand
CCCATGAAATTTGCACCGATACTAGGCGTTTCTTCCACTGTCAACATTTTTGGTGTTTTGAAATACACTTTATATTCTGGGAAATTTTGCTCGATTTTCCCTTTTATTTCTTCTAATGTGTATGATTTTACAGTGTTTACTTTCATTGTAGGTTTTTATGATTGATGCTAAAAATAAAGGTTTAAATTGAATTATGTACTAAAACTATTATGTCTTAATTCAAATTTCCTTTCAACGTATCTAAGCTTTTCTGAATGTCTTTACCCAACAAATTTACTAAAATCGGTTTGAATAAATTCATTGGGAATTTTGAAGGACTGTAAAAACCCCATGTCAGAAGTGTTTCATTTTCAGACTTACTTTCCAAAATAAATCGTGTTGTAACGGTGTTTTGCATTGGCTTTTTGAAACGTACTTGGTATTCAATAAATTCCTCATCTTTCATCGCTATAATTTCCTGCTCCCCCTCACCTACTCCTTTGTCAGTCAGGCTATTCCATGTATAAATAAAACCTACTTTTCCATCTTCATTTTGAAATTTTTTATCCATATTCGGGTCTTTCATGTTCCAAACACTGAAATAATCTTGATTTTGAGTGAACTTCAAATAATCGTAAATCTCTTTCCTCGACTTAGAAATGAGTACAGATTTTTCAATGACCATTTTATTTCCCATCAAAAACGAAAGAACAACAAGGAATACAACGATTCCCAAAACAATGTAAAGCGCCAACATAAGGTGATTTTTTAACAAATTAAGTAAAAAGAAATGATTTTAGCAATCCACTAAATCCTATGTTTCTATGTGGTTAAAGAACAAAACAATACTTTGAACCACAATAGGTACATAGAAAATAAAATTCTTAAACAAAAAAACTATGTCTCTATGTGGTTTAAAAAGAATTTACACTTATTAACTTGCATGATTAATTAATCTGATGAAAATCATAAATCAAACGCAGATTTAAACATACATTTGACTTCCATTTTCAAACTATGAAATTTATTCCCTTTTTGGCATTGCTGCTTTTGCTTGTTGCTTGTGGTGAAGAGCGCGAAACAACTAAACCCAAACACGAACTAATGGTTGAAGCTGTGTATTCATCCGTTACCATTCAACCGAATCAAGAATACAAAGTCAACGCGTCGATTGCAGGATATTTAGAAGAAGTAAAAGTGAAAGAAGGCGACAAAGTCAAACTCGGCGATGTGTTGTTCGTGATTTCAAATAAACCCATTCAATTGAATCAGCAAAATGCAGAATTAGCGTTGGAATTCTTGAAAGATTCCTACCAAGGTCAAGCGAATGTAATTGATGAAATGAAATTGAGTTTGAAAACTGCAAAAATAAAAATGCAAAACGATTCATTGAATTTCAAACGTTTTTCTAATTTGTATCAGTCTGGTGCATGTGCTAAATCTGAATTAGACAACGCAAATTTAGCTTACGAAGCGTCAAAAAACAGTTATGCGACGCTGAAAACACAAATTCAACGCAAAGAATTTGAACTTAAAAATCAGCTCGATCAATCTAAAAACAACGTTGATGCTTCTGCTTCAAAAACTGGAGATTACATCATTCGCTCGAATATTAATGGAAAGATTTTTCAATTAAATAAAGAGAAAGGCGAATTTGTTTCGATGCAAGAAACGATTGCAATTGTGGGCGATGGAAGTCAGTTTTCAATCGATATGCTCATCGACGAAGTGGATATTTCTAAAGTAGATCTTGGTCAAAAAGTTTTGGTGACCTTGGAAGCCTACAAAGGAAAAGTGTTTGAAGCATATATTACGGAAATCGCACCAAAAATGGACGAACGCACACAAACGTTCAAAATAAAAGCGAATTTTAAAACCGTTCCCCCGAAATTATACATGGGCTTGACGGGTGAAGGAAACATCGTCATCAACGAAAAGAAAAAAGCATTGGTGATTCCTAAAGATTACTTATTACCTGGTAATCAAGTGGAAACCGAAAATGGCATGGTGAAAGTAAAAACAGGACTTTCAAATTGGGATTTTGTGGAAATTATTTCGGGCATCGACCAAAACACAATCATTTACAAGCCTCAGAATTAGTATGCAATTTCGCCTCCTTTTATCGATTTCAAAAACGCATTTATTGACCCGTAAAAAACAGTCAATCATTGCAGCGCTTGGCGTAACTTTTGGAATTGGAACCTACATCATCATGATGGGATTCATGAACGGATTGAACGGCTTGTTAGACGGATTGATTTTGAACCGAACGCCCCACATTCATTTGTACAACGAAATTGAGCCGTCAATTAAACAACCCATTGATTTATATCGACCTTACAAAAACAAAACGCGCTTCGTTCACTCCATCAAACCCAAGAAAATTCAAGCTAAAATTCACAATGCCTTGCCCTTGATTGACTATTTGTCCAAACAGAAATACGTGATTGGGGTTTCGACGCAAGTTAAGGCGCAATCGTTTTATTTGGGAGGTTCAACGCAACTAAACGGAATGCTGAGTGGTGTTGATGTAGAGAAAGAAAAAGAACTTTACAGCCTCGATCAATACATCGTAGAAGGCTCAATTTTAGATCTAAAACAAAACGATAAAGGCATTCTTTTAGGAGCGGGTGTAGCCAAAAAACTTTCTTTGAAATTGGGCGACTACATCCAAGTGACAAGTAAATCAGGAGAAGTACAAGCTTTAAAAATTGTAGGATTATACCAAAGTGGAATGGCTGAGGTGGACAATGTTCAAAGCTATATTAGCATCAAAATGGCGCAACGTTTATTAGGAGAATCGAATGATTACATCACCGACATTAATATCAAATTGAAAGATATGACCAAAGCGCCTGAGTTAGCTAAAAAAATGGAGGCCAAATTTGAACTCAAAGCCATTGACATTCAAACAGCAAATGCACAATTTGAAACCGGTTCTTCCATTCGAACTTTGATTTCTTATGCCGTTTCTATCACTTTATTAATCGTTGCAGGCTTTGGGATTTACAACATTTTGAACATGCTTATTTACGAAAAAATGAACGATATTGCGATTCTAAAAGCAACAGGTTTTTCTGGTCGAGATGTGCGCTATATTTTCATCAGTCAAGCAATAATCATTGGAATCGTTGGTGGAATTTTAGGTTTGCTCATGGGTTATGGTGTTTCTGTTTTAATCGACAACGCAAAATTTGAAACAGCAGCTTTACCAACAATTAAAACTTTTCCTGTGATCTACGAACTGAAATACTACATTATAGGAATTGTTTTTGCGATGGTTTCTACTTTTTTCGCCGGCTATTTTCCTTCAAAGAAAGCAGAAAAAATAGATCCTGTTGACATAATTCGAGGGCAATAATGAAAAAGATTTTAGAAGCAAAAAACATTTCAAAAGTGTTCAAAATTCCTGAAGAAATTCAAATTTTGAAAGACATATCCTTTTCCATGAACGAAGGCGAATTCGTTTCAATCATGGGAAAATCAGGCTGTGGAAAATCTACACTTTTGTACATTCTTTCTACAATGGATACCGATTATACAGGCGAATTGTACTTGGATAATTTACTGATTTCTGGACAAACTTCTGATTACCTTTCCCATGTGCGCAATAAACATATCGGTTTCGTTTTTCAATTCCACTACTTATTGGCGGAGTTTACAGTGCTAGAAAACGTGATGCTTCCGGCCAAAAAACTAGGAATTAAATCCTATCAAGAGATTGAACACGATGCGATGGAAAAATTGCGTTTGTTAGGAATTGAAGACCAAGCATTGAAAATTTCTTCCCGCATTTCAGGTGGTCAAAAACAACGTGTGGCAATCGCACGAGCACTCATCAATCACCCAACTATAATCATGGGAGACGAACCTACGGGAAATTTAGACAGCAAGAATACCAATATTGTGTTTGATATTTTCCGCGAACTTGCCACCGAACAAAACCTTTCATTGTTGGTGGTTACGCACGATGATGATTTCGCAAAAAGAACGGATCGGATTATTATGATGGAAGACGGGAGGATCGTTTAGAGTTTAGAGTTAAAAGTGAAGAGATAAGTCCCGATAACTATCTGGATGAGAGTGAAGAGTTGAAAACTGAAAGTGGAAAGTTGAGAGTTAAGAAAAAAGAGATGGGATTTTTACTCGAAGTAAGATTAGTTTTCCCTTCCGTCAGCTGACGGAGATTAAGGGAGGTGATTTTGACTTCTATACGTTTAAAAAACATTAAAAATTTCTTTTTGCGCCTAATCCTGCTTTCCGCTGTATCTCAGACAAGGTTAAAAAAACCTTTATCGGAGGACTTGTACGACTGTTGGCGTATGCTGCTACTATCAGGGGCGTGGGTTTTTGGGTTTGGCTTGAAAACTGTTTTTAAAATTCATATTGATTATCAAATGCTAGAATGTTAGTTATAGCATTGTATTTCGAAATAGAAATTTGTTAAAACTCTTGAATTACAAATTTTAATATTCCTGTAACGTTAATTTTTGGTTACTTTGTTTGTCTATTAAAATTGATTTTCAATAAATAGGAAACAATAGACAATTCTGAAATAAAAAACATACAAATACAAAGCATAACTTATTTCAGATTAGGCAACTTTGATAAAAATAAAAAGACTTCAGATTTTTTAATATCTGAAATTAAAAGTTTAGCGTTAAAAAATGAATTTCGAAGTATTCAACAATATCAGCAAAATAATCGAAAGAGATAGTAAGTCAACAACTTATAAGTTTGCTCTTTTGCGAGGCGTTATTGATATAATTCAAGAGAACTCACCATATATTTCATTTTCAGAAAATCGTGTTCAAATTCCAACTGGACTCCTTATTGAAAAATGGTTAATGTACTATTATCCGATTTTGCAATCTCAGACTTCAATCCCGCAAATTAATGGTGAAACCAATTTAGCTTTCAGTAATCAGTTAAGTAAATTAATTTCTGATTATGAAGTTCGTGGCGGTTTTTCCGCGTTTTATAATGATTTAAAAAACAAAGGAATACCTGAAGATTTGCAAAGTGATTTTTTTGAACTATCAAAAAAGCTAAGAGATACAATTACCAAAATGCCAATGAAGTACATTGGACGTTCTATATCTGATGAATTTTACTCCATTTTCAATTATGAAAATCAAACAATTAGAAAAAGTTCATCAATAGATATTGAAACTTTAATTAAAAACTTTGGAACATTCTCAATTCCTTTTGAATACTACGAAGCATTTAAAATATTAGGTAGTTTCATCAATGGGCAAGATTCTATTCTTTTTAAATGGGCAGAATTTTCAGTGAATGCGTCTGGAAATAATCTTTCCGTTCAAAAAGTTCTTAATGAAGTTTTAAAGAGTCCAATTACGTTAAGAGATATTAAGGAATCAAAAAAACTGTATAAGAATATTCTTCAAAAAAATGGAAATGTTTATTGTGTTTGGACAGGAAGAAAAATTTCAAACTATGATATTGATCATATGATTCCCTTTTCAGTTTGGAAAAACAATGACCTATGGAATTTACTTCCATCAGATTCTAAAATTAATAATCAAAAGAAGGATAAAATACCAAAACCAGAAATTATTGAAAGGCAAAAAAATCTAATTATTGATTATTGGGGAATCATTTATGAACATCAATCCAAAAGATTCCAAAAAGAGATTCAAGTTGCTCTTTTGGGTAACCATTCTTTTGATTCTTGGAAAAATAGTGGCATTACTCAATTACAGAATAGCTGTAATTATTTAATTGAAAACAGAGGTTTTGAAGGATGGAAAATTTAAAATCAAACCCCAACAGCCATTTAACAGCAATAGAAAGAACTTCACTTTCGTATCCGGCGAGAATTCTTATGAATCAAAAGAAAATTCAAGGGAAAATCTTAGATTTTGGTTGTGGAGTTGGAAAAGATGTAGAATTATTAGCTGCCAAAGGTTTTGAAATTAAAGGCTATGACCCGCATTATTTTCCTGAATTTCCAACTGAAAAATTTGATACCATTCTATGTTTTTATGTTCTAAATGTTCTTTTACCAGATGAACAAGAAATTGTTTTAAAGCAAGTTAAAGATTTGCTAAATCAAAATGGTAAAGCATATTTCGCAGTTAGAAGAGATGTTTATTACGAAGGTTTCAGAATGCACAAATTGCACAAAAAACAAACCTACCAATGCCAAGTCAAACTCCCTTTTGAAACAGTTTTTAAGAATGAAAATTGTGAGATTTATGAATTTCAAAATGAACCTGCTGATAAATGTCCTTTTTGTAGCTCAAATATTGAAAGAAATTTAATCATTGATGGAGAAACAGAGTTTGCAATTTATGATAAATTTCCCGTGAATGAAGGACATGCGTTGATAATTCCTAAAAGACATGTTTCCAATTATTTTGAGTTAACAATTGAAGAACAAAAGACATGCTTTCAACTTGTAAATAAAGTGAAGGAAATCATTACCCGAAAATTCAATCCTGATGGATTCAATATTGGAATAAACGTTGGTGAGTTCGCAGGACAAACAGTCAATCACGTTCACATTCATTTAATCCCAAGATATAAAGGTGATGTTGAAAATCCAAGAGGTGGTGTGAGAGGTGTTATTCCAAGTAAGCAAAGTTACTAACCCCCTAATCCGCAAACAAAGACTCGACAAATAATTTTCTATCAAACAATTGTAAATCGTCCATTTTTTCGCCTACACCGATGTATTTCACAGGGATTTTCATTTGATCGGAGATGCCAATTACAACGCCACCTTTTGCTGTTCCGTCAAGTTTGGTTACAGCTAAAGCGTTGATATCTGTTGCTTGTGCGAATTGTTTGGCTTGTTCGAAGGCATTTTGCCCTGTTGAACCGTCTAAAACAAGTAGAATTTCATGAGGCGCACCAGGAATCACTTTTTCCATAACGCGTTTGATTTTACTCAATTCGTTCATCAAATTCACTTTATTGTGCAAACGTCCTGCTGTATCAATAATCACAACGTCGGCATTGCTCGCTTTCGCTGATTGTAAGGTGTCGAAAGCTACACTAGCTGGGTCAGCGTTCATTCCTTGCTGAACGATTGGAACACCCACTCTTTCCGACCAAATAATTAATTGATCTACTGCAGCTGCTCTAAACGTATCCGCAGCACCCAACACAACTTTTTTCCCTGATTTTTTGAATTGATGTGCTAGTTTTCCGATTGTAGTTGTTTTCCCTACGCCATTAACCCCAACAACCATAATCACATAGGGATTTCCGTCAGCTGGTTTGTTGTATTCCAAATTTCCATTTTGATTGGAATTGTTCTCTTCTAAAAGCGAAATAATTTCACTTCGTAAAACGTAGTTTAGTTCATCCGTTCCCAACACCTTGTCGCGAGAAACACGTGCTTGAATTCTGTCAATGATTTTCAAGGTTGTTTCTACACCAACATCAGAAGAAATAAGGATTTCCTCCAAATTATCAAGTACTTCATCATCTACTTTCGATTTACCAACAATAGCGCGAGCTATCTTGGAAAAGAAAGATTGCTTCGTTTTCTCTAGACCTTGGTCGAGGTTTTCTTTTTTTGAGCGCGAAAAAAAATCAAATAGTCCCATAATTGTAAAAAAAAAGCCTCCATAATTGGAAGCTTCTTTGCAAATATATTAATAAAAAATTAGCCTTTTGTAAACCATTCTTTCACTTTATCGTTGTGAACGATTTCTTCTTTGAAAGTGTATGAACCTGATTTTTCTGATTTCACCATTTTAATCACTTTCGTGTGCTCTTTTCCGCCACCTTTTTGAAGGGAAGCTACTACTTTCTTAGCCATGTCTAATTATTTAATTTCTTTATGAACTGTGTATTTTTTCAAAATGGGATTATATTTTTTAATCTCCATACGGTCAGGTGTGTTTTTACGATTTTTTGTCGTAATATAACGTGAAGTACCTGCCATTCCAGAATCTTTATGTTCTGTACATTCAAGGATTACTTGAATACGATTACCTTTACTTTTCTTTGCCATTTTCTTTGATGTTTAGCTGTTTCGCAACAGTTTATTTTAAATATCCTTTTTCACGAGCTTCTTTCAAACAAGCTTGAATTCCTTTCTTGTTGATTGTGCGCAATGCAGAAGTCGAAATTTTCAACGTAATATAAGATTCTTCCTCAGGGATGAAGAATTTTTTAGTAATCAAATTCGGATAAAAACGTCTTTTCGTTTTTCTATTCGAGTGAGAAACATTGTTCCCTACCATTACTGATTTTCCTGTTAACTGACAAACTCGTGACATGTATATATAAAATTACGTGTAAATGCAAAAAGCGGATGCAAAGGTAGTAACTCTTTTTAAATATACAAACCATTAACAAATAAATCTTAATAATTTTTTTCAATTGCTGAAAATTAGTCCTTTACATTCCGCGGATGATAGCTTAAAATGGCATCTCGCAAGAATCGTTGGTCTAAATGCGTATAAATTTCTGTTGTTGTTATCGATTCGTGACCCAGCATTTCTTGAATTGCACGCAAATTGGCACCGCCTTCAATCAAATGGGTTGCAAAACTGTGACGAAATGTGTGTGGCGAAATGTTTTTTTTCAAATCTATCGCTTCTGCCAATTGTTTGATAATCGTAAAAATCATTACGCGCGTCAGTTGCGCTCCCCTCCTATTCAGAAATACAATATTTTCATTTCCTTTTTTAATTTCTTGGTGTCGGCGCACGTGATCGTTGTAAATTTGAATTTCTTTCTGTACTTGTGGACTCACCGGAACCAAGCGCTCTTTATTTCCTTTTCCGATGACGCGCACAAAACCTTCGTCAAAATACAAATCTGAAAAACGCAAATTAATCAACTCACTTACGCGCATTCCACAACTGTAAAGTGTTTCCAAAATCGCACGATTTCGATGTCCTTCTGTTTTCGTTAAGTCAACGGCAGCAATCAATGCGTCAATTTCTTCAATTGTCAACACCTCAGGCAATTTCAATCCGATTTTGGGTTGTTCTAACAATTCACTAGGGTCATCTTGAATTACGTTTTCCAACAATAAAAATCCATAAAACTGTTTAATTCCAGAAATGATTCTTGCTTGAGAACGTGCACTCAAACCAAGGTCATAAAGTGTTGCGATGAAGTGTTTTAAATCGTTGTAAGTGATTTCTTCTGCGTTTTTCTGAATAGATAGCGCATATTGAAATAACTTATCTACGTCTTTTTGATAGGCGAAAATAGAATTCTCTGCTAATCCTTTTTCGATTTTCAAGTATGAAACAAAATCCTTAATATAGCGGTTCCAAGTTGACATAGAATGAAACTATTAATAGTAAACGGTCCAAATTTAAACCTCTTAGGTAACAGACAGCCACAAATATATGGTAATGTTAGTTTTGAAGACTATTTGGAAGAACTTAAATCAAAATTCGACATAGATTTCACGTATTTTCAATCGAATGTGGAGGGAGAAATTATCAATGTATTACAACAAGCTGAATGCGACGGAATCATCTTAAATGCAGGAGGTTACACGCATACAAGTGTTGCAATTCGCGATTGTATTGCTGCGATTGAAACACCTGTTGTGGAAGTTCACATTTCAAATATCACTGCTAGAGAAACTTTTCGACACGAATCGCTGATTAGTCCAGTTTGTGTGGGCTGTGTTTTTGGTTTTGGCTTGAAAAGCTATGAGTTGGCAGTGAGGTATTTTTTGATGCTAGAAAATTAGTTTTGGTCTATTTCTATTTGTTTCCTTAATAACTTTTCGCTTCGAATTGAAAAAATAGATTTCTCTTGTAGCTCCGAAATTACTACTGAACTTCTTGTCAATGAGGAATAGAGGCAACTTTTACGCTTCGATTCCTATCATATGACACTATGAAGTCCTTTCGAGACTTAATCTTTAAAAACAGCATAAATTTAATGCCATCTCTAATAAGATTCCTCCCTTTGGTCGGAAGGACTCTTGAATCGGGAAGGAAATGCGAAAATGCTTCGCATTTTCGCCACCTACTCTAACAGCATTGTCCTTCCGAACATCGTGAGGAATCTTTTGAAAATCTGCAAATTAAAATCAATACATAAAAGATTTTATTTGTTTCAAAGCGAGAAATCCCTGATTAAATAATTGATATTAATTATTTACAAATATTTTAGGAGTAGTGAATATTAAACTCTTTACTTTTTAGCAAAAATCAAAATTAAATTTAAAAAAATTCGTGAGAAATTGTAAATTAACTTAAATCAGAATCTATGAAAGAGATTACAATTAAAAGTAGCAAGCATAGAAACTGGTGAAAAGAAATTGACAACAGCTGAAAAAAAATAAGTTTATCAAACAAATTTCGATGATAGAAGTAATAAAAATATTGCGCTAAGAGCTTTTAAAGATTTGGTAATTGGTAGATGATCGTAATATCTGATAGCAATAATGTTTTTTGATCCGAATGAATTAACGGAATAACTAAAAACAAAAAAGCTCCACATTTCTGTGAAGCTTTTATTAAGTGGTACCTCCAGGAATCGAACCAGGGACACAAGGATTTTCAGTCCTTTGCTCTACCGACTGAGCTAAGGTACCAGCTTTCGGTGGGTGCAAATTTAATAACTTTTTCTTTTCAAAATCAAATTATTTTTGAAAAAATCTTGAAAAGCCGTTTAACTTTGTGTCGAAAACGGAATAAAATGGAGAAAATTCAAGTACTTGACGCAGGAAATACACGAATGAAACTCG
This sequence comes from Flavobacteriales bacterium, assembly GCA_018883325.1. Lineage (GTDB taxonomy): Bacteria > Bacteroidota > Bacteroidia > Flavobacteriales_D > Crocinitomicaceae > UBA952. The sequence continues at coordinate 13,344 of VEQH01000064.1, read as the reverse complement.
CTGTATTTGAAAACGATACCTTACTTGAAGTTATTCCTTTTGAAAATAGAATGGAGCTCATTAATTTTTTAAATAAAAATGAAAAAATTGTGCTTTCTTCAGTTGTCGATGACTCATTTCTGAGTGATTTAAGTAAAAAAACGAATGCAATTTTTCAAATTCACTTCAATTTACACCTCCCTTTTCACTTAAAATACAAAACACCTGAGACTTTGGGTATCGATCGGATTTGTAATGTTGCAGCAATGAACGCAAATCAGTCCTTTGGTAATCGTTTGTGTGTGGATATTGGCACTTGCATCAAATTCGATTTTCTTGATGAACAGCAAAATTATTTGGGAGGTTCAATTTCGCCAGGATTGAACTTGCGCTACAAAGCTTTAAATTCATTTACAGCTAAATTGCCTTTGCTCGAACCGACAACTTCAGTGGAATTAATTGGTAATTCAACAACAAGCGCGATTCAATCAGGAGTGCAACACGGAATGGAAGCTGAAATAAACGGAATAATTAATCGTTATCAACAAAAATATGGCGATTTAAAGATATTTATCACAGGTGGTGACGCTCATTATTTTGATTTCGAGCAAAAAAATAACATCTTTGCAGACGAAAATTTAACCCTCAAAGGAATCTTTGAACTTTACAAATTGAATGCGACACACGCTTAGTTTACTTTTCATAGCTTTTTTAACCGGAATTTTTGGTCAATCGAGTACCAAAGACCCAATTTCCTACTACGGAATCGGAGAACGAGCGACAGGAAGCCATTCCATCTACAATGCACTTGGGAAAAATAATTTTAACTTTTTTGATTCCACTCAATTAAATTTTTACAATCCAGCTTCTTACAGCACTTTAAGTAGTGGGAATACACTTTTTTCAATTGATATAACTTCTCGACTTTCTCAATTCAAACAAGGTTCGGTTACTGAAAATAGCGGAAACGCATTGGTGGAACATTTTGCGATTGGTTTTAAAATGAAAAAAAGAATGGGTTTAGCTTTTGGCTTAAGACCTTTTTCAACTAAAGGCTATTCTTTTTCTGAGAAACAATTTACTGGAACAGACACTTTAGAATATTCATACATCGGTTCAGGTGGAATTCAAAATTTATTTTTAGGTTTTTCTTATAGTATTTTAAACAAGAAAACGACAAAATTAGCACTTGGCTTCAACGCTTCTTATTTATTTGGTAGCGTGAACAATCAACGTAAATCGCTATTGGTTGACCCAAACACTTCGCAAGGTGGAATCAGTTTCGATATTTTTCAAATGCGTGCTTTCCATTACGAAATCGGGACTTACTTCCGACAAAAAATTTCAAAGAACCAACAACTTTTACTTTCTGCCATAGTTGAGCCTTCTCAAAATTATGCTACCACTTACAAAGAAGAATTGTACGCTGCTTCAAATATCAACACGCCAAGTACATACGACACTTTAGTTTACAATCAAACGAGTGGAAACTTGAATGTTGCTTTAAGTTATAAACTTGGAATCAGCTATTTGTTTGCACTTCCAAATTGGCAACGAAACACACGATTATTACATCCTGGATTAAATGTTTTACTTTCTTATGCGCATTATGGCGCTGTTCAACCTTCAATTGGAAGTTTAACATCTTGGCCACTTGTCGATTATAATAAATTCAGTTTTGGTTTACAGTTTAATCCTGAGTTGAGAATCGCTGAAAATTTCACCAATCTTAAAACCCTTGAGAAATTTAGCTATCGACTTGGAGCTTATCAACAAACTTTACCTTATCTATTAAATAATTCTCAATATTTCGATCGTGGCATGACATTTGGTTTAGGCATCCCGATTCTGGCTCAACAGTCGCTTTCATCTATAAATGTCGCTTTTCTATTTGGACAGCGAGGTGTAAATGAAGCAAGTGCAATAAAGGAATCTTATTTAGGAATCAATTTTGGATTGATAGTATCACCTTCCAGTTTTGATAAGTGGTTTAGAAAAAGAAAATTAGATTAAAAAAAGAAAAAATGAAACTTAAAACTATTTTATTCGGAACATTTGTAGCTGCTACAGCAATTTATGCAAACGCTCAAGAAGAAACTCCTCAAGAGAAAGAGTGTAAAAGAATGCGCCTTTTCGCAGGTGAGGAATTGAAACTTAAAAATTACGCAGGTGCAACTTCATACTACCTTAAAGCAGAACAAATTTGTGGTGGTTTTGATAAAGCAAATTACGATCGTATGATTCAAACAATGAGAAATACGATTTCATCTGAGACTGATAAAGCAAGAAAAACAGCATATATCGACACTTTGGTTGATGCTTTTGATCGAGTGGAGAAAGCTGGTCATTTTGATAAAGCAAATTCTGCTGTTAGAGCAACTTTTATTCTTCAATCTTCTAAATTGAACCGTAAAAAAGCAGATGAACTTTTTGTTCAATCAACTCAATCAGGAGCAACTTTTAATGAAGCACAAGTTTCTCTGTACTATTTCAATTTATACACAATGTACAACGATGCTAAAACTTCAGTAGAAGATAAAGCTGCTTACAAAAAGAGATTGATTTCTGAATATTTTAGCTTGTCTAAATTAATTACTGACGCTAAAATGTCTGTGAAATCTCAAGAGAATTTAACTACTTATTTCAATACAGTTGTTAGATCTTGTGATGACATCTTACCTGATTTAGCTGGATTTATGTCTACTCTTCCACAAGAAGTTGAAGCAAAGAAAAAAGTGGTAAACAACTTTATGACTTTGTTGAAAGATAAAGGTTGTACAGGAAGTAAAGAATATGAAATGTTGGTGGACACAATCATCAAAATTGACAATTCAATCGACGCTGTTTTAGCAAAAGCACAATTGCAAAAAGCTAAAAAACAATTTGCTAACGCTATCACAACTTTCAACCAAGCGAAAGGAATGGCAACAGACGCATCTCAAAAAGAAGATATTGAGTTTATGATTTTAGAAATTCAATACCACGACCAAGATGCTTACAATACTGCTTACAGAACTGCAATGGGAATCTCTGGTTCAAATCGCAACAAAGCATTGTTAATCGCAGCGAATTGTGTTGCAAAAACAGCAAACTCTTGTGGTGCTTCAACTTTTGACAGAAAGTGTAATTACTTGTATGCTGCTGAATTAGCACAAAGAGCTGGTGACGGTAGTGCTGCTGCAAGATATAGAGCAAGTGGTCCTACTGAAAGCGATAGATTTGAAAACAACAATCCAAGTTCTGTTTCACTTTCTTGTTGGGGTGTATCAGTTTCTTTAAAATAGTGATTCGTTTTAAAACCAAAAACAAACGTTTAATTCCTGTCTTGCTTTGCTGCTTGACAGGAATTCTTTTTTCGTGTGTAAATGATTTAGAAACGATTCAAAAAATCACGTTCAACACAAACGCTCCTGACGAAAGCACAAAAGACCTTCACATTATCATTTCAGATAGTGGATATGCCAAAGTAGAAATTCTAGCTTCACTTGCAGAAACATTTAGAGGAAAAGAATACATTACCAAAGTTAAGGACAGTTTGAGGGTGAATTTTTTCGATGAAAAAGGTAAAATTGTCTCCACTTTATTTGCTTTGAACGGAGAAATTAATTTCAATAACGGAACAATAATTGTAAAGGATTCTGTGCGATTGTATAATTTCCAAAACAAACAACTCCTTGAAACAGAGGCTTTATTTTGGAATCAAAGAGACAGTACCATTTATTCGCTTTCCCAAATTATCGTTCGTTCACCAAAAGGAATTGTTATTGGAAAAGACGGACTAAAAACAACACAAGAGTTTGATAAATACGAACTTTTAAAACCAGAAGGAAAAATACAAATAGAGGACGAACTCGAAATAAATTAAAAAAATATGAATGTTTACAATAAAATAATGCGTTTATTTTGGTTGGTTTTAGCCATCGCAATGACAATTTTAATCACTTATTTAAGCTTAACACAAGGTTTTAATAAATGGGGATTTTATTACGTTTTTGTCGTGGTTGCTTTCGGAATGTTCTTCTTTAAATCCTATATGATGAAAAGAATGGAACGCCACTTAGAATATTTGGAACAGCAAAAACAAAATACAAAATCAACAAAAAAAGGTAACTAACTTCCTTTTATCCACTTATTAAGCTTATTCAAACGAATTGATTTTCACTGAACACAATTTTAGAATCCTGCTAAATTTTCAAATTAATTTTATCGTTGATTTATAATAAAATTCAATCGATTGTAACAAAATAAACACTTTGCTTGTCTTACAAAAAATGAAAAAAATATATTTTTTAATTTTCTTCTTAGCCTTTTCCTTTACTGCATTCAATCAACAATTTGTGCGTGGAGAGATTGTTGACGAGCGAAATATGCCTATTCCATTTGCGAAAGTATATGTTAAAAATGCAAGCGATCAAAGAACCGTTTCAGATGTAAATGGAAAATATGAACTCTCCATGATGCCCGGCGAGTATTTCCTAATTTTCTCAGCTTCAGGTTTTGACGACAGAGAAGCTTACATCACTTTAAGTAGCATCGACATCACCCGAAATATGCAATTATTCCCGACAAAATTCAAAGATTTAGAGTCGGTTGATGTTTCTGTAAAAAAAACAAACCCAGGACGGGATATTATGTTGGAAGTGGTTAAAAAAAGAGAGCAAATTAATCTTTGGAATTATCCACACGTTGTAGATGTTTACATCAAGGCAACTGAAAAACTTGATCCTAAATTAAAAGAAAAACAGACTGAAGAAGTTACAAAAACCGATGCTGACCCTTTAGATGGCGACAAAAAGAAAAAAGGTGATTGGACAGATAAAATGAATTTAGTTGAAGTTCAATTAACGAGAAACTATGCACCAGGAAATAAAGTGAAAGAAATTCGAAATGCTTATACATTAAGAGGAAATGCGCAATCACTTTATTACACAACAACCGTAAAATCGAACTTCAATTTTTTTGAGAATTTATTGCATTTAGATGACTTACATCAAACGCCTGTGAGTTCTCCTATCTCTTCTCCCGGAATTTTATCTTACAAATATCGCCTCGAGAAAAAATATGAAGAAAACGGTAGAATGATTTCTAAAATCAAAATTATTCCTCGAAATACCGCAACCACCACTTTAGAAGGTTACATTTATGTTATTGATAGTCTGTGGTTAGTTCAAAAGTTAGAATTAACGATGAATAAAGGAAATTTGTTGATTTACGATTACTTCACAATTGAACAAACTTTCTCTCATCCTGGAGATTCCATCTGTGTGCTCGAAACTCAAAATTTAACTTATGGTGTGCGCTATAAAAATGAAGTTTCTAAATGCTCAACAAACGCTATTTTCTCAAATTATAATTTCAAAACAAACTTTGGAAATAAATTCTTTAGCACAGAATTAGCCGTTACAGAAAAAGAAGCTTACGAGAAAGACACAGCTTTTTGGGCTCAAAATCGACAAGCAACACTCACTGAAGAGGAACGAAAATTTATCATTGCAAAAGATAGTATCCGCGATTTCCAAAACAGAAAAGAATACCTTGATTCTGTCGATAAAGTTTTCAATAAAGTAACGGTTTTAAAAGTACTTTGGTTTGGTGTCGATCATCGAAACCGACCTAAAAGACAACAGTGGACAATCGGTTCGTTGGCAACATTCATTCAGCCAATTTACATTGCAGGGCCGCGATTGACACCAAGTTTTGATTATTTCAAAAAATGGAAAGATGAACGCACCTTGGATTCCTACACGCGAATTTCCTACGGTTTACTCAACAAAGATATCAAAGGAAGCACTTGGTGGAAATACCGATTTGACCCTTTCCATTTTGGTTTTTTACGTTTTTCCGTAAATCATGATTTTGATGTTATTCGTGGTTTTGATGCCATAACGCAAGTTTACAAACGCGAGAATTTCATTGAAGCAACGCGTATGCGAACCAATTTAGAATATGAAATATTCAACGGTTTTTACATCGATTTAAGTTTTGAATTCAGTGAAAGAAGAAGTTTGAAAGGTTATAAATTTCTAACAGCTGTAGATTCGATTCTTCCAAATTCTGAGCCTTCAGATTTCAAATCCTATCAAGCAATGATTGGCGATTTAACCTTGAGTTATACGCCTAAACAAAAATATATGCGCGAACCGTACAGAAAAGTTTTGCTTGGTTCTGCGTGGCCAACTTTTTATTTGAATTTTGAACGCGGAATGCCAAAGATTTTCGGAAGTGATGTCGATCATTTTTACATGCAATTCGATATCATGCAAAATTTCAAAATTGGAACTTTAGGAACTTCAAGTTATCGTGTTTCAGCAGGAAAATTCCTCAGCACTAGAAATTTGTATAATCCTGATTATAAATACCAACGAAGAAGTGACCCTATTTGGTTTTCAAATCCCTTGTACTCTTTTCAAGGTTTAGACAGTAATTTAATTACTTCAGGATTATCGCTTGAAGCCCATTTCGTTCATCACGACAACGGTGCGATTTTAAATAAAATTCCTTTCATGAAAAAAACCAGAATTGGTTTAGTTTTCGGAGCTGGTGCACTTTATGTCCAAGAGTACAATTGGCAACACTATGAAATTCTAGCTGGTTTGGAACGCAATTTTAAACTTTCACGTCGTCGTTTACGTGTTGGTATTTATGGTGTGCTTTCTGATGGAAATAACATCAAACCGACTCCTAGCTGGAAAATTTCCTTCGCTGTTCTCGACGACAGAAGCATGAAATGGAATTTCTAGAGCTAAAAATCATCTAAATTCCTTCATTTTTGAAATTGAAGCCCTGATTAATTTCTTAACTTAGGCATCAAATTTCAGTCTATGTTATCTTCTTTAAAACACAAGATTCTTTTAGGATTCTTTGGTTCAGTGATTTCCGTTTCAACTTTCTCACAATCAAACCCAAAACACTGTGGAACGGATGAAATGCATCAAGAATTATTTAAAAACTATCCGCAATATAATTCAGGAATTCAAAGAGCCTACGAACGCTTACAAGCCGACACTAAAGCTTATGAAAAACAAGCACATGAAAAAAGTAATGCTTTATTTGTGATTCCTATCGTTTTTCATGTGATTCATAATTACGGTGTTGAAAATATTAATGATGATCAAATAATTGATGCTGTTAATCAATTAAATATACAATACAGAAAACTCAATGCCGACACTTCTGATATCGTAAATGCTTTTAAATCAATCGCGGCTGATGCACAAATTGAGTTTAGATTGGCGCAAAAAGATCCAAATGGAAATTGTACAAGCGGTATAACGAGAACCGTTTCTCCTCTAACAGCAATCGGTGACCACCAAGTAAAAAGCTTGATTCATTGGCCTCCAAATAAATACTTAAATGTTTATATCTGCGCTGAAGCTGCTGGTTTAGCTGGACATGCTTTGCTACCTGCTGCCGCCGACACAATTCCTGAATGGGATGGAATCGTTATGGCACACGATTACATCGGAACAATTGGAACATCTGAATTTTTTAGAAGAACAGTACTTTCACATGAAGTGGGGCATTTCTTGAATTTACAGCATATTTGGGGAGGAAACAATGTGCCGAATTTCTATTACTTACCTGTTGGAAATGCAAACAATTGCAATTTCGACGACGAAGTAGACGACACGCCTCTAACAATTGGTTGGTCAAGTTGTGGTTTGAACAACTCTTCGTGTGGAAGTTTGGATAATATCCAAAATTACATGGATTATGCCTATTGTGCATTGATGTTTACGGAAGGTCAAAAAACAAGAATGCACGCTTGTCTTAATTCCTCTGTTGCAAATCGCAATAATTTATGGTCGCCTTCAAATTTAGCTGCAACAGGAATAGATGGAACAAGTACAAATCTTTGTCAAGCGAAATTTGTTGCCGATAAACGAATTGCTTGCGTTGGGGAAACAATTACACTTACAGATGTTTCTTTACATGGCGTTCAATCGCGCACTTGGACAATTGCAGGAGGAACAATTTCTGCTGCAACTGATTCAATTGTTACCGTTTCGTTTAATGCACCTGGAAAATATGCAGTAAATCTAGCTGTGACAAATGGCAACCAAAATTTGAGTGCAAATGAGATTGATTACATCACCATTTTACCAACGTCAGGAACAATTGACGGTTTACATGAACCATTCGAAACGCTTTCTCATTTTAATGAAAATTGGTCTGTTGTTCCTAAAAATGCGCCGAATAATTGGTCGAGAATTGAAACAACAGGATTCAATAGTTTAGGGTGTTTATCCGTTCAAAATTTTACGACAGGTGCAAGTGGTGCTTATGAATTTATTTCACAGCCATTTGACGCGAGTAACTTGGATGCCGTTGCAATTTCTTTTGATTACGCGTACGCAAGAAAAGAAACAACAGGAAATGAACAATTAAAAGTTTCCATTTCAACCGATTGTGGTGAAACTTGGTTAATTCGCAAAACATTAAATGGTTCAAGCACTTTAAAAACTGTTGATACTTTGGTAACCGAAAATTTTATTCCTTCAAGTGATGCTTTTTGGAAAAATGAAATTGTAACAAACATCACTAGCGCCTACTTAACCGATAATCTTCAATTCAAATTTACCTTTGATTCAAAAGCTGGAAACAATATTTATTTAGACAATATTCGCATTGGCAATCCAGCAACCTTGGGACTTAACAATTTGCTAATCGATGAAATTAGCTGCTCTCCAAATCCTTCGTCAGACAAGGTAGTTTTATCTATTCCGAATGGAGTAACATTAGAAAAAGTACGCGTTTACAATCTAATGGGACAGGAATTAACAGCGCTAAATTCGTATGATTCAAATAGTAATGAATTTTCAGTTTCAAATTGGAGCAATGGATTGTATTTGATACAAATTCAAACAAATGTTGGCTCAAAAAGTATGCGTTTATTGGTTCAAAAATAATTTTTATGAATGTACACAATTCCACTATTAGTAGATTCCTCCCTTTGGTCGGAAGGACTATTCAAGGAATTAAAATGCGAAAATGCTTCGCATTTTCGCTGAAACACCTAAACAAGTAGTCTTTTCGACTGAAAGGAGAAATCTACTGGTAAGAAAGCGAATGCTCAAATAATTTTTTTGTAACTCCTCATTCTTCTTTAAAATTATAAACTTGGCTAACTATATTTACATCGAACTTAAGGTAAATGGAAAAATTTGATTTGATTGTCATTGGAGGCGGACCAGCAGGTTATGCTGCTGCAATGAGAGGAATAGATTTCGGAAAACGGGTTTGTTTAATCGAAATGGATAAAGTGGGAGGAGCAGGTGTTTACAATGGTGCACTTTCATCAAAAACACTTTGGGAACTTTCCAATCGCGTGGCCGACGTAAACGAAATGATTGTTTCTAAAGGAAGAACAAAGTTTGAACTTTCTTGGGAAGATGTAAAGAAAAATTTAGCTGAAGCAATTTTTGAACGCAAATTCCAATATTCGGCGCATATCAAATTATTACAAACCGAAACCATGCAAAAACTGCTTCATTACGAACGTGGGCATGGTTATTTACTTTCAAAAAATGAAGTTCGAATTACCCACGAGGACGAAGAGAAAATTATTTGGGGAGAGAATATCATTCTAGCAACAGGAAGCCGACCGCGCAGAATGCCCGAATTTGATGTTGATGAAAAAGTAATTCTTACAAGCGATGGAATTGATAATATTGAAGATTATCCTAAAAGTTTAGTAATCGTTGGTGCAGGAGTTATTGGTTGTGAATACGCTACCATTTTTTCAAATTTTGGTCGCACAAAAGTATATATCATTGACCGTCAAGAACGCATTTTACCATTTGAAGATGCTGACATTTCGCGATTGATTTCTACCAATTTAATAGAACATGGTGTTGTAATTCATTCCAATGCCAAGCTCGAACGACTTGAAAAAATTGACGGCGAGGTAGAATATGAATTATCATATCCTGATGGAAGTCGAGAGGTTATTCGCGTTGAAAAAGCCTTGTTATCCATCGGTCGTCAGCCCAATATTGAAAACCTGGGTTTAGAAAATGCTGGTGTTTCATTGTCAAAAAGAGGAGTACACATCGGCGATGAAGATACGCGCACAAATGTTCCAAATATCTATGCAGTTGGGGATGTTTCTGGTCGAATTGCATTGGTAAATATGGGTGAAATCGAAGCACGTCACGCAGTTGAAAAAGCATTTGGAAACAAACCTGAATTATTAAATTACGATAATATTTGTACAATAATGTTCCTTAATCCAGAAGTAGCATCTGTTGGATTTAATGAGCAACAATGCGTTCAGCAAAGTATTCCGATTAAGGTAGTCAAAATAGATTATTCCTTGATTACACGTGCAATTGCGATGCGTAAGACCCAAGGTTTTTTCAAAATTATTGTAACCAACGACAATGAAATGCGAATTTTAGGAATGCGTGTTGTTGGTGCACATGCTTCAACGGCGATTCAAGCAGTTGGATTATTGATAAAACTAAATATGCCAATTGAAGTGCTTTCAGAGTTGATTCATCCACATCCGTCAATTGTAGAAGGAATTCAGGAATGCGTGCGAATGCTGTTGAATCGTTCTATTTTTAAATCTTCTGTTTTTAAAGATAAATTAGCCTGTTATTCATTAGTTGATGGTGTAAAAACACCTTTGGAGCGACTGTAAACATAAGTTTAAATTGTTTGTTTTTCGATTATGCAATTATTTCTAAATTCCGAGCACGAAAAAGCTTATCAACTTTTGAAAAATCAATCCTTTCAAGAAGCTTTGGTGCTATTTGATAATTTGGTTTATCTTTTTCCCGAAGAGGCAAATTTATACAGCGATAGAGGTGTTCTTCACATTCATCTGAAAAATAAAAACGAGGCAATTGCAGACTTTGATAAAGCCGTTGAATTAGACAAGAATTATGGATATCGATACGCAGCACGCGCTTACGCAAAAGATTTTTTTGGAGACACGAAAGCAGCTTTAGTCGATTATGAACTAGCAATAGCTTTAGATCCAGAAGATGCAATTTCGATTAACAACCTCGGGCTTTTGCAAGAAAAATTGGGTTATCAAAAAAAAGCAAAAGCGAACTTTGAACGAGCTGATCACATCGCAAAGATGAACGAAGCGTACGCAAGCTTAATGGAAACAGAGCAAAAACCGAAGAATTCAACCGAAGATTTAGCAACAAACAATACCATAGAGTCAAATGCAACAAAAAAAACCTTAGGTTCTGAATTCGTGAAAATTTTCAGTTCAAGAAAACAGTTTTTAGATTTTTTAAAATTTGTTAGAAAAGGAGGGAAAATAGAATGAGTGAATTTCGATTTCCCGTTTACAGAAAGTTAGCCAACAATAAATCTTTTTACCGAATAGACGATGAAAGGTCTTTTTTTGAAGTTCAAGTTATTGGTAATAAATGTTTTTTAACACAAACGCTTGCAAAGCAATATCCAGAAATTATTCGAATAACAGATATGTTAATGTTAAACGAACCTTTTATCGAAAGCACGATTGAAGAATTTCACATGCACTATGTGAAAAGCATTGGGAAGTAACATGGATTATAACAGACTTTAAAAATTGAATACCTTCTACTTAAATAGCCGAAAGCCTTTTTTTTAACAAGAATCTGATACTTACGGCGCTAGTCCAAGAATTCATAATTATTTTTTTTTACATTTTTTTGATTTTTATCAAAAAAACAGCATCTTTGACACTCTAAAACTATGCTATGAACTCAGATCAAAACGAAATCTACTCCAAAGTTGTGCGAGCAGGTAAGCGAACTTACTTTTTCGATATAAAAGCAACAAAGGGAAATGATTTGTATATCACACTTACTGAAAGTAAAAAAACATTCCCAGACGAAGGTGGTGACGGTAACTATCAGAAACACAAGATTTTTCTTTATAAAGAAGACTTTGAAAAGTTCAAAGAAGGCCTTGAAGATGTCTTAAATAAGATTGAAGAAATAAAAAATGAAAAATAATTTCAAAAAACATTTGGAATATTCATTTTAATTATTGTATATTTGCACTCCGAAAAACGGAAAAGGGGGTTTAGCTCAGCTGGTTCAGAGCATCTGCCTTACAAGCAGAGGGTCGGCGGTTCGAACCCGTCAACCCCCACAGAAGTACCACAAAGCCTTTCAAGAGATTTCTCGAAAGGCTTTTTTTTTGTTGGTTTAAACATGGTTTAAACAATTTGAGGGATCAAGAATCAGTATCAAGACAAAAACGATGGATTATGTATAAAATTGGTTTAACTATAAAAAAACTGTACATACTTAACTCCTCTATAGGTAACTCTAAATGCTTTTATTTTTGCACTAAATGACTCGTTATTTCCATTGATAATTCTATTATAGAAATAGTTTAGATTGATGTAATAATGATTTAAACTAAAAGATAGGTAATCAAAATAGCTTCAAAAACTATTATACTTTACAATTTCATTTTAATTCTTCATTGTTAGAAATTGTAACTTCCTTTCAGTGTTTCTCTTGCGAAAAAAGCCCACATAAAGTTTATGTTACTTGAAATTAAATTGCGCTCGCTTTTTTTATAGATAATTATTGTATTAAATTCAAATTTTAAAAAGTTGCTTTCAAATCTTTTTTTGTCGAAACCTATAACAGTTGAATAATTTATGTTTTCGAATAACCCTGAATAACCCCTTATTAAACCGATGGAAATTCGAAAAAAGTAATGAAATAAATTATAGGTTTTTTGTAGATTTCCCGAATAATCCCGAGAAAACCAAATAAAATTGTAAATGAAATCAAAAATCATTTATCGCTTTTTAAGGATTTTGTCGTTTGCCCTGAGAAATCTCGAGAATCCCGAGAATATTCGGGATTCTTCTAGAAAACGTTTTGATTTTACTAGAAGTGTAGTAAGTTTTGGTGACTTTTTACAGTGTTCAAAATTGAGTATAAGTAACTATTCGTTTTAGTATCTTGGAATAATAACTCATTCATTTGGTATTCCTTGCTTCATTGAACTGATTACTTTCATTAATTTCTTTGATCATTATTAAGACAAGTATGAACAAGCATTACAAAATGTTCAATGGTATTTTCAAAATAATCGTATGCTCTTTCTTCTATTTTTAATAGAACTCTTTTAAATCCACTTTACACTAGAAATAAGTGTTTTTAACTAACATAAATAAAATAGTAAGTGCACTAACATAATGATCCTTCTATTGAACTCAATGAATAATATTTCTAAACACAAATGAAAAAACTCTTTTAAGTGAAAAATACTAACTACATGACAAAAAAATAAACAATTGATTGTCAGTAAATTACCTTTGGAAACATCTGTTTAAAACCTTGAAAATCAGTATATTAGATGATGTTACCACACAATCATTTAAGCCCGATTTCC
>VEQH01000063.1 GCA_018883325.1 Flavobacteriales bacterium | reverse complement strand
AAATTGGCCTACCAAAGACCCCGATGGTGGAAAATCTGGTGGTGGTCGTGACAATAATCCACCAAAGCAAACACCAAAAACAACTAAAAAATAATTAGTTGATTCCTCAACGCACGGAGTTAAGCTCTTGACTTCGTGCGTTTTTCGCAAAAACTTTGCATTTATCGCCTTTTTATTCCAAACAAAACTTATCAATTTTGAACTGTCAAAAAAATGGACCTACACCACAAAATCAAAATTTTACGATTGAGCAAAAATTACACACAAAACTACATGGCTGATGAACTCGGAATTGATTCGACAAACTATAGCCGTTTGGAAAGAGGTGAGTCTAAAATTCCAGTTGAACGATTAAAAAAAATCGCTTCAATTCTTGAAGTAGACGTGAATGAATTTCTTACAGCTGAAAGTAAAAAAGAGATTAAAGAATTAGATCATTCTTTGCTTTTACATGGCATTTTAGTAGAAATCAGAGCCATACGCTTGAGCCTTAATTTGCTAGAGATTAATTCAATTAAATCAGATTTAACAAAAAACAGTAACAATTAAAATCAAAAAAATAGAATGAATCAATTTTACACTAAAATGAAATTTTTAATGCTTTCAGTTCTTATTCTAAGTGCGATAAGTTCTTGCATGACAACAAAAACAAATGTTGGTACTTACCGTGAAACGCAAGGTGAAGAATACACTTATGCAAAAGGAAAACAAATGTGGCTATTTTGGGGATTAATTCCTCTTGGGCGAACAAGTGTAAGTACTCCTACGGATGGAAATTGCCAAGTAATAACACGCTATAATTTTGGTGATGCGATTATCTCTAGTTTGACAGGTGGTATTTTCACAACTCACACTATTAAAATCAAAGCTAAACGACCTGCAACAACTCAAAAATCGGAGACGAAAGAGAAAAAACCATTACTGGATAATTTTAAGAAAAAGGAAAATAATAAATAGTAATCAATTAAAAATCAAAATCATATAAAATGAAAAAATCAATTCAATTCATGCTTACCCTTTCTTTGGGGTTCTTTTTACTAATAGCTTCAAGTTGCCAAAAAAAGAATACTGGCGATTTAGTTGTAAATGTTGTTGATGGTCTAAATAGTTCTGTCGGTTCTGGAAAAACGGTTTACTTGTATAATAGTCAAGCAGATTTTGACAATGGAACATATTCAAAATCAGCAAACACTGACGCTTCTGGTCAAGTAACTTTCTCTAAACTAACTCCTGGTGTTTACTATGTTGATTGTGATTGGGAAAATAATCTTGGTCTAACAGTAACAAGCATTGGAAGTGGAGAGGTAACTAAAGAAATGGTAACAACAATTACAGCTGCACCTTAATAAAACTTTAAATTCAAGTTATTGTAAGGCTATTCGAAAGGGTAGCCTTATTTTTGTTTTATGAAAAACTTCAATCTTCGAGTTTATGGGCTCTTAATCAATGAAAACCAAGAAATCCTACTTTCTGATGAATGTCGATTTGGGCATTTTTTCACAAAGTTTCCAGGGGGAAGGGTTGAAGCTGGAGAGGGAATTTTGGATGCTTTAAAACGAGAATTTATTGAAGAACTGAATTTAGCTATTGAAGAAGCGTTTCCTTTTTATTACAACGATTTTTACCAAGAATCAGCCTTTCGAAAGGAAGATCAAATTGTTTCTTTCTATTATTTGGTGAAGTGTGATTTTCGAAAAATACAATGTGTAAACTATGAAATTCCATTTTTTGAAGAAGTGGAAAAACAAAGATGGATAAAATTGGACGATTTACAGGAATCAGATTTGACTTTTCCAATTGATAAAATTGTGCTTAATAAATTGAAGTCAACAAACGATTAAAAATACTAAACTTAAAGTTACTGAAGAATTGGTTTTTATAAATTCCCTTCCAATAGACCAATCAATTCAAGTTTGTTTAAACCATTTACTTTGGTTAAGGTATTGTTTTTAAGCGCTAAAAATTCGAGTTTGTTTTCGATGCACAAGTCTAAATCGTGGGTGGAAAAAACGATGCATTTTTGCTTTTCGTTTGCAATTTGAAGCAGTTTATCAACAAGAATTTGCTTGTTTGCATAATCCAAAAAGGCGCTTGGTTCATCGAGTAAAAGAACGGGCGTTTCTTGAACAATGGCTCTTGCTATTGCGCAAAGTTGTCTTTCTCCGTCACTTAAAGAAAGCGTATCTTTTTGCATAAAAGCTTCAATTCCAATTTCGTTTGCTACTTGACGAACAAAATCCCAATCTCCTTGACTCAAACGTCCTAGCGCATTCGTGTAAGGCGCTCTACCCAACGCCAAATAATCCGCAACAGAAAGAAATGCAATTCCGTCAAATTTACTTTCCACAAAAGCAATTGTTTTTGATTTTTCAATTGCATTTGCTTTTTTGAAGGAAACGGAATTAATATTTATATCTCCAGAAATCAAAGGGTTTTGTCCTGTAATTGAACGCAAAAAAGTCGATTTTCCACTTCCATTTCTTCCAACCAAAGCATACACTTTACCTGCTTCTAATGTCAAATCCGCCACATTTATAAGTGGACTTTTGTAGCCTATTTCTGTTTGTTTGAAGTGAATCATTTCATTTTTCGAATTAGTACAAAAATCACGAAAGGCGCACCAATTAAAGAAGTTAAAACATTGATTGGCAATTGAATTTCATTTTCAATTAGTTGAATAAGAATGTCGCAAAGCAGTAAAAATGAACTTCCAATCAACAAATTACCAGCAATTAGATGAAAATGATTTTGGGTTTTAAGTAAAATGCGTGTAATATTTGGAACTGCTAAACCAACAAATGCAATAGGACCACAAAATGCGGTTATTAATCCCGTAAACAAAGCTGTAATTATTAAAATAACAATTCGTGTTTGTTGGATTTTTAAGCCAAGTAAAGATGCCGCATTTTCTCCTAAGACTAACAGATTCAATGGTTTGACAATTAATGCGCTCAAAATAATTCCAAACACAAAAAACAAAAGAATTAATGGAATTTGTTCCAGTAAAACATTTTGTAAAGATCCCATCGACCAAAGTGTGAAGCTTTTTAATTGTTCCGCTTTGGAGCTGATTTCAAGAAAGGAAACGATTGCAGAGGTGAAACTTCCAAACATCAATCCGACCAATAAAAGTGAAACTTGTGATTTCAAAAAACCTACGACGGACATCATCAGTATTCCAGCTGCAAACGCACCAATTAATGCAGTACTAATTAATCCGAAATTGGTTCCAAAAAACTGAATTCCAGTTAATAAACTGATAGCAACCATCAAACTTGCTCCGGAATTAATTCCCAAAACATAAGGTCCAGCGAGCGGATTATTGAAAAGTGTTTGCATCAACATTCCTGCTAATGACAAACCTGCGCCAGCAACACAAGCCATTATCAATCGTGGAAATCGGAACTCTCTTGCTAGTAATTGTGCGGTATTTGTGGAATCATAAGCAAAAATCGCGTTTTTAAAATCGCTTATAGAAATTGCTTGTTGGCCAACTGTCAAATGAAAATAGGCAATCAACGGGAAAATCAAAAGTGAAACTACTAAGAACCAGTTTATTCGCTGCGATTGAATCATTCTACCGATTTATAAAAATACAGTTCGTTATTTGCTGTTTTTCCAGCTTTAATGTTTTGTAAATCATTCAAATACCAATGCGCTTGAACGGTACTGTTTTCCCAAAAGTTGTTCATATTTACTGAGTAACAATATATTTTCCCCTTTTGAAAAACGTTTAGAAAAGCTGCTTTTGGGTTTGATTTTAAAATTTCTGCTTTCGTTGCAAATCCCGGATTTAACCATATTGTTGCCTTTTCAGCGTCTTTAATTACTTGTTCCATCGGCAAAGCCAAACTTCCTGTGCCTTTTGTGTCGGCATACAAATAATTGATTCCTGCATCTTTTAATAAAATTGCTTGATAACTTTCTCCGGCAGGTGCGTACCAATAATCGCCCATTTGATTTCCAAGAAGAAAAATCGCTTCGTTTTTAATTTTTTTTCCTGCGCTAATTTCTTTTTTATACGAAGAATTTAATTGTTCAATTTTTGCTTTTGCTTCCGCCTGTTTTCCAGTTAAATAACCAAAAAGCAAGAGCCAGTCAGTTTTTCCAAGTGGTGTCGTTTCGCGCCAATCGTAATTTGGAATACTTGTAATTCCAAGTTTTTCAAATTGTTTTTGTTGCGATAATTCTCCACTAAATGCACTGTAAATCAATGTTTTTGTTTTAGATGCTACTAGTTTTTCAATCGAAATTTGACCTTCGTCACCAAGTGAAATGATTTTCCCATTTTTCACTCCTTTTTTCACTTTTTGATTGAAAACAAACTTTTCATCTGAAATTGCTGCAATGAAATCAATAGCATCTAATTCCGAAAGTATTCCAATATGTGTTGCAGAAAGAACGGCTAATTTTTTGCTTGGAAGTTCAATGATTTTTGTGGATTTAGTTCCTTGATTTGTTGCTTTTCCGCTGGTTTGAAATGTAAATACTTGCTTTGGATTATCCGGATTTGTAATTTGAATAATTACTTGATTCTCTTTTTCAAAAATCTTCAGCCAGCGACTATGTTTACATAAATTTTCAGAATGAGTTGTGTTTTTTACACTTTTATTTGATTCTGAATTACAAGCATTAAATAGGAATAAAAATAGAATTAAAACAGAAGAAAATCTATTGAAAATCATATTTCAAACTTAGTATTGTTCTGATTCGTTCGGGAAATCACCTGATCGAACGTCGCGAATATATTCCTGAAACGAGCGCATCATTTGTTCGTGTAAATTATTGTATTTACGAAGAAAACGTGGACTGAATTCATTGTTAATTCCAAGCATATCGTGAACCACTAAAACTTGACCATCAACACCGTTTCCAGCACCAATACCGATTATTGGAATCGTAACCATTTGGGCAACTTTAGCTGCTAATTTAGCTGGAATTTTCTCTAAAACGATAGCAAAACAACCTGCTTCTTCCAATGCTTTTGCATCTTCAATCAAGCGATTTGCTTCCTCTTCTTCTTTCGCTCGAACAACGTAAGTTCCAAATTTATAAATCGACTGTGGCGTTAAACCTAAATGCCCCATTACAGGAATTCCAGCGGTTAAAATTCGTTTAATGGACTCCAAAATTTCTTGTCCACCTTCCATTTTTACAGCGTGTCCACCTGATTCTTTCATAATTCGAATAGCACTGGAAAGCGCTTCTTTTGAATTTCCTTGGTAAGAACCAAAAGGTAAATCAACTACAACCAAAGCACGATCAACAGCTCTCACAACTGAAGAAGCGTGATAAATCATTTGATCTAATGTGATGGGTAAAGTTGTTTCGTGCCCCGCCATTACGTTTGAAGCTGAATCGCCTACAAGTATAATATCCATTCCTGCTTCGTCAATAATTCTGGCAATTGAAAAATCATAACCAGTTAGCATAGAGATTTTTACACCTGCATTTTTCATTTCTTGCAAAGTGTGAGTTGTAACTCTTTTTACGTTTTTATGGACTGACATTTAATCTGAAGCTTGAGAACTGAAAGTTAAGAGTGAAAAGTTAAGCGTTAAAATGAAGAGTGCAATCCTGTTAGCATTCAAATGAACAATAAGTCCACAGCACTTTTACAATTAACTTTCTACTACCTACTTAAAGTTGTGTTAAAATGTAAAAATAGAAATTATTGAGTTTATAAGCCTTAATTCATTTTTTTAATTCCTTCGAAAAGTAGGAAAATCAATATCTTCATTCTTATTTTTAATTAATTTTTGGTTTATTTTGTCTTTCAAAAAATAAATTCATGAAAATAGAAACAGAGTTTAAGGAAGCGATTTTGGCAATGCCTGAAAAGGAAAAAGATAAACTGTTGTTGCGACTTATCCGAAAAGATCTCGTATTGATGAATCAACTGTATTTTCAATTATTAGAAACTAGGTCGGTTGAAGCCTTCAGAACTGAATTAGAAGAAAAATTTCAACGAATGGTAGCGAACGCCAAAAATCGATTTTATTCTTCGGATATTTACTTACAGGAAGTGAAAGAAATGAGTGGAATGATTAATGAACTTGTTTCCACTACAAAAGATAAATACAGCGAACCATATTTGAATCTTAAAATGTTGATTCTTTCGCTGTCAAATTTTAAAGACGAATTAAGTCGTGAAACGCCAAATCGAGCTTATGCTTTTAATATTTATTTGATTGCAAGAAGTTTTAAAATTTTGACGCAAATCAAAGCGATGCATGAGGATTTACAATATGATTTTAAAGAAGATGTTGAAACGTTGGGCGAATTGATGTCAACTTATCCTAATATCATGAAGCTTTGTATTTTCAACGGTTTAGACGTGAATTGGCTTATTAATTTTGATATTCCTGATGATATTGCTGCCATTCAGAAAGATTTACGCGCAAGAGGATTTTTAAGATAAATAAATTTTCAACTGAAGAAGGAGAATAGTGGACGATGAAATCTCTTCAAAACAAATTTGTACTTTTGCCCGATGAAAATCTGGAGTCATAGCTTATTGAAAATCTCGTTGGTTTGTGTAATTATTGGGATTACATTTTTGAGTTTAATGCCACCAAAATCAGGAATTGAGTTGGGCGAACACGATAAAATCAATCATTTTATTGCTTACACTGTTTTCAGTTTGAATGCAGGAATGCTCCTAGAAAATTTCAGAAAACACTTATTGATTCTACCTTTGCTTGTGCTTTATGGCTTGTTAATGGAATATTGTCAAGGTTTTGTTCCTGGAAGATCACCTTCGTGGCTAGATGCGTTAGCAAACACAACCGGCGTAACGATTGGTTTTATTCTTACCTTGATTTACAGAAAATTAAACCTTGATTTATTCAAATAAAATTGCGATTAAATGTTTTTCTCGCTCAGTTTTTTGTTTCAAAAGCTTTGTCAAGAAAAGAATAAATCTTCTCAATCATAAAAGCGAACAGCATCCAAGCTGGTAAATATTCCAATTGAATGTAGCCCATAACATGGTAACCGTGTTTGTATTCCCAAGGACAGCTCCCCGTCAATTGATCTAGTATAAATCCAGAGATAAATTCTACCGTAAAAATTACAATTGCAGCGAGAAACATTCTTAAAAGCAAAGGATATTTCGATAAAAAACCAAGAACAATTGGTGCTAAAAATGAAATCAAACCATAAATTGGAAACATCCAAATGTAGGAGAAACCTAGCAAACGCCAATTAATTGCTTCGTGATTCAAAAGACTTTCAACCACAGAACTTATTGCTGTGAAAAATATTTCAGTTGTGATTCCAACACATCCAAAAGCCAAGAAAAGCAATCCTTTTTTCATTATCCAAAATTACATTAAAACTTCTTAATTTCAGACTCCGTATTAAATGCCTTCTTCACTATATTATCAACCCTTTCTCTATGATCAACCCAAGCAATAATTCTATCATTCCCCAATACTTTTTCCATATTTGAAACCATCGCACCATTAATAAGTACTACGAGCTTAGATTTAATCCATTCCTCTCCTCCAGAATAAAGCTCACCATCTACAATTTGTATTTGTCCATTTTCAGTCAACCGAACATTTCGGGCATGAACGTCATCTATATATAACCCACATCGCTCCAAATCATCGTTTAGTTTTTTGAATTGTTCAACAATGTTTTCAGGACAATTTTCAACAGTTAATTCTCTTGGGACGAAAGTTTGTTCATACCTAAGACCAGTGTAACTAACGTTAGAAGTCGTTGGTAAAGCATCAATCGATTGCTCAAATCTCAGTCTTCTTTTTAAACCGATCATTTGGTACAGCAACATATAATTATGAAGAAACCATAGAATTAATGGGTTCCATTTCCCACATATTTTCTCCTTTCCTATCACCAAAGCCTTATGTTTTCTGTAATCATTATGACCCCAACCACAAAAGTATAACTGTTTAACAACCAGGTTTTTGTCGCTTTTTTTCATGTAGACTGAACACCAAGCACCTTCGGCTATTTTATCATTAATATTCAAATCTGATGTTGGGTCTTTTTTTCTTCTAGGAATTGGAATATTTAGAAATGCGGCGAATAAAATAAACGCGCCGATTAATGATAAAGGGAGTGAAATCCATAAAGGCAAATAATGGGAGAGTTGGAGATAGGTTATTAGAAAAAAGGCGAATAATAATCCTAATGTTAAAGCTATTATTCCAATAAATAAGGGAATTGTTCCTATCCATGCTTGTTTAGATTTTTTCATCAGTTACTTTGTTTTTTAGGTTTTGAATAAGTTCTTTCGGATTTCTAACTCCATCCATTCGATAGAATCCTGAAAATATGGCATCATGCCGTTTATAGAATAAAATAGACAAAAGCGGGTGTTTCTTGGTGTTTTTCACACCAACAATTGGCACTAAAATACATCCAAAGTTGAATAGTTTACCTCTAGAATGTTGCTGAAAGTTTATTGTTCTCGAATTGTCTAATAAATATGATTTTGACCGAATTAATTGAACGGTTATTTGAGAGTCAGAAATAAAGAATTTCTTTTTGTAGATACGAAAGCTACCCAATGTAATGAACATCAGAAGATATAACGATAAAACGAAATGAAAATGGTCGAAAAATCCAAGCTCATTTACAATCCAATTTAACGGAATTAATCCCAAAATGAAAAGAGTTTGAAAACTGGTTTCAGGTGAAAAATCAAGCCAATAATATAGTCGAGCAAAGCAAACCATTAATAAACTCAATATAATAAGTGAGCTTGATGGCCAATAATAATTAATTACCAAATTCATAGTAAACAGTTCCAAAGCCAGCCATACATAACTAAAAAGATAGGTTTGAGTCTGTCGAATTGTAATGTGATGAAATTCATTCATTTTTCATAACCCCATTCTTTAAAAGCAAAATCCCATCGCTTTTTAATTTGTTCTTTTATTTCTTTGTCTAATTGAACTTTTGGATTCACTTTGTATGCTTTTAATGTTTTTAAGTACAACTCGAAACGAGGTTTTACGTTTTGGAATTCACCTAATTTAAGTTGAGCATAAATTCTTTCTAATTCATGAATTGGATTTTCTATAAGTTCGTCATAACCAACTTCGATTAACTGGTTGGCAGGAATCAATTTCCTGTAATCAATGTATTTTGACATCATTTTTTCATAACAATAGAACACCAATTCATTTAATTCTTCATCACTAAACTCTTGCAAAAATTGGGTTTTTACTGCTTTTTCGTACAAAGTAATTGTTGACCTAAAAACTTCATAAGGATTTCGATGGATGAAAATAAATTTGGCTTTTGGATACATTTCCAGTAGTACTTTTATTCGTGCTGTATTATGCGGATTCTTTAACAATAATTTTTTATCTTGTTTATTGAATACTTCAATCTGCTTTAGCAAGTTTGAGTAAATGGACTTCCATTCTTGCAATTCATTACTTGATATCTCCTCGAAACAATTGTATTTGTCAAAATACTCCATATTCTTTGGAAAGAAGAACATGTGCATCCCACTCATTTTTGTGATATTTACTAAAGCATGTTCGTCTTCGGTTGGAGCGTCTGCATCTACTTTAACATTATCTTGAGGACGTGTTTCTGGCATTACAATTTTAAGAATAGGTTTAAAAAACCATTTAGTTGTGAAGGCCATATTGAAAAAAAATGCTTGAAACGCACTAAGATGCATATACCTGTCATCTTGAGAAAGTAAATAGTGCAGATGCGTTGTGCCACTTCTCCAATGTCCAATCACAAATATTGGGACATCATCTTTTAGTGCAACATCCCTTATTTTCAATTTAAGAATTAACTTTTGTAACGCTCTAAACACGCCTAGTGAAGCAATTACAATTGAAATTTTTCGGGCACGTTTTAGTTTGCTCGTTGCAATTTCATTTTCTGACTTGAGTATTTTCCAAACTTTTTTTGATGCAGCAAAAAGTTGATGGTCTTTAATCTCGTATTCTGATTTTTTTCTAGACATTTACTATTTAAACAGTGATATTATAATTAAACAGGAGCTTTTTTTTATTCACTATACTTTACAATTCGATCCGCCTTTCCTGTTCCCAAATTATGCATTAAGGTAAAATGACTTTTTAAAGCAGCAAACCACGATTTATGTTCGTGATATGGAACATTGAATTCAAGTGCGGTTTTCTTTACAATTTTTTTCAAAGCAGGATAATGTACGTGACATACATGTGGGAATAAATGATGTTCAATTTGGTGATTCAATCCGCCAACATACCAAGTAAACCATTTACTTTCATTTGCAAAGTTAGATGTTGTGTACATCTGATGAATTGCCCAATTGTTGTCCAACGAGTTGTTTTGGTCAGCTTCATAGAATTCAGTTTCATTGACTACATGTGCTGATGAAAAAATTAAAGACAACATTAAACCACAAATCAAATGCATCAAAATGTATCCAATTATAATTACCCACCAGGGAAGGTCAATAAGCGTTAAAGGGAGCACAATAAATAGTAAACTGTACCATATTTTATGAAAAATAACTTCTGCAAGCGCAATTTTGAAACTTTTACCTTGTTTTTCAAGTAGCCCCATTTTATTATAACGGATAAGTTTTGCAAAGTCTTTAAACAAATACCAAACTAAGGTTAGTAAACTATAAAAAAAGGGGGCATAAAAGATTTGAAATTTAAAAAATCCTTTTCGTTGTTGTTTTGGACTAAAGCGCATTACTCCTTTCTGATGGATGTCTTCGTCAAAACCTTCTACATTTGTAAAAGAGTGGTGAAGGACGTTATGTTGTATTATCCAGTTTAATCGATACCCGCCAACAAATGTGAGGGTGAAGCCAAGAGCGTCGTTTACTTTTTGATTATTTGAATATGCTCCATGATTTGCATCGTGCATAATCGAAAGTCCAATTCCTGCCATTCCAAAGCCCATTAGAACCCACATACTAATTACTGGCAATAAGGATGAAACAATACCGCTAAGCATCAGTGCAAATGGAACGACGTAAAGAGAAATGATCAGAACAGTTTTTAGTTTCATTTCAAAATTCGCGTATTTAGATATTTTATTCTCTTTAAAATACGTGTTCACACGTTCTTTTACGACTTCATAGAACTCAGGATTTTTATCACTAAACTTTATTGTTCTAACGCTCACGATATCAATTAATTAATAGTTGGTTTAATTACTCACCGTTCAAATATAATCCATTTTTTTCACTAGCATTGATTAAGGACTAAAAAATCAAACAACCAAATTCTTGAAATCGGAAATATTGTCGCTTATATCCGTTCGTAACCGACAAAAAGTCTGATTTTAAGTGTACTTTTTGTATTGGTTTATACTTTGACGAAGTTTGGAAAAACAAAAAAATGGACTTAAATAAATTCACAACCAAATCGCAAGAAGCCATTCAACAAGCGCAAAATTTAGCGGAAGCGAATGGGAATCAAAGTATAGAAACAGGACATTTATTGAAAGGAATCTTTTTGGTGGATCAAGAAGTTACGCCTTATTTATTGGGAAAATTAAATGTCAACCCAAAAATTATAGAAGCCACAATCGATCGCATCATTGAATCATACCCGAAAGTTTCTGGCGGACAAATTTACCTTTCTCCAGCATGTAATCGCGTACTTCAATACGCTCTGAGCGAACTTAAAAATTTCAAAGATGAATTCGTTTCTCTTGAATTGCTGTTGTTTGCTTTATTGGACGCAACGGATAGCACTGGTAAATTATTGAAAGACAACAAAATCACAAAATCAACTTTAAAAGACGCCATTATGGATTTGAGAAAAGGTCAAAATGTTACTTCTGCTGGTCAAGAAGGGACTTACAAATCATTGGAGAAATATGCAAAAAACCTCAATGAATTGGCTGCTGCTGGAAAATTAGACCCAGTTATTGGTCGCGATGATGAAATCAGAAGAGTGCTACAAATTTTGACGCGTAGAACTAAAAACAACCCGATTTTAATTGGTGAACCAGGTGTTGGAAAAACAGCAATTGCGGAAGGTCTCGCACATCGAATTGTGGATGGCGACGTTCCTGAAAATCTTAAAACAAAAATCGTGTACTCTTTGGACATGGGTGCATTGATTGCCGGTGCGAAATACAAAGGAGAATTTGAAGAGCGTTTGAAAGCCGTTGTGAAAGAAGTTATTGCAGCAGAAGGTGAAATCATTTTGTTCATTGACGAAATTCATACTTTAGTTGGTGCTGGTGGAGGAGGCGAAGGTGCAATGGATGCAGCGAATATATTGAAACCTGCTTTGGCTCGTGGTGAATTGAGAGCTGTCGGTGCAACAACTTTAAACGAATACCAAAAATATTTTGAGAAAGATAAAGCTTTGGTGCGTCGTTTTCAAACAGTTTTGGTAGATGAACCGTCCACAGAAGATGCGATTTCAATTTTGCGTGGAATCAAAGATAAATACGAAAATCACCACAAAGTTATCATCAAAGATGCCGCGATTATTGCTGCGGTGGAATTGTCGCAACGCTATATCACCGATCGTCATTTGCCAGATAAAGCGATTGACTTAATCGACGAAGCAGCTTCAAAATTGCGCATGGAAATCAATTCTAAACCTGAAGAATTGGACGAAATCGAGCGTAAAATCATGCAATTGGAAATCGAACGTGCTGCTTTAAAACGCGAAAACGACGAGAAGAAATTGGAAAATGTTGAGCGTGAATTGGCAAATTTAACCGAGCAACGCAACGCTTTTCAATCGAAATGGCAAGCGGAAAGAGATGTGGTTGACGGCATTCAACGTGCAAAAGAAGAAATTGAAAATCTGAAATTTGAGGCAGAGCAAGCGGAGAAAGCTGGAGATTATGGTAAAGTAGCTGAAATTCGCTACGGAAAAACCAAAGAAGTAGAGCAAAACTTGGAATCATTGAAAGAAAAACTCGCTGTAATGCAAGTAAATTCTAAAATGATTAAAGAGGAAGTGGATGCGGAAGAGATTGCAGATGTTGTTTCAAAATGGACGGGAATTCCAGTTAACAAAATGATTGAAAGCGAAGTTTCCAAGTTGTTGAAATTAGAGGACGAATTAGGTAAACGTGTCGTAGGACAAGAAGAAGCAATCATGGCTTTGTCGGATGCGGTTAGAAGAAGTCGCGCAGGTTTACAAGATGCTCGCAAGCCAATTGGGTCTTTCATTTTCTTGGGAACTACTGGAGTTGGAAAAACAGAATTAGCGAAAGCACTTGCGGATTATTTGTTCAATGATGAGAATGCAATGACGCGAATCGACATGAGTGAATACCAAGAAAAACATTCTGTAAGTCGTTTGGTTGGAGCGCCTCCGGGATATGTTGGTTACGATGAAGGCGGACAATTAACGGAAGCTGTGCGTAGAAAACCATACTCAATTGTGTTGCTAGACGAGATTGAAAAAGCGCATCCAGATGTTTTCAATGTGCTATTACAAGTTCTTGACGACGGACGATTGACAGATAATAAAGGTCGAATGGTGAATTTCAAAAACACAATCATTATTATGACATCGAACATGGGTTCTAGTATTATCCATGAGCGTTTTGAAAATGCGAAACCAAACGAGTTAGAGAAAGTCACCGAGAAAGCGAAATTTGAAGTAATGGAATTATTGCGTCAAACGATTCGTCCAGAGTTTTTGAACCGAGTTGATGAAATCATAATGTTTGCTCCATTAACGAAAGACAATGTGCGTGAAATCGTTCAGATTCAGTTAAATGGTTTGAAACGTTTGTTGGCAGAAAAAGAAATGTCGCTGTATGTCACAAAAGATGCCTTCGAGCACATTGCAGAAGTGGGTTACGACCCATTCTTTGGAGCAAGACCAGTGAAACGCGTGATTCAAAAACAAGTGTTAAACGAACTTTCAAAAGCGCTGTTGAGTGGAACAATAGATAAAGCTTCTCGCATCGTAATGGATGTTTTTGACGGAAAAATTGTGTTCAGAAAACCAGTACTTGCGGAAGAGGAAATATAAGTTTTTTCATAGCTTAATTTGAAAGGCGAGGTTCGAAAGGACTTCGCTTTTTGTTTGTTATGTACCAAGTGTTTTTGTTATAGTTATATTTATAATACTTGAATATTTTCATAAAAGTTTTAATTATACTTATAACTTTTTTACTTTTGTGTTCAAATTATAATTACAATGAAAACAATTAATAATTTTCCGACGAGTTTAGTTTTTCGAGATACCTATGTAAATCGAGTGAAGCCTTTTATTGGAAAACAACTAATCAAGGCATTTACTGGTCAACGAAGGGTTGGTAAAAGTTATATGTTGTTTCAATTGATGGATTACATTCTAAAAACAATTGAAGACGCCTCCATTGTTTACATAAATTTAGAAGATTTGGCATTTTCAAACATCCGTACGGCTACAGAGTTGAATGATTATGTGCTCCAAAATCAAGCAGAAACTGGCAAAACATTTCTATTTATTGATGAAATCCAAGAGATTAAAGATTTTGAAAAAGCCTTGCGCTCATTAGTTTTGATTGACACCTTAGATATTTACTGTACCGGAAGTAATGCCGATTTATTGTCTGGTGAATTGGCTTCTGTTTTAAGTGGAAGATTTATTGAGGTAACTGTTTACAGTCTTTCCTATAGTGAATTTTTAATTTTTCATCAATTAAATAACAGTACAAAATCACTTGAAATGTATTTAAAATGGGGCGGTTTACCATATTTAATCCATTTGCCCAAGAAAGATGATGTGGTTTTTGAATACCTAAAAAACATTTACACTACAATTATTTACAAGGATATTGTGATGCGCTATTCGTTGAGAAATATTCGTTTCTTAGAACTATTAGTTCAGTTTTTAGCCGATAACACCAGCAGTTTATTTTCTGCCAAAAAAATTAGTGACTTCTTAAAATCACAACAAATCAATATTGCACCCAATCAAGTACAAGTTTACATTCATCACTTGGTGAATGCTTTTATAATTCATCAAGTTGTTCGTTATGACATAGTCGGCAAGCGTGTTTTTGAAATTGGCGAGAAATATTATTTTGAAAACATAGGAATTCGGAATGCAATTTGGGGTTATCGCATTGAAGATCGGGCGAAAATAATTGAAAATGCAGTGTACAATCAGTTGATTTATAAAGGTTATAAAGTGAAAGTTGGAGTTTTGCCAGTCGGAGAAATTGATTTTGTGTGTGAAAAAGAGGGGGAAAAATTATACATACAAGTAGCTCTAACACTAAACGAACCCCAAACAATTGAACGTGAATTTGGAAACTTGCTTAGAATCAAAGATAATTACCCCAAATTGGTGGTTACTTTAGATGAATTTACAGGAAATACCTACGAAGGAATTCAACACAAAACCCTAAAAGAATTTCTCCTTGATTAAAAAACGTTTAATTCAATTCCTTTAAGAAATCTGCTGCAATCTTATTTCGATCGAAATGTTCGGAAACATACATTCGAGCATTTTTGCCCATCTCGAGTCTTTTTTCGGGATTTTCAGCCATGAAAAGTGCTTGTTTTGCCAAGTCTTCCGCATTTTCAGGTTGGAAAAATAAGCCTGCATTTCCTTTTTCGATAAAGTGTTTTCTCGCTTCACCGTCAACTCCAAGTATTAAAGGAATTTCCATTGCCAAAGCTTCAAATACTTTCGATGGAATTGCGCCTTGAAATAAAGGTAGATTTTTCAATGGAACCAAAGCCACATCAATGGATTTCAAAATGGCTGGCATTTCTCTCTTACTCACAGGCTCAAGAAAATGAACATTATTCAAATTCAAGGTCTTTTTAAGTTCTAAAAGCATCGCTAGTTCAGGGCCAGAACCTTGCAGAATGAATTGAATTTTAGTGTTTTCACGAAGCAAGTTGGCAGCTTTTAAAATAACTTCCAAGCCTTGTGCGTGACCGATAATTCCACCGTAGAAAAATAAAATAGCAGTTGGAGAAAATCCATTTTTCTCTCTGAAATTTCCAGCTTGAATTTCAGATGGATTGTAAAAGGAAACATCCACACCATTTGGCAACCAATACACATTTTTTCCCGGAAATCGTGCGCGAATATCATCCACAATTCCTTGTGTTTGTCCTGTGATTAAATGCGCTTTTGTATAACATTTTGCTTCTAAATTGTAAGCTAAGTTTAACAAGCGTTTATTAGTTACAATCCCCAATTTTTCAGCACTTTCTGGCCATAAATCTGATACGTTGAAAATTAACTTTGCATTCAATTTTGTTGCCAAAGCCATTGCCGAATAGCCTAAAAACAAAGGAGGACTTTCGACTAATAAATAATCGAAGTTTTTCATTTTTCGACCTTTCCAATAGCTTGACCACACGAAGCTGAAATAATTCAACAAGCGCGAAATTATTCCTTTCGATTTTGAAACGTGAATCCAAGCGCGGTTCACAGGAATTCCGTCAATCTCCTCGTAGCGATTCTTGCCATTTTCATAACCTTTCATGATTTCAGAAACGGGATAATTCGGCAAAGCAGTCAACACTTCGACTTCAATTCCATTGGCTTTTAATCGAACGGCTAATTCATGTAAGCGATTTTGTGGCGCTCCAATTTCTGGTGGATAATACTGGGTTAGAATTAATAATCTCATGAATTTTCGTCAAAAAATAACCACGTTGAAAAAAAAGCAAAAACTGGTGCAGAAGAGCCAACATCCAACAAATCGTAACCCAATCCGCAGAAAATTAAACATAATAAAAAAGGAATTTGTCCGAAGCGTTTTTGAATTTGTGCAACTCGAACTAATTTGAAAATGTAAACCAAATAAATTAAAAATCCGATTATTCCATATTTCAAAAGTATACGCATGTATTGATTGTGTGGCGCTGTTTGTTCGTGCGCATTGCAAGGCAAATCTGAAGCAACATATTCTTTTACAAGTTCATCGCGCCAATCGCCAGTTCCAACGCCGATTATTGGATTTTTGAGGAATATTTTCCAACTCGATTTCAGTGAGTTATAGCGCAATTCGGTGGACGACATACAAGGTAAATTCTCAATTGGAACTGCTTCAGAAATTATTACTGTATCTTTTGAATTTAGCTTTTCACTTTCAGCTGCAACCACTTGAAAACGTCCTTGAAAAACAGGAATGAGCATTAGTAAACTGCTAAAAACGCCAATTAAAAATATACTCCATTTTCGGTTGTTTTTCCAATTCAAAAGAAATAAAATTCCCAACGAAGCGAAGAAAAAGAGAATCACAATTCTACTTTGAAGAAGTAAAATACAAAGACTTAAAAATAAAATCGCGCCGTGAATTAGTACATTATTTCTTCGTGAAAGTTCTTTTTTTACTTGCAAGAAGTCCAATAGATAGAGGACAGCAAAAAGCGTTAAAATTGCCAAGATATTGGTGTCGGCATCCAGGTAAGTGTAAAAGAAAATTTGAATGTTATAATCGTAGGTGTAACCGATTGCAGATTCGTAAAAATCTAGCCCAAAGCGAATAAACAACCCGAAAATAAAAGCAAAAAGTACACTTGTAAAAAGGTTCTTTTTTCGTTCATTGGGTAAACTCAATAACAAAAGTGGGAAAATGAAAAAAGGTAAAAGCCGACCCAAATCTTCAAATCCTTTCGAGAAATTAGAAGTATTAATCAGACCCAAAACGGCTAAAGAAAACGGAATTGTGAGGAATAAAAATCCCTTTTTGAAATTGCTATTTTTGAAATCAGGTTTGATTGTCTTCAAACCAAAAACTTCATACAGCCAAGCTAAAGCCAATAGAATCAATCCAAAAGGAACAAATTTCATGAAATTCAATCCGATGGCATTGATCAGAATCGCTAAATCCAAGGCTCGAAAGGACGAAATTTTAGTTTTGATGTTAGACATTAAGGCTAAAAATAGATTTGAGTGCGAAGGTAAGAATTGTAGGGAATTTCTTGTGTTTCAGCAATTGCTACTTACAATTTCCCTGGTAAGTTTTATGTTTGAATTGCACCCAATATTCTTTAAAACCTTCTGGTGTAGTGAAAAGTTGACTTTCGACTTCACCAACAGCAATTTGGCTTTTTAGTTTTAGAATCCAATCTGGAAAACCTGTTTCAATGTCGTTTCTAGCCCAAGTTCCGCGGTGCTCAATTCCCGTAAAAGCATCACAGGCATTTTTGACTTTTAACAAAGGCATTTCAACGGTGTACTTAACGATTTCTTCAGATGGATAGCGAAATTGAGGATTGCCTTTGGTTTGTATTTTAGTGTTTTTGAAATCTACTTTTAGATAGTTTTTCTTGCTGAATTCTTTTTTTAAATGATTTCCTAGTTCTTCCGCTACCAAATTAGAAAGTAAATGTGCTGTATCGCGGTCATTCAAAAATTCAGGACCTTCATAGCTTGCGACTAATTTGTTATTTTCAATTTTGCATGAAACTTTCGTTTTAAAGCTTGTTGTATTTGCTGCAATTGTTTCTTTTTTGGAACTTGAAAGCGTGCAATTGGTAAAAAGTAAAAACACTAAAAAGGCAAAATTGACATAATTCATAGCTGGAAAATTTTGTTAATCTTCAATCAAAATTAAAATCGAGGAATCAAAAGGTTCGATTGCATCGTAGAGATGTTGCAATTTATTTTTATAATTTCCATCTGGACAGAATTGAAAGAAATTAAAACTTCGCTCTTGCATTCCATTCGCTGGAAACAACTTTTCTTTCAATTGCTCAATTGATTTTAAAGCCTTTTCATGCTTGGATTTTACTGATTTTTCTAATCTGTTTTTAATCCCATCGACTTGTTTTTCAATGCGTGTAAATTCAGCTTCAATCCATGATTTCATTGAAAGATCAATTAATTCTGACTTGTGAATAAGATCGCTTTTAAATTGATTAAACTGAAAGTCTTGCAGCGTAAATTCGATTGTTTCTTCTGCGTTATTTTTTAAAAATTCTTTTTTGAGTTCAGCAGTTGATTTGAAAATTGAAGCTAGTTCAAAATCCAATTGTTCTAGTTTTTCTTTACTGTTTCTGTCAATCCAAATAACAGAACTTCGTGCTTGAAGAATTGGGTAGGGGATAGCGGCTTTTTCAAAAGTAGATTTCAATTGAAGCCAATAACTTAGTTCACCAACTCCTCCAACATAACAAATATTAGGTAAAATAAATTCTTGGTAAAGCGTACGCAAAACAACATTTGGTGAAAAAGAAGCTGGATTATTTTCGAGAAGCTCTATGATTTCTGTCGAAGTAAAATTGTTTTCTCCAACTTGAAAACCGATTCCATTTGCGATAATGCGTTCGCGTTTATTTTCACTCAATAAAAAAAGATTTATTTCTCTCGGGTGAACTTGAATTTTAAAGTTTTGATCACTTAATTTTTTATTGGTTTTAACTACTTCTTGATGTGAAAACTGTTCTGTTAATTCTTGCTTGAAAACAGGTTTAAATGCTGTTTTAAATGCTTCCTCGTCTCCATCTAGAATAACCAAACCAAAAGCTCCAAACAATTCATGAACAAACTTGAAAAATGCTTCTCCGTAGGTATTTCCATTTAATTTATCAATCAATTGATGGATTTCACTTTCAGAATGATTGGCAAAAAATTGTTTCATTTGATCCACAACCTCACTTAATCCAAACAGATTCATTCTTCCAACCGCACCAGATTGTTCGCTTTCCCAAGAAATCGTTTTTCCATACAATAAAAAGGATTTTACCTCTTCAAAGTCGTGGTCTTCACTTGCCATCCAATAAACGGGAACAAATTTGTTTTCAGGGAATTTTTCGTTTAAGCGTTCACATTGTTTGATTACGTGTAAAATCTTATAAACGAAGTACAAAGGCCCAGTAAATAAACTGAGCTGATGTCCCGTAGTGATTGTGAAGCAATTTTCATTTTCAAGCGAAGCAATATTTTTCAAACTCGCTTCAACATTTGAAACGGCACTGTATTTCTTCGAGAGCACAGAAACCAGTAAATTTCTTTTTTCAGCAGTAAAAAAAGTTGATTTAATTGCAGTTTGTGCTTTTAAATTTTCTTCAGAAAAAGGAAGTCCAATGAAATCACTCAATGCCTCTTGGTTATCGGTAAAAAGTAATTGTTGACTGCTGAAAGAATTAGAATCTTTGCGAGGGAAATGATATGATTTCATTAAAAAAGCTATTTAAAAATTTGATTATTCAATTCTATTTCTCCAAGAAGATTGAATTTCACGCGAAGCAAATTCCGTTTCTTTCAATTTTTTAATAGCTGACCAAATATCATCCACTGCATGTAATAATGCATCTTCTTCTTCCATCATCGCTTCGTGCATTATCGTTGGGTCTTGAAAATAATGTTTTACAAAATTGGTGTCAAAATCACCACTTCTGAATGCCGGATGTTTCAAGACATATTTTCCAAAATCCAATGTTGTTTTAACACCAGAAATTTGATAATTGTCAATGGCATCAATCGCTTTTTCAATTGCTTGCGCTCTGTTTTCTCCCCAAACAACCAATTTCGCAATCATTGGATCGTAATAAATTGGAATATCCATTCCTTCTAAGAAAGCATCGTCCACGCGAACGTTGTTTCCACTTGGAATTCGGTAGCGATTTAAGGTGCCAATATCTGGAGTAAATCCATTCAAAGTATCTTCAGCATACACACGAATTTCAATCGCATGTCCATTGATTTTTAGTTCATCTTGCAATTTAGGTAAACGTTCACCTCTTGCCACAAGTATTTGCCATTCAACCAAGTCTAAACCAGTAATTTCTTCTGTTACAGGGTGTTCAACTTGTAAACGCGTGTTCATTTCCAAGAAATAGAAATTCAGTTTTCCATCTAATAAAAATTCAACAGTTCCAGCGCCTTCGTAATTACAAGCTTTACAAACGGCAACAGCTGCTTCACCCATTTCTTTTCTCAATTCAGGCGTTAAAACAGCACTTGGCGCTTCTTCCACAACTTTTTGGTGGCGACGTTGAATCGAACATTCGCGTTCAAATAAATAAACAACGTTTCCGTGTTGGTCTGCGAAAACCTGAATTTCAATGTGACGTGGTTTATCAACAAATTTTTCAATAAAAACAGCATCGTCACCAAATGAAGAACGCGCTTCGTTTTGTGCCATTGTCATTTGTTCCTCAAATTCAGCTGAATTTTGAACCAAACGCATTCCTTTTCCACCGCCTCCAGCAGAAGCTTTGATAAGAATTGGATATCCAACTTCTTCTGCGATAAGTTTGGCAGCATTTACATCGGAAATTGCTTCGTCAACACCAGGAACCAATGGAACATTGAATTTTTTAACAGCTTGTTTCGCACTTAATTTATCGCCCATTACTTCCATCGATTCAGGAGAAGGACCAATAAGTTTAATGCCCGCAGCTTTCACTTTTTTAGCAAAACCTGCATTTTCAGATAGGAAGCCGTAGCCTGGGTGAATTCCTTCAACCCCTAAATCTTTACAATATTGAAGAATTAAATCTTGTTGCAAATAGCTTTCTGCCGAAGGACTTTTTCCAACATAAACGGCTTCATCGGCCTCTAAAACGTGAGGAGCATTTTTATCAGCATCCGAATAAATAGCAACACTTTGAATGTTCATTTTTTTCAAGGTTCTGATTACTCTGCGTGCAATTTCACCTCTATTTGCAATTAGTACTTTCTTCATATTTTATTCTTTTTCTTCTTTGATAATGGTTTCAGCCTGTTTTGGCTCCAATGGAGGAACTGGCGATTGTTTTCTTTTATTGCTTCCTAATTCTTTTTTGTTTTTTCTAAAAATGTTGGCTATGAATTGATACAATTCAAAATCATCCCAAGAATTGAAATCTTCACGATAAGAAATACCAGCACCTTGTGTAAATGGACCAGCATTTTCTTTCACGGAGTTGGTATTCGATTTGTTGAAAGCATTTGCTCGGAATGTTCCTTTTTCATTCACTAAATATTCAACGCTTACATCTCCAATTAAAGAACTTGTTCCCTTGGTTTCTGCTGAGCTTGCACTTTTACTTTCAACACCAAAACTACCTGAAACGATCAAACGGTCATTTAAGAATCCTGTTTTTAACCCAACACCAACAGATGTTTCACCTAGTGTTTCATCAGCACCATAATCTACATTTAGTTTGTATTTATCGGATAAAGAACCCAACGCAGAATTAATTTGCGATTCTAATAAATCCAGTGCAGCTGAACTCCCTGCAGAAAGCGAACCTTTCAATGGTTGGAATTTGCGCACAAGCAATAAAGAGAAAAACTGGCGATTTAATTCATCAGGATCGTTTTTAACGCGCGCAATTAGTGCTTTTCCTGTTTCTGGCGCCGAAGGAGCGTCGATATCAAATGCGATTACAGGTTTTAAAAGTGTTTCAGTTAAATTCAAGTAACAATTAACATCTTGATTTGAAAGCGATTTGTCCAATTGTTCGGGACTTAATTCCAAAATTGAAACTTTTTTCAATGCGATATTTGTTTTAATATCCAAAGCGGCATTAACTGCATCACCCGTCCAAGTGATTTTGGAGCCAGGAACAATATTAAAAGGTTGTTTGATTGCGCCGAGTGCGAAATTGTAAACACTTCCCGAACCAATTACATAATCACCATTTAAGGTAACGTGGTTAAATTGATCTAAACGCATATCGATGATTCCAGAACCTTTGGCTAGAATTTCATCGTTTAATTGTTCGTTGAAAATAATTTTTAACTCTGCATCAGGCGTAATTCTGAATTTCATGTCGAGATTAAGCCCTGTGAAATCTATTTTATCTTCGAGTTGTTTTTCTAAATTTCCTTTTTGAACAAATTGTACAAAGTCAGATGATTCGTCTATTTCAGAAACGCCATACATCGGGAAATTAATGAGTGTTCCTTTTTTTGTTTGGACGTCAACTGTAACATCTAAATTACTTGCAGATCCAGAAATATTTGCTGTTCCACGTCCGTAAGCTTTACCGAAATACAAGTCACCATCTTTGTATTTGGTATTAAGAATCATGAATTTTTCAAGCGGAATAGCTTGTCCGTTTGGTAAAGGTTTTTTTGAACGGTCGTTTTCAAAGTCAAATTGTAAATCCAAATCGAAGTTTGCAAAATTATCATGGATTATTGTTCCAACCAATGAAGCTGTGTTTCCATCACGGTCTTTGATTGGCATGTTGTTAATAAGAAACGCATCTTCTTCAATGACAATTTCTCCGTTCATTTTATAATTTACACCCAATAATTCAACTTGTGCACCAGCGTCCAATAATTTCAATTTCCCTTTCAATTTTGGAGCATCTGCTTTTCCTTTAATGAAAACTTTACCATTTAATTTTCCGTTAATATCTTTCACAACACTTGGATCCATGAAAGCATTAGCAAATTGAATGTCGGTATTGTCGAAATTTAAGAATAGATCTAAATTTTCTGTTTTCAATGAATAAAGTCCGCCAAAATCAAAGGTTTTCATCCCTCTGTATTCTAAATCACCTGAAATAATTATGCGCTCTCTCAAATCATTCCAATCTGAAAGTAAATTAATGTTTCCAACTTCTTGACCGTCTAATTTCAAATTGTCGATGTGCGCGTCACCTTGATAAACTAAGTTTGTGTAAGGATTTGAGATTTTTGCCCAACCAGAAAATTGTCCTTCTGCATTTATACCTAAGCCAAGAACTTTACTGATTTCTGCTAAATTGAAACGTTGAATATCTATTTTTAAAATGTCTAGATCATTATTGGAAAGACAACCATTTATTTTTATAAGTTGTTCATTTCTAACTAATTTAAAGTTTGTTACCATTAAATCCTTTTCGGTTAGCATAATGTCTGAGGCATTTGCAATTTCCCAACGCAATCCATTTAAAGAGAAAAAGGAAGGACTTAAGCTAAAATTTAATTGATTGTTTTCGAGAATAACGGTTTTCCATTCGATGGAAGAATAATCATTGGAATTAGGATTCCATGAAAGTTTTGAATCTAAACTTCCATTCTTTCCTGTGGTTTCAAATCGAATTTTGTCGAAACTTAAAGAATCACCGTATTTAAGCGTTGCTATATTGTAATCTCCAATTATTCCTGTTTTAGAAATGTTTTGAGTTACGGCAATATCATCGAAAGTTAAATCTTGGAATTTTACAAATCCTGAGTTTAAATCTAAATTTAAGGTTTGATTGATTGAATGGTAATTTCCTCGAATGGAAGTTCCTTTTTCGACCGTTAAATCAGGAACAAAAATGACAAGAAATTCACTTAAATCTCCCGTTTTTAAATTAAAATTAAAGTCACTTAGTTTTCGTTGATTATCGATTTTTTTGGTCACACCAATTGATGGAAAAACGAGTGATAAATCTTCAAGGAAATCATTTAAAACCGTTTCATAGTTGATATTTCCAGTAAGATTAAACGACAAAATCGAACTGTTTAAATTTAAAACATCGTGGTTTTTTTGACGCTGTAAATCAATTTTTATAACCGGAACATTCAATTCGTCACCACTTTGTTGAAACTGAAGGAAATTAGCTTGGATATTTCCAGCAATATTTTCAAAAGATTCTCCTTCTAATCTTCCCGA
>VEQH01000062.1 GCA_018883325.1 Flavobacteriales bacterium | reverse complement strand
TCCTCTTTAATTGCTTCAATAGCTACTTTTGCTTTGAAAGCTGACGTAAATTTTCTTCGCTCTTTTTTCATATTCAACTGTTAAAATTACACTTTAATCAGCTGTCCAGAAATTGGGGACTATTATATAGTTTTGAAAAGGCAAACCACTTTTTACCAAGATCTTTTAAAGATGCTCCGATATGAAACAATTCTTTATTGTCAATGATAATAAACCTATCGTGAGCTGTTTTGAGTTCTTTAATTTCAATACTAGGGTATTGTTCGTTGTGCTTTGCTAAGTCCAATCTTAATTGCGCATTAATTTTTTGTGTGTAAACGATTGCTTTGCATCCAAAATTACGTTTACTAAGCATCAACAAAGTCGTTTCATCAACGTAATTATCGATTAAAATAATAGAGTCTTTTGCACTTTTAATGATTTCATTTGCGATAATATATGCATCAAATAATTGCCCTTCGAAGAAAATACCTTTTGGAGGAAGACTTTCTTTAGATTGTAATGTTTGAAGAATCAAGTCCACTTTTTCATCAGTAATATTTTGTTTTTTCTCTAAGAAAATTAATCGATGAAGTAATTCATCATTTGACTTAATTTGTTTTCGAATTTGAACGAATGTTTCCATTATTTGAATACTAACTCGAATGGCTGTTTCACTTCTTATTACAGTCGAAAGCATAGCAACTCCTTGTTCTGTAAAAGCTTTTGGAGAATATCTAAGTCCCATCTTTTCAGAATTGGAGGTCACAAATTGTGACCTCCAATTTTCAAATTCAGCTTTGGATAATGTGAAACAAAAATTTTCAGGAAATCTTTCAATATTCCTATTAACTGCCTGATTCAACACTTTAGTTTGAACCCCATAAAGCATTGCTAAATCACGATCTAACATCACTTGAACTCCACGAAATGTGAAGATTTTTGTTTGTAAATTATCACTTGTTATCAACTCCATTTTTATGTTTTTCACATTAATTTAGTGAAAAAGATTATTTATATAACATTTTTAATTTGCGCTTTTGTGAAAAAAGTAAAGAATATTGTGTCAGATTTAAAGCCTATTTAAATTTTATAAAACGAATTTGTTGTAGTTAGTTTTTGAGTGAAAAAAAACGGGTTTTGCAGTCATAATGGAATAGTTCTGACGAAAAAATCCAATGAATTCGCAACCAAAAAGCAGTATAACACAGATTCTCAGGTTTATAATTTTAATTCTTCCCAACAACCCTAAATTTCACCGTTCGCGATTGTCCGTCTTCATCAACAGCTGTTAATTGATGTTTGCCCTTGCTTGGATTAAAAGATAATTGATGTATTTCCATCGTTTCGCCAATGTATTGATTATCTAAATGCCAAAAGATTCTTCGAGAATTGCGGCGGTATGAAAGTTCGAAAATCGTGCGTCCTTCTGAACCGTCTAATTCAATCGGAACATAGATTGTAGCACCATTTTTGGGATAAATAAATGCCATTGAAGATTCTTCATTTCCTTGTTGGCAATCGCTACGATAAGCTGGTAGAAACTTGTAATCGGGATGTTTCAATTGGTAAAATTTCTCCATAACCGAAGGCAAAACAAACCAACTTACGTTTTTCATGTTGAACGTGTTTTCACATTCGCTGTCCACACGAAAAGTTCCCGAAGGATCCAAATGTATTAATTTATGATACGGACAAAGCGTTTGCAAATGAGCAGATTGTGGTACCGCACTCGCTTTTTTGTGCTGACAATTTGGTCCTGCTGGATAGCCACTTTGACGACAAATTTGAATCATTTTTCTATCATTCAACGGTTCATAAAACCAAGGACTTTTTTCGGGAAGTTGCTGAAATAAATCAAACATTAAAGGTGCTGCCGCTTTCACACCTGTCAATCCGGGACGACCTTCGCCATCAGCGTTGCCAATCCAAACAGAAACAATGTGGTCGGGCGTAACACCAATTGCCCAAGCATCGCGAAAACCAAAACTTGTCCCTGTTTTCCAAGCGATTTTTCGAGAGGATGAAAACAATTTCCAGTTATTATCTTCGTCGGGACGATTGACTTCTTGCAAGGCTTCAAAAGTGCGAAACAAAGCAGTTGTTGACCAACGTTTTCTCAAAAAAACAGGATTCGAATGGCTCAAATCGCTTTGTAAACCAGTCAATCGCTCATCGTTCAATTGTTGTGCAAATTGCAAATAAACACTCGTAATTTCATCCAATCGTACTTCTGCACCGCCTAAAATCAAGGAAAGTCCATAGTGATTTGCCGATTTCCGAATGCTTGTAATTCCCAATTGCTGCAAGTCGTTGTGGAAATTTTTAACGCCATATTCGTTCAATAAATGAACCATTGGAATATTTAAACTTCTCGACAAAGCAACAGCTGCTGGAACAGCGCCTTCAAATTGCCCTGAGAAATTTTTTGGTGAAAATGAACCAAAACTTGAAGGAACATCCGACAACAACATTTCAGGGGTGAGCACACCTTTTTCAAGGCAAGCGGCATACAATAAAGGTTTTAAAATACTTCCCGAACTACGAGGAGAAGCCGCGCAATCCACCCACGAAGAATGTTCTGCTTCTGGACGATTCGTGTTTCCAACATAAGCTAAAAGCTCACCTGTGTGTACATCTGTAATGATAACTGCGCCATTGAAAATCATTTTTTCTTCCAAGTTCGCACTGTGAATTGCCAACTGACGAATGGCATTTTTTTGTACTTCCAAAGAAAGCGAGGAATGAATTGTTTGTCCTTTTTTCCCTTCGCGAATGCATCGATCCAAAAAATGTTGTGCGTGATGTGGCAAAGGCAAAGGTTTGTTTGGTAAAAGCTCTTCTAAAGCTAGGTTTAAAGTCATTTTGTCAAAGTAACCTGCTTCGTGTAAACGTTTCAAAAGTCGGTTACGTTTTGCTAATAATGTCGCTTGATTTCTACCCGGATAAATGAGTCCTGGCGCATTTGGAAGCACCGCTAAAACCGCACTTTCCGCCCAACTTAACTTGTACGAAGGTCGATTGAAATAGCGCCAAGAAGCAGCTTCTAGCCCAACAACATTGTTTCCAAATGGCGCGTGAGAAGCGTGTAAACGCAGAATTTCAGCTTTTGAATAAGTTAATTCGATGCGCGTTGCCAAAACGATTTCGAGCAATTTTTCACTATACGTTCTCGGTGGATTTTTACGCATCAAACGCACCAATTGCATCGTTAAAGTACTGCCTCCACTTTTGCGTTTTCCAGAAGAAATATTTTGAGTAAAAGCACGAAAAAGACCTTTTGCACTCACACCAAAATGACCATAAAAATTGCGGTCTTCAAACTCAACTAAACAAGCGGCAAAGCGATACGGAACCGAGTCCGATTCTTGAAAGCGCCACTGACCATCGTCGGCAATTCGAGCACCTAAAAGTTCACCTTTTCTATCCAAAAGTACGGTTGAAGTGCTATCTGCAAACAACTGTGAAGGCAGAGCAGTTAAATACCAAACCAGGAAAACACCAAGCGCAAAAACATAAACTTTTTTTCTTCGTTTTCGATAATCTTTGCGAATCAAATCACCTGCAAAATCAAGCGGCTTGCTCATCTTTCGTTTTTTTGAACGAAAATAAAGCTTAAGCTTCAGTCTTAAAATTGAGTTTGATTAAGTGTAGGTAATTGGGGTGTAAATGTGGTTTTGTTGATTTGTGAAATTGATTAATTCTTGTGTAGACAATCAAAATACAGCTTGATTGAATCAAAAGCTCAAATAAAAAATAAGAAAATGAATTTTCTCAGATCCCAGCTTTTTTTTATTTCCTTGAAATCGTTAATTCTTGCTGAGAGTTGTACAAATTCTTTGGTATGCATGTCATTTGGTGGATCTTCTGGAATGAATTGTTACCAATTAAAATTTTCTAACCCAAACATTGGATCAAGGTAATCGCTGTCGATGTAATCTAAGTCTTCGTTCATTATTAATTGATTTTTCAAGAATAGAAATTGTTGTAAAACAGTTTAATAAACGCAAATTTTTTTCTAAGTTCAGATAAACTAATCTGCGGAGCAAATTTTTCAGGCAACAAACAAGAATTGTTTTCTGCTCTAAGAATATAATCTTCTGCTGCTTTGATAAAGGTTTCAAAAAATGCTTTTGCATCACAAGTTACTGCTGATATTACCGACTTAGGATGGCTTTCCTTCCATAGTTTTACTTCGTAATAATTGAGTTGTTCAAAATAGAACATCTCGTAATCTTCAAATACGGTTGCACTCGCATTCCAAGACTTGGGCTTATCCATTTTTGGGCGTTGGGGTACATTAAAATTTGAGATAAAAAGTGTTGCAAATCCTTCTGTCACCATTCCGTGCGCTTTTCCGTCAACTACAAATACGAAAAGTTGCTTGTAGATACGAATTTGAATGTTCGTTGTTTGAGTTGGGACGTAATCATTTTGCTTCATTAACCAATTTTTTGTAGCCAAGTGTTTACATTACAATCTAAGGCGGATGCACTTGAATTTAATTCTGAAATTGTTGCAAAATAGTCGCCGTTTAACTGCAATTCAAAAACTTGTCTGGGCCAAATTTCATCGATTTGTTGAGAGGTTAAATACTTTTCTAAGGTGCCTAAGTTTTGGAAAAAAGGGAAGTATCCAAAATAAATGAATGGGTTGCTTTTTGCTTCCACAGTGAGCCCCGCTTCTTCGAGTTCAGTTTCAGTTGGCTTGGACAAATAATGCAATTCAGAAGCTAAGATTTCATCCCAAAGTTGTGCTTCAATTGTTGGGTTAAGTTGTAGATTTTGAATGATGTCATAATAAACTTCTTCTTCATAAAAAATAACCTCCTCACAGCTGTTTACCAATGAAGAAGTAATTGTTTCGTCAAAAAAATAATCGGTAACACTTTCATCTTCCATTAAAAAAACCTCAGGATGTTTATTAAGACTTAATCGAATAGCAGTAAGCAATTCAGCTCCTTCACCATTATCTTCAAGCAAATCACAGAGTAATAAAAGTGCTGTAGTTTTTCGTTCCGAATCCGTTAAATCCGGATTGATAGCTCGGTTGTTTCCTGCTTGTCTGCAAGTTATACGACAAGATGAATCAGTTAATCTCTCAAAATGGAGGTTTGAAATTGTTGTTGACATATTCTATAAGGTTATTATT
The DNA here is from genome assembly GCA_018883325.1 of Flavobacteriales bacterium. GTDB lineage: Bacteria > Bacteroidota > Bacteroidia > Flavobacteriales_D > Crocinitomicaceae > UBA952. Next base: position 19,733 of record VEQH01000062.1, on the reverse strand, counting down.
AATTTTTATCACTTAAAATCCTCTACCAGATTATTTCTTCTTTTTATTCAATATACTCATCCCAAAATAAAGGGCGTCTGCCTGTTCAAAATCCATATTTTGGTTTATAATTTCCCATATTATTTCCAAAAGCCTTGGAATGGCTTCAATTGCCAAGTTCCTTAACGGATCAGTTGGATGCAGATGAATTCCAATCTCATCTAATGAAATAAAATCCCCTTTCTCGTTTTTTCGCTTCACCACATAAACAAAAGTGTAAGCATCTGCTCCAGAGTACCCCTTTTTTAAATCAGATTCCCAACGCTTGTTATCAGTACAGCCTACCATTATTTTCTCTTCGTTAACCCACAAACTGTTGATGACTAAATAAGGTCGTTCATCCTTCATAAAAATAACTTTTAAAATCGTAACACTTAAATGCTTCCGGCTTGCTTTTCGTAAGGTGCTTCATGAGAAAAGCATATTCGTTTTGAAACTCGGCCACAAGGGTATAATTGTGTGATTCATAAGTACCATGCTTTTGAGTGGAATGATTTTTAACTTCTAATTTTTCTACGCATTTCTCCGACCATTCGGTAAACAATTGATAAGCAGGTTCTAATTTCATAAAGTACCAAAACAATTTTTCCTTTCCAGGTTGAACGTAGAGGCTGCTGATATATTCCACTTTACGCAAACCGATTTGTTGATCTTCCTTGATTTTGGAGCGTTTTTCGTATTCTTCTTTGGAAATATATAGGTCGTAGGAAGTTCGAAGATTATTGAGATACTGAATAAAGTCCTCTTGTGAATTATACAAAATGGGGGAGTCATACAAATCTCTTTTCAAACGGATTTTTGGTAATTGTTGAGTCAAAAAGCAAAGTACTATTTGAAGCACATAATTAGCTTCTGCTTGCACACAACCGTCATGTTTCACTTCAATTTGAATTACGTTTCCTTTGATGGATTTTAGCTGAAATAGTTTTTCGGACATCTATTTTTACGGTTCTAAAGTGGACATATCAAATTCAGGATATACTTCTAAGGTTTCTTTCCAGCTCCAATTTTGAAAACCTGCTTTTTGTCGGTCTTCAATTGACATAAAATGAGCGAACCAATATCCTGCAACTTCGACTTGTAAGAAAATGGTATAAAATTGTTCCACTGTGATTTGCAAAGGATAAAACTCAATATCCCCATTGGGTTGAAAATACAATTGATAAGGTTTTTCTGCATCAAAAAAATCAATTGTGATGTTCGAAGAAGTGCCATTTATGAAAAGAAAAATCTTTTGTCTTCGAATAAATTGTTGCTGTTCTTCACTGAGATTTTCCAATAAATCTTCTGTCCAAATACTTTCGTAAAACGGTTCTTCGTAGCAGGAATCTAAATCAAATTCTTCTGAAACATTTTTGAAATCAGCAAATACCGTTGCCAATGGTGGAATCCCTTGTCCTCCTAAGTTCCATTTACCATTTTGCGAAGTGCGCATTTCAATTTCGATACCGTCAGAAAAGCTGTAAAAGTCAATCAATTCCTTGGGGAGCGGTTTACCTATTAAATCTTCAATAACGAGTAAGTTCTCAACTAAAGAAGGGGTTCTCAAAATGTATTGATGCGGAATTTTTGATTGAATTAAAGGTAATAAAGCGTTGTAGTCCATGTTGTTAGTCTGTAAAAGAGGATAATATAAAAGTTACTTTTTGCTCAACTTTATTGTGCACTGCCCAAAACTTTGTACCAAACCACTCGTTGCCTGCATCAAAAAAATGAGAAGTGTTAGTGGAAATACTCCAAATTTCTTGGAAATCAGCGTTTTCAGCACTTTCAATGTCTGCTAGTAAATAGTCTTTGAAAAGTGTTTGGTAAACGAAAGTTCTTTTTTCTGAATCGGTTTTCAGATTTTCTGGAAGGTAAGGCAAGCGGTCGTTTTTTAGACTTGGGCCATAAGGACGTTGAAAGAGGTGATAAATCAAACTGTTTGAATGGAATGAAGTGGTTTCCAAATTACCAAGATTTTCAAAAAAATGGGATGAATTGTCGTTTCTAACTTTCTCCAAATCCATTCCTACAAATTCATTCAGACTTATTTTTTTTGCACTCAATTCTTGAAAAGGAATCGGTTTTCGGAAATCAACAACAGCATTGTTCCCTTCATACATCAGCAAAGCAACCAACAAAAGCACATTTTCAGCATCCTGAAGCAAGTTTTCATTTTTGTAGTTTTCCCCAACTTCGATTTGAAAAATTGGCATGCAAAATTCAGTCATCAAAAAACTGTATTCTTCCACGAAATTAGTGTTGAATTGATGCGCTATCACATTCTCTATCAGGTTCTTGAAACTGGAAATTCGTTGAGTTTCTTGCGCTTTTAATGCAGTGTTTCCTTTCTGTCTTTCGATGGCACGAAGTAAACTGTCTAATACCAATAAATAATTGTTGAGGTTCTTTTTATGGAACACCAATTTCGGGTTTTCGTAGCACAAGAACCAATAATTATCAGGCAAAGGAATTTGCTTTGAGCCACAAATATTCAATAGTTTTATGAGAGCCCGATAATCGACAAACTTGTTGCAGAATTGACGGTAATATGGATAGTGAATATAGCGATCCCAATACGTCTTACTTTGTTTCTTTTTAAGTTCTTCGATATAAAATTCCAAAAATTGAAAAGCAAAATCGACATCGTTACTTTCCATAATTGCGATAAAAAGACAACCCAAAGGTTCTCTTCCTTTAGTGGTAATTGGTGCAACAATTTTACCCGTCATTAAAGCTTGCGCAAATTTTTTGGCTTCTTTTTCAGAATTGAGTTTTTCGGTATCTTTTCTTGAGAACCAATCAATTATTTCTTGCGATTTATTCGGCGTTTCTGTCATGTTTATTAACCTTCCTTCAAAAGTCGAAATAATTCATCGGAAAAGAAACGATTTTGAGTGAACGAAGGCAAAATTTAGTTAACGGTCGGGTATTATTTTGAAGTGCGCTTAAATTCGAAACCACTGTAAAAAATAGACCCGTCTTCCAGAATTTGAAAAGTTTCCCCGTTGCCTCTTCCTATGCCCACGGAAATAGCACATTTTTCGGATTCGGGCAATGCGAAAACAGTTTCATTTATACCTACATCTTTTCCTTTTAAAGCAAATTTTAAAAAGCCATTTTCTTCCTCAATTACAAGGCTTAAATTAGTGAATTCAATCCCCATTTTTTTGCATTCGTTACAAGGAATTGGGTTGGCTACTTTATATTCTCCAATTGCCTTTTTCCAAGAACTTGTTAGCGGTACTTGTTCAATTGCCAAACCGATATATTCGGATGTTTTCTTCTTTAAATCGAGTCCTTTGATGTAGGTTTTTCCATTGAGTTTTTCAAAATACAAGGCTTGATCTTTCACTTTAATAGGAATGAAACCAAACAATAATGCTTTCAATGAATAATACCCTTTTTCCTCCTTGCTTGCCACAATTTTTGCAGGTCCTTGTTTGAATTTTATTTTTTCCGTATTGTCGATGTTAATCACAAAATTGGTGATGACATAAGTCCCTTTTTCGGGTTGCGTGTTCATTGTTGGAAGTTCGGTTGGAGTAGCTTGAATTAAACTTGTTTTGCTTTTTGCATCCAAATAGGTCTTGAGTAACTTCTGACCGGAATTAATTCGATTTCCTCCGCTAGAATTCGTGAGTATAACGACTCCAATTCCTAATTCTGGGATGTACTTCATGTCAGCATGAAATGAATACGTGTCGCCTCCATGTCCGATGACGGAAACGAGTGTACTATCTTTTCCTGTTTTGGCGTAGTATTTACTGCTGTATAAACCGAATCCAAAATTGCTGTCGTCGGCTAGAACCAAGTCGGTTGTTTGATTTTTCTCCATTTCAGCAATACTTTCCGCTGATAGAATGGTGTTTCCGTTCAAGGTTCCTTTATTCAGATAAAACAGTAAGTAGTTTGACATGTCCTCCACGTTACTGTGGATTAAACCCGCTGCGGCATCGCGAATGAGTGGTTCCGAAATTGCTTTCTTTTCGAAATAAGAAACAGGCGTTGATTTTCCATTTTTCGGGTAAATGAAAGTTGAGTTCATGGCTAACGGCGAAAAAATATGTGTGGAAACATAACTTTCATAGTCCGTTTTTCCTTTTCGGGCTACAACTTCGCCTAGAAGTGCATACCCTAAATTGGAATAGGAATGAGAGAAACTGTTGGGATAACTGGTTTTAATGCGGTTTGCTTGTTGAATAGTCCATTCGATTGTTGGCGGGTGTTCAGTAAAGAAACCGTTCATAATATCACTCGGAAGTCCTGAAGTGTGCGCAAGAAGCTGACGAATGTAGATGAGGTAAACTTTATTTTTCTGAAAACCGATGTTAAATTCTGGAAGGTGAGTTTTCAGTTCATCGTTGACGGAAAGAAGTCCTTTTTCTTGCTGTTGAAGAATAGAAACGGCTGTAAATGATTTTGTGATGGAACCAATCCGATAAATGGATTTAGAGGTTGCCGGAACGTTTTTTTCAACATCCTCAAAACCATAACCTTGTGCATAGACAATTTTACCGTTGTCCACAATTGCCAAGCTGAGACCTTTCACATTTTGCTCCTTGATGAGCGCTTTATAAGTACTGTCGATTTTGTATCGAACCGTGCTATCGACGAGAGAAATGGATTGAGCAAAGCTTTGAGTTGTTATGCAAAACAACAAGACAAGGGTAAAGAGAAGTTTCATAAGTAGGTTAAAATGAACATTAAAGGTAAAAGAAATTCAATTACAACCAATAAACTAACCATTAAGGAATTGAGGAAATTAAGAAGGGATGATGCTTAATGACCCTTAACTTCTTAATGGTTAAAATAAAATTTAAAACTGAAAAATGAACCATTAAGGCATTAGCAGAATTAAGGGAGATGATGCTTAATGAACCTTAACTTCTTAATGGTTAAAATAAATTTACAACTAGAAAATGAACCATTAAGGCATTAAGAAAATTAAGGAAGATGACGCTTAATGACCCTTAACTTCTAAATGGTTAAAAACATTTGAACCAATACGGCATATAGAAAATCAAGAAGAAAAGAGTAATAATCTTATCTTTTCTGGGAATAAAAATTCGAAATTTCGTATCTTTAGTTATTACCCTAATTTAAAAAAAATGCATACGAAGAAGTCAATTACCCAATTAAGCTACCAAATAACGGGATTAGCAATAAAAGTTCATCGAGAACTTGGACCTGGCTTGTTAGAAAGTGTTTATGAAAAATGCTTAAAATATGAATTAGAAAAAAATGGTTTCAGTGTCTATCAACAGATGGTTATACCCGTTATTTATGACAATCTGGTAATGGATATTGATTTAAGACTTGATTTATTGGTGAATGATTGTATCGTGATTGAGTTAAAAGCAATCGAAAATTTGCTACCTGTTCACGAGGCTCAAATATTAACGTATATGAAGTTGCTCAAAAAACCACAAGGGCTATTAATAAATTTCTTTACTGATAACATTACTAAATCGCTTAAACCGTTTGTAAATGAATATTTTAGCGAACTTCCAGATGAGTAAACAACTAATTGAACCATAGAAAAAATTAAGTGTAATTCCCTTAATGACCCTTAACTTCTTAATGGTTAAAATAAAATTTAAAACTGAAAAATGAACCATTAAGGCATTAGCAGAATTAAGGAAGATTTTGAATCGTTTAAAACAACTTCTCCCAAAATTCGGGATAATCGATTGATTTAGGAATAGATTGGAGTAATTGAGATTGGTTTTTAGTAAAGGTTCCTTTTTTATGATGTTCGTTTATCAAGCGAAGAAAAGCATAGAATTGTTTACATTCCGTAGCTACTAAACAAAGCATTTGTTCCGACCAATCCATATCCAAGGTGTAAATTGGAAGTTGCTTTTTCGAAGTGTCAACTAGGAATGGGTAATAGATATTTCCCTTTTTTAGAAATCCAATCAGCTGATATGCTGACTGATTATTGACTTCACTCCATAAATCGTATAAGTCACTATTTATAGTTAATTCTGAAGGGTTGAAGACCTCATTTAACTTTAATTGAATTTCGTTGTTGAGCAGTAAACGTTCAAAGGGAGCTTGGGGTAACTTTTTCATTTGTCAGAGTTTTAAGATCTTTACTTTAGAATTCGGATTTGTTCATGAAATTGGCCAGCGAATAAAAATTTTCGGATTCAGATTTACTTTTTACTCGGTGTAAAATTTCATCTCGGATTGTGCGTATTAATTCCTTATGATTCTCCGTTAAATTCATCCGTTACACTTTAATATTACTACATAAATGCTGACCGATCATACATTGCAGATTCCCAACTCATACCTTCTGATAAATGACTTAGTAATTCAGTATCAAATACTTCAAACTCAATGATGGCTTTTGGAAAAGAACCATTATTATCCTCTTCAATTAATTCTATCCACGAAATTTCATTGTTTGCAGCGCGCACAAACTCTTGATTATTCTCATTTTTCATGAGGTATTTTTGGTCAAAATTGGTTCCTCCGTTATCGCCTAAACTAGAATATCCAGTTGGAATTGCCTTTCTTTCAGAAACATAGTCTGCGTAGTCTTCTTCGCTAATGATTACTTCTTCGCGTTGCATCAACGACAAGCACTTATCCATTTTTGTTTTAAATGGATGACTTTCAAAGGGACCAAAATCTCGATAGGCTTCCAAAATGATTTGAAAAGCAATGTTTTCAATTACTTGAATGGTGTTTTGGTCGGGATGAATGCTGCACAATTCTGCTTGGCACTTATTGCCGTTTACCTGTTTAATTGTAATTTTCAATAGATCTGACATGTTTATTGTTTTTTCAATTAACTACTAGAAAATGAAATTTATTTTTTTAGACTTTAAAAAAGATAAAGAGTCAATACAATACAAACTTTTAGGAAGCAAGTTCAACTCAAAATTTACCGATTCTGGACTGGCATAAAATTCATCATTTTGTAAATCGTAACGCAAACCATTTAGTCCTGCAGTTAAGATTAGAAACTGAACATATTCGCTGAACCCAAGTGGTAATTCAATAAGTAAATCAACATCTGAGTAGAACAATTTATAATCGTTTTCAGACTTAACTTGAATAGCTGTGGCTGAACTCATACCTAAATGCGGCTCAAGCATTTTTAGCTGCTTTCTAAATGCCAATTCTTCTTCTGAATGGCCGTCAAACCAAAGTAATTCGTACATTCCATCTTCGTTATATGGATTTTTATTGTCACCATAATACCCACCAAACATACGTTCTAAAGGCCATATATCTATCCATCCACTCAAGGAAGGAACATCCGGATTCGTCCAGCTCAATGTCAATCCATTATGCGCTCTGTAAAACTGTTTGATTTCAATAGGGAGTGCATATTGAATTACATGTTCTATAAGTTCAATTGTTGATTCTTCAACAGCATTTTCTACATTAAATTCTGTGATTGTATAGTTAGCAGTTTCTAGTTTGTCTTTCAAGTTGATAAACTGCTCTTTAAAGTTAGTCGGAGTATTCATTTTTACTGTTTTATTATTGAATCAAGAAAACTGCTGAAATTTATAAAAGCTTCTTCCCATTTTATTTTTTCAGGTCGATGAAGCTCAAAAGTACTTTTGTAAATGCTTTGTTTACTTTTCAGTTCACCCATTTTAAAAGCATGTTTTTGACCTAAAGTGGATTGACCGTTAAACAATAGCCCATTTCCAAAAACAAAAAATCCTTCGTCGTCAAGTAAGCTGATTTTATGTCCATTTTTTTCAATAAAAGAATAAATGCCGTAGAACTCAAATTGTTGATCCTTAGTATCAATTAGTAAATATTCCACATGGCTCAAAAAATCTAAATACTCCTGAACGAATTTTAGGTTAGGTAATTTTTCTACCAAGTCGTCAATATCCTTGTAGATTCGAGCGTTTTTGTTTTTGCGTAGGGGATGTTCATCAAGTTTAACAAGATGTTTTTCTTTCAGATGATCTATATAATTGCGGTAATTCATTTTCAATAATTTATAATCTCATAATCATCTCCTTCTACTTGCCAAATCACTTCAATTCCCTTATTGCGTAGATTTTTAATGTTCTCCTGCTTTATTGGGTCAGCTATCCCACCACACTCCGATACACTTAATTTTTTTAGTGCAGGGAAATCCATAAAAATAGACGCATCCACTTCAAAGAAAGCCATGAAATCTAACTCGCGCAGTTGGGGTAGTTTTTTCAAACTAGTCACTTCCTCAATAGTTGCCGGGTCGAAGTATAAAATGCGCAGTTTAGTTAAATTTTTCATCACTTCTGTCGATGGCTTTGTGTCTGAAATCAATGAAATTTGTAATTCTTCCAATTCTGTAAGGTGGGCTAAAGGAGATAAATCCGTGAATTCATTGCCGCTTTCCGAAAGCAGGATTTTTACATGCTTCATCGGTTTAACCGGTTCTAAAGATTCTAAATAATATCCCGATAGATATAAAATTTTCAGTTTGCTGATGAGCTGTAATTGCTCCAAAGTCACTGGCATCGCATGATATTCATCCAATCGCTCTTTTCCAAATTGATCTTCCAAAACGAATTTGAAAATCATGGCGTGGTATTGCGATTTTATGGATGGAAACAATTGAAATTTTTGAACACTCAAATTATCTAATAGACAATGTTGCCAATTTTCAGGAAGTTGATTCCACCAGTTCCATAAGGTTTGTTCGTCTGTTTCTTCGTTCGGACAATCATAATACAATGTGTGATAAATAGCGTTTTTGGTGCTTTTGTATTCCTTGGCGTAATGTGCATAATTAAAAGCTGCCGATTCCCAATAACAGTTGGGTTGCAAATAACTGAACAAACTTGCTTTCTCAGGATTCACCGAAATGCGTAAAATATAAGCAGGGGCAGGCTCATTTTCAAAACGATCATACACTTCATTATCGAAGCCATTGCTCAACTTACCATATTCCAAATAGGTTTCTAAACGGTCATTCCAATGCGGAAAATGACTCACGGACATGACTTCTACTTGTTCAATGTAATTATCCGCTAATTCACAAAAAGCGTCGTAGTCGGTTTCGTAATACACTTTATAAATACCATCTTGAATCCCGAAATTGGTGAAAGTTCTTCCATTGTATATGAAATTGCAGGTTTTTAAAATAGTGTTGTAAGTAGGTTCATCAATCTCCTCTTCTTCCCATCGCATGACTTTCAGTAATGCATTCAATTCCTCGATAGGTAGTGTGTTGATAAGATTAAGTCCTTCCTCTTTGGAAAATGGAAACTGTTGCCAATTGCTGTTGTAGATGTGTTCGTTTCTGATTTTTTCATACAACTCCAGTATAATTTGCAAGGTAAAATTGGTGCTGTCATTGATGTGTGATTCGTCGGGATGAATCATTTTGACTTCTACTTCCAAAACAGCATTTTGGTAAGAAAGTATGTTGAAAGAGTTAAGAGCGGACATAACGCTTAATTTAATTCTTTGAAAAATTGTGGGTATTGACGGACAAAAGCAATCACCTTGTCATTCAATTCATAAGAACGATGTATTAGTTCGGTTTCTATTTCTGATAAATAGTTGAATTCTTCGGCAACACTGTCGTATGCTTCTAACCCAGAATTTTGTTTTGATTCTAATAAAAAGGAGAGTTTGGGTTGTACAAATTTCCAAGCATCAATTACAATCGTTTTTCTTTTTTCGTCGCCAATTAATTCTAAACCAATGAGTAAATCATCCATGTATTTGGCCTCAATATTCCAAAAATATTGGAATAAACCACCGTTCCCAATTTGAGTAGCGAATTGCAGTACAGTAAATACTTGAAAGTGCTGAGCAGTGATTTCAGCTTTTAAATCCTGATAATTGCTATAAGCTTTTGAATAAAGCGGGTCGAAGTATTTTTCTTCAATTTCAAAATCTGATAAATTTTCCATTTGCTGAGTTATTTCAGTTTAATAGTCACTTTCCATTCTTGCTCATCTTCGAAACGCACAATAGGTTCGACGCTGAAACTAGCGATGTAAGCATTCGCCTTTTCTTGCAATTCTTGCACAAAACTTTCTTCGTATTTAAAAACTTCAAAAGTGAGTTGAGTAGGTAAGGAGTAATCCCAGTAATTGTTGGGTAAACGCGGCCATGAAGTTGTTAAGATTTCAAGTCCAATTTCGCGCTGAATTTGTTGCATGATTTTCATGTTCTTTCTTTCGATTTCAAAAACACGATCTTGCAAAAGCGCTAAATTCTCATCGGTCATCGGCATTTCACCATCAAAATGACAGGCTTCAAACAATTGACGACTAAAATTTTGATAATCGGGATTGGAACGAAATTCGTCCATAACGGATTGGTTGCGTGTGTATTCATCTGCCAAAGGACCTGAGTAAGTATAGTTGGGTAAAGACACTCGCCTTTCTGCAAATCCTTGTTGTTTGAATTGTTGATACTTCTCCAAAGCTTCTTCTGAAATACCTTTTGCAGCACAAAGCGCCTCCATAGCGAAAAGCAGGTTGAAATCTTCGGGTTTATAAACGTCAAACCCCATTACATACATAGAGATTTCTTTTTCTGATTTTTGGACGATTTCGGGAAACCAAACGTGGTGTTCTATTTTCATTTATCTCAATTGTTTTTTCTACTTGCAATGTCCGCTAAAGTAGGAGTGAATCACTAAATGCGTTCTTTCCTAAACAGGGTTGATTTCAAAATATAAAAATGTTCTCATCATTCCAAAAATCTTCATGAGTTATCAAGAGTTCGTCTAAATGACCATTGATTTTATTGTAAAAACTTCTCCTGAACTTTGAAGCTGCTCGATTTGCCAAAACAAATTCCAAGTAAGAATTAAAATCAGTGATCCTTGATGTATTGAAATCCAGGTAATAACTTTGTTGCAAAACACAAGGCAAAAAATCGTTACTTGAACCGTTAAAAAAGCTCATACATTCATTTCTTGAAAATAAATCAAATGGACGCAATTTTTGCTTCAAATGCAGCAAGTTGAAATTCTCGTGTTGGAAGTTAAACGTTTTACCCGCATCTTCCTCGAAAATAAAAACTGTATTCCAGTCAATGTCAAAAAACACTTCGTTGATTGGCAAAATATTGACACATCCATCAAAATAAAATTCTTCTGTGATGACCTCTAAATAAGTAAAAGGAAGCTCATTTTCTACATGAATACTCGGATTAAATCGCGGATTACTTTTTGATATCCAGCGCAGTTGAAAACCATTGGTTTCCTTGTAAAAGTCAACGATATCTTTATCCAGTTGTTTTCCAATCACATCCGAAGCTGTGTTAAAATCACCTGCGCTTGCGGGCGGAAACAAGTGGTTGTTTAGAATGACAATATCATTCCTTTTTTGAAGACTTTCTGACATTTTCATAAAGTCGAAAAGTATGTCGCTGATTTTTCTCATTTTCTATATTCGTCAAATCTATTGGTACAACCATTCGTCAAAATTGGGATTCGTATCAAAGGCATTTAAAAAAATTTGAACTGGAGTTTTCCCAAATAAATCTTTACAATGAATAGCAACATTGGCTTTGAATACTTTCATTTCCGGATATTCTTCTTCGATTTTAAGTGCATCATCTGCACATTCTTTTCTACCAACCAAATAGCTTTCTTTTACCCGACCTTCAAGAAGGTAGAAATCAAGTTTAGAAAAATAGCGATGCAGATTGCCTCCATATTCCAATATTAAAAGGAACTCTCTGAAATTGTTGGCACACACTGCTGTTGGGTTGCTTTCACATTCTATCCAAACAATGGGTTGTTGTTCCAATTCCCTTTCCGGATAAATACTCCAAATGGCGAAAAAGGAATTGCTGCCGTCCTCAAGCAATGGGGTGAGTAGTTGTTGCTGCGCCTCGCTAAAATTATGCAAGGTCTCTTTATTCTCAATTACTGAACTAAAATCAGCAATTTGGTTGTTGTGTTCTGCTAAAAAGTTTTTAAACCAGTTGAAAAGTTCCATCAGTTCGTGATTAGTTTTACTTAGTATTGACTTTCAAAATCACTTCTAAACCTGCGTATAATCTCGTTTTTTGAAGCTCCGATGATAATTTGGCAATCGTATTCAAAATTGGCAATTGGAAATGCTTCCTCAGGATATGTAATGCATAGTTTAAAAAAATTATCCTGTTCAATGAGTCGCAGATTAGGAAAAAGCTCCTCTAAATGCTGATTTATTTTGGATTGTTCATGCCACATTTCCTCCAAGCGTTCTTCATTTCCATCATCGTATAATTCTGAATCGCATTCAAAACAAGCAGGTGTATCTTTTTCCTTGCACGAAGCCATAAGCCAGAACCCTTCTGCGTTTTTGCCACACTGAAAGGGTTGGTTGTTGTAATCGAATCGGCTCCAATTATTATTGACTTCCAAATTAGTTGCGAAGTTCAAATTCGTTTCTAGATAGTTGTTGATTTCCATCTTATTTCAAACTTTTCAATAAATCCACGACTTCTTTGCTTGATTTGCGTTCCGCTCTGTCTATCAATTCCGCTAATTCTTCTGTTGAAAGGGCTACGATTGGCGCTTCTGGGTTGGTACTTTTTCGAAGCAAAACTTCCACAATTTCGAGGCTTGCATTAGAGAAAATGGCCCACCACAAATAGGATTTATCCATTTCTTTGAACGATAAATCTGCACCGTTATCTACTAGAATTTTGCAGCTTTCCACTCTGTTTTTACTAATTGCCAAAAACAACAAATGTTGGTGCGTTCTAGGTTCTAAATCATTGACATCAATCGTACCTTGTTGAATACATTCTTTTAAAAAATCGGGTTCGTCGTATTCTCCGATTGCTCGTGCACAATCATACAAAGCTGGATTATCATTTCGTTTTTCAAGCTCGTATTCGTGACCGTCGATAGCACCGAAATCTTCCACGTATTGGTTCCAGATTTTGCTCATGTTTTTTTGTTTTTATAATTCTAATCCAATTAATAATTCACCAAAGGCATGTTCCTGCCAAAAGCGTGCATAAGAGTTGGGAGAATATTCTTTAAAATCTTCCATAATTTTTTTCATTCGAGCCACTGTTTCGGGCGTTTTAGGCAAAAAACGTTTTCCAGGATGTTCTTCCCAAAAAAGTTTTATGTCCGAACAGATTTTATACAACCCTTCAATAGAATCGGCAACTTGGGTGAGTTCTTTACAACTGTTTTCAACGGCAAGGCAAAAAACTGCACTTTTTAGATTGCTTTTTTCGACAAAAAAACCGATAAAGCCATCACAATATCCAATAACTAAAAACTCAGTTTCTCCAAAAGTTGCTTGCAAGATGCTGTTCATTGACTCGTGAATTGAATGTTGGCTTGCACTTTGAAGATCTTCATAAAAGTTATATGATTTTTGCAGTCCAAATTTGAATTCTTTGTAGGGAGGATTTAATTCCATTTTTGTTTCATTTATTGATTATGAATTTCGTAGTGCTTTGTTTTATCGCTTATTTCACATAAGAAGGAAAGTTTTTCTTTGCTTAAGAAACGGAGAAATGTTTGTAGAATAGTTTTTGTTTCTTCTAAAGCTAAATTGGATATACCTGAAAACAAAAATTCATTCCCATTATCTCGGTAAATTCTAATACCAAAGTTGTCACATTCTATTTCTACCTCATTGTAATCGTCAGGAACAAAAACCTCCGGACAAGGATTAAGGGATGAAGCATTAAAAAATCGTTGAAGCTTGTTTGCAAAATCTTCCTTTATTCGATTCATTTGTATACTTCCAGCAATTCCTAGTTGTCCCATATTACTTTTTGTTATTTCTATTTTACTTATTCGAAATCAGCAATCCAAGTTGTTGTTCATTTACTTGATCAATCATATTAGAAAGGATTAACAAACTATTATATTGTCTATCCTTTGTGTTTCTGCAATTCAAATCATAATATTCACCATCCACCACCAAATTGGCTTTGCGTTTGCTACTTTTAGCGATAAATGGCAATAATTCCTGCATTTTTTCTTGTGTTACTGCTTTCAGTTTTTGTAAATCTGTATCGTTTTTGAGTAAAATTTCGGCTTGTTCGGCTAAGTTATTTTCTTCTAAAAAGTGCATCAAAAATTGGTAAATGGGCATACCTTCGGTAGTGTAAATCCCACCACTGTTTTGTGTTTCCAACTTTTCAAACAAAGTATCAATCCCTTGTTCTGTTTGATTTTTAGCTAGTTGAATTTTACTTATTTGGGTAATTAGAACCGTTAATGATTTAGCCATCAATCCCATTTTTGAAAAGGTAAACCTAGTTCAATTGCTCGATCAAAGAAATTAGGATGAAGTTCAACCGCTTCTTTGATGAGTTTATATGGATTTTTTGCAATTTCGATTCCATTGGTTTTATACCAATTGATAAGTTCAAGGTAAGCTTTCCCTTTTTGTTCCAACTCAGCTCGAATTTCCTCTTTTGGACGTTCAAGGGTAAAAGTATCGCCGTACATTTTTGCAATTTCGAGGTGTTCATTCAAAGCAAAATCAGCTTCATTCCCTGCTTTTTTAATCTCGTTATTCAAATATTCTTCAAAATAAGTATCAGAGTATTCATGTTCTGCCCAACTTTTCAGACAATTATCTGCAATCGAGCCAATCATTGAAGTACCATAAGGAAGAATTTGAAGGAAATCCTTAGGTGATTTAGCGACCACAGCGACTGGACTTTGCTCGGAATCTATCATCGCAATGGGTGCTTCATCTAAGGATTTACCATTAACTAACCAGCTCAAAATTAGATTGTCAGCCACTTTTTCTCCCCAACAAACAAATTCATTTTTCACTTTTTCAAGGTCGGGGAAAAAGTGATTTACAGGCACATGCTCTTCCTCGTCATGAATTATGAAATTGAGTTGATCGCAACTTAATTCTCGTTCACTGAAGCTGTCTAATAATGTTTTAAGTTGGTTAAATTGAGATGGGAAGGTTGTCTTCATTTTTTTTTTACCAAAAATAAGTGTAAAATAAACTCCTTGTTTATCTCAAATAGTCTATGACCCATTTCGCACTTGGGATTTTTGCTAGTTGTGCTTTACTTAAGATTAATTCAAAAGCTTGTGATTGTCCTTCAAAGAAATACAATTTAATTCCTTCTTTCTGAAAGGAAAACTGTCGTGCTCCACTGAACAGATAATCTGGTTGATTACAGTCTATTTTAATGTCTGGATTGTCTTGAATCGCTTCAATCATTGTTTTTTGATAAATGGGACTATTGGTGTTGAACAAGTCTGTAAACTCCACTTTTTTACTTTTTCCGTCTGCTTGGATAACCCAGTTTGAAACTTCAATATATCCATTTGAACCGCCACGACTTTTCTCAAAATCGAGTTGAATTGTCGGAGGCTCAGTAATAGACAAACTTAGCGTTCTTGAGGATACATATTCCGCTTTAAATTGCTTGTTTGAATGGTAATTTTTGCCTCTTTCACCATTGATTACTGCGCTTTTATTTCCTTGAATTTGACTCCAATATGTTGGATAAAAATAATCGTAAACCAATTCTTGGTGGTTTTGTAAAATCGCTTTTTGAGCATATTCAGCACATTGAATGTAGAAGAAATTATAACTGTTTTCGGCTGTCCAATAGCTCATCAACAATTCTTTTTTCGATTGCGATACATTTTTTCCATCCTTATCAAAGCAAGTCGTTTTTCCATTTTTCTCTAAACTATAATACACCGCGTTTCCGTCTCCTGAATAGTACAAAGGAATAAAGCTTGTATAGGAAGTATCAATAACTGTTGGATTAGTCAGGTTAATCACAGCTACCTTTTTTGTTGATGTAATACCTACGTACAATTTTTTTGTAAAGAGAAACAAGTCAGAAAAAAGGGGTTGAATCAGCCAATTGCAGTTTTCGTCAAGAAGGCCTTTTTGGTTGTTTTGTTGCACAATTATAGATTCCCAATCATAGGAAATAACATCAAATTCGGATGCAACTCGCTGAACTCCTAGCGTGTCGAAAATGCGCCATTTTCCATTCGAAGTCTGTGCCCAAATCCTATTTTTACTTGCAAATTGCTGATTAATATTCGTGTAATAATCTTTAAAAAGAAAACCCTTTTTCGGATGAATTAGGTTCAGACCCTCAGTCATTTGAACGGTTGGAAGTCCTCCATTATATAAAGAAATACTTTTTACTTTGGTGGCAAGATTGGTGCTTTTATCATAAATAAATCCACCGCTATTTCCGTTGATTAACAAAAGATTACCAAAGTTTTTAGGGAGATTATAACCATACATTTCTTGTTGCCACATTTCTTGTTTTTGGTCGTAAATCAAAGGATAATACTGTTGCTCAAATTGAAAAAGATAAATACTATCCAATTTTGTTATGAACCTAACCTCTTGACCTTGATAGTCATTAGTGTTCGTTAACAAGATACGTTTCATTTGTGGAACACCTTGATTGCCTGATTCAACCAATAATCCTTCAAACTCACTGGTAATAATTATTGTTGAATTGGTTGCTGGAATTAAAACAATCCCTTTTTCATCCATAATCCCCCATTTGAATCCTTTAGCTTGTCGTTTTCCGAAGAAAAAATAAACCTTGTATGCATCTGATTCATAATAATTGGTCTTAGGAACACGAATGATTTTTGTCATAAATGTATCCGCCTCAGCGAGTTTTTTTCCATTCATGTCAATTAAATCATACGAGTTTGTTTCAGAGAGATACCCAAAATAACGCGCAGTTGAAACAGTCTGTACTTGCGTATTGATAGGCAAAAGTTTTTCATAAATTGGCGCTACAACTTCTTTCCAACTACCGTTTAAGATTCCTTTTTTGCCGTTTTCTGTAAAAACAAATTGATGATGCGAGTGTAAACATGATAGGGTATTGCTGTAATTATACAAGGTTTGTTCGAAAACGTATTTTGGCCAAACAATTGGTTTTCCTTCTGCGTTGAAAAGCCCGTATTTGTTGTTTTTGAGAACTGTAAAATTGTCCCCACAGGGTGTTGCTTTATCAAAAGTACTGTCTGAAAGCGCTTTGCCTTCTAAAGAATAGAAACGTACATTTCCTTTAACGGTGCTTGATTCTACCAAATTATCACCCACCACAAAAACAGATTGTTCATTGTATTTATAAATCATCATTCCATCAAAATAAGGTAAAACTGGGGTTCCGTTTCCTTCCAAAATTGTCGATTGGTGTTTTGGAGCGCCTGCTTTAGAATAACTTGTTTTGACCACTAAAAATCTTTCTTTAGCCAATTGTTGAATGGAACTAAATTCTTGTGGAAGAATCCATGTTTTGGACGTGTCCATTATTCCCATTAAGTTTTGGGTGTAGCTGCTTTCCACTTTTTTGTTCACTAAAACAAAGCGGTCGGGTGAAAGCATATAGATTTGATCGTATTTCGAGCCAACGAAACTTTTCCCTGTTCGGGTTAAAATCCCCCATTTCTCACCTTCTTTGAACGTGAAAAATCCACTTTGCTGCACTTGAATTTCTTGGTATTGTGCAGGAACTACCCAATTTTTGTTGGCGTCTTTCAATCCATACGCACAAGCGATTGGGTCACGAACGATTTGTAGTTGCGAAAACGCAAACGAGGAGAAGAAAGCGATTAGTAGGAAGAAAAATGATTTCATAAAACTAAGGTACACCTTTGGAGGAAAAAGGTTTAATTTGAAGGTGAAAGACCGTTGTCTATTATTGTAGCAATTTTTCAATTTCAATTTTTAACGGACTTAAATGT
This sequence comes from Flavobacteriales bacterium, assembly GCA_018883325.1. Classification (GTDB taxonomy): domain Bacteria; phylum Bacteroidota; class Bacteroidia; order Flavobacteriales_D; family Crocinitomicaceae; genus UBA952. The sequence goes on along the minus strand of VEQH01000062.1, from coordinate 2,047 downwards.
CTAGTAATAATGACCCAAACAATTGAATTATCAATACTATCATAAGCGTGAACTAATCGATTTCTAAAAGCAACAATTTGTTTATCTCCCTCAATTTCAACTTCTGGTTCAGTTTTTCTAAATTTATTCAATGCTTCACCAATAATTGCTAATTGTCTTTCAACTGCACTTTGTGTTTTTCGATCATTATTATATGCATAAAAATCAGAATTTTCAATTGTAAATTCTTCAATTAAAGCAATTGCCATCAAAATATCAGAAAGATACTTTAAGCCCTTCTCTGTCATAAACTAATATTTTACTTGCGTCTATACTTTTTTTCAAAATTGGATTTCGAATAGAAGCAGCAGTCAGTAAGTCAACTTTTCTTTGAAAAAAAATTTCAAATTTATCCCACAAATCCATTAGATTTTGACCACGCTCTAAAGGATCTTCTGAACTTAGTTCTACGAGTAAATCTATGTCGCTTGAGTCTTCATTAAAATCTTCACCGACAGATGAGCCAAAGGCATACAACGTTTTGACATCATGACTTTTACACAAAGAAACAAATTCTTCAGGTCTAACCTTAATAGTGTTTTTTAGGTTCATAATGCTAAGTTAATAATAAATTACAACGAATGAATTCATTACTTCGTTTGATTATTCCAGTATTCATAAGATAAATTACACGTTTTATTAAGATTTATTCCATCACAAACTTCACCACATCCGCCTTTTCATTCCACAACACAATACCTTGTTTAAGATTAGTGGTTAGAATCCGAGTTCCTTTTTTATTCCAGGTTACTCCCCACAAGTATTCAGTTGATTTTCCTTCAGCTAATAAGGAGCCTTTTGGGTTCCAAATTCGCAAAGATTCACTTGCAGAAGCGAGTTTTGTGCCTTTTTTGTTCCAAGATAAATTGCGATATTCTCCAATACTTCCATCCTTTGTCTCCATTAAATTTCCGGATGCATCCCAAAATTGTAGTAACGATTTATCAACAGCATCTCCATAATCGCCAGTCACAAAGAATGCGCCCGACGGATGCCAAGCAACACTCAACATCATCACTTTTTCAGGTCGATGTTTGATGTAATTCAATAAAGTTCCATCCATTTTTAACAAATAGATTTCATCTGAAATTACAACAAGTTCATCTTTTACAGGATTCCAATCTAAACCAGTAATTCCTTTTCTTCCTTGTATCACAAAATGACGAACTATTTCACCTTTCAAATTGTAAATAAAAACCGAACCATCATTATCACCAACAGCCAAAAATTCGCCATTTCTACTCCAATCCATTCCCCTTGCTCCTTCTGAAGAAACATTGTTCAATACAATTTTTTCATCTGTATCCAAATTCAAAATGAAACATTTCTCGTCTGAAAGTTGTGTTGTAACTCCTATTAAATTCTTTGACGGATGCCAAGTTACTCGCGTTATCGTATTCGTTACAGGGATTGATTTTTTTACATCAAATGTCTTTGCATCATAGATTTTCAAAGCGCCAATATTTCCTCCAATTGCCACTCGTTTCCCATTCGGACTCCAATCCGCTGTCCAAAGAATTTCCTTTTCTGCTGTTTGACTAAGTAGTAAACGACTGAAAAACAAGAAAATGAAAGATAAATAGAAGTGAGGCTTCGTTTGCATTTTAAATGTGGATTTGAAGGAATTAGACCGCAAGATAGTTTTTTGAATACGGATTTTAGATTGATTTAAGCGTCAAACTGATTTTTCTTTGAATTTGGTCATTCAGTTTTTCAAAGTTTGAATGTTATCAAGCTTTTAGAAAATCAATTTAATATTGGTAAATTTATCTCTGAAATTAATAAATATATGGAAGAATCAAATGATAGATTACACACTTTAAATTTTTTATCTGATTTAAGTTGGCTTAAGAAACTGATTTTATTCTTAACCTTTTTTCCATTATCAATTTTTGTGTCTAAGCTAATTCAAGAAGGTAAAATCATTGAGTTTCTATTGTTTGATGTTTCAAAGAACAATCAGTGTCTTTTTTATATTGAAGTATTCTTTTCAGCTCTAATAATTTAC
>VEQH01000009.1 GCA_018883325.1 Flavobacteriales bacterium | reverse complement strand
TTATTCATCTTTTTTCGGGATTATTTTTGGTATTGACTTCTTATTAAGATGGTATGCCAAAGCAAATGCCCCAACAATTAAACCACCAACAATAATGTATTTAATAAGTGGATTTTTTCTTCCTGGTCCGTTAGACGGGAGCGGAGCTCCACTTATCCCAACCTCAGTAGCAAATAATTCAGTTGCGGATATCGTCCTAAAAGTTTCTTTCATAATTTTTGTATTAAAATGTATTCAACATCGCCTTTTTTCAAAATTCGATAACAGTACTTATATAAGGCGTGGTATTTATATTCGTTTTCACCTTTTTTAATAGCTATTATCCTTGTAAATAATTCATCTTTAAAACCTTCTGCCTTCACTATAATCAAATTCAGCTTTACAAACGGCGTGTTAAATAATCTAAAATACTTCTCAAGAATTCGATCGTTCTTTCGGATAATTTTTGTGGTATCGATTTCTTCGGCATATTTTTCTTTCCTAGGACCATTGTTGTAGGCAAAATCATAGTGTTTACTATTTAAATGGAATTGATCCGATCTTGTTGGTTGAAATTCATTTTCACAACCACACGCACAAATTCTCATGGGGAGTGGAGATGGGTCTTCAGATTTTTTTTTCATTCTAGTCATAATTTGAATATTTATTTTTAATATTGCAAATATATATAAATTATAATAATTAATACATTACATATATGGAGCTAAATCAAAATAAAAATTTTAATCTATCAGAAGATGAACTTCAATTTATGATGAATCAGGAGTTTTTGGATGAATTTCCAAACCTTATAGAAACATTACACAAGCCTCAATTTACAATTGGACATTTAAACTTAACACCTCGAGATGCCAATTATTGGGACAAGCAAGGAATACTTCCTGAAGTAAAAGGTGAGGGTCATAGACGTAAATATGATCTTGTTCAAAGTATGTGGATTAAATTCATTCAGCAAATGAGATCTTTGGGGATTAATCTTGAGACTATCAAAAAACTTAAAGATGACTTGCTCAAATCAGAAGTTGAAATCGATGAATGGAAAAAAGAGGATGTTATACGTGTAATTGAAGAAATGAATCAGAGACTAGGTTCAAATTTTGAAGTAGAGGATATTTTGAAAAAAATCGGTGAAAAGAAACCTCTTTTCTTCGAAACAGTAATATTGGTAGCAATTATTTACAGAAAGCCTTTATATTGTCTTGTAAATAAAGACGGACGATACTTTGTTTATTCTCCTCGTGGACACCATGCACTTGCTGAAACCCATGCAGTTTTTCACGAATTTATGTCACTGCCGTATTTTAGTTTAAGTTTAACGGAAGCCTACAAGGAATTAGTTTGCGATTGGGCCCCTAAAAAGTTTATGGCCAACATTTCCATTTTGTCAAATACAGAGCAAGAGATATTGGATTACCTGAGAAAAAAGGATATTAATTCGATAACAATTCGATACAAAGAAGGAGAAATAGATCTACTCGAAATAGACGAAAAAAATGAGATCAGCATTGAACAACGATTTCTAGATGTCATTGCTAAAAATGGTTTTCAGAAAATAAGCGTATCGACACGCAATGGGAAAATCGTACATTTTGAAAATAAAATATTGAAAAAATTGAATAAACGCACCAAATAAATGGGCTATTGAATACCCGTTTCTAATAACCGAAGCACGGACAAGAAACACTTGGGTGATGAACATTGAAAAACGAAAAACAAAAATTTGAAAAACCGACAATAAAGGACTTACAAGAAATAACAGGTGGAGCGATGAATGAAGATACCGCTCAACTACTTTTAGAACAAATAGAAGAACTTTGTTTAATAATTATAGATTGCAATGCAAATGGACAAGAGACTTAACAGATTTTCGAAAGGAACTGAATTGCTAAAGATAGCGAAAACAGAAGCCGTGATTTACACTCGAGTAAGCACGAAGGAGCAGGCCGATAACAACGCCAGCCTCGATACCCAAATGAAATACTGTAAAAAATATGCAGAGGAAAAGGGTCTTGATGTCGTGGAAATTTTCGGTGGGACTTATGAAAGCGCTAAAGATGATGAGCGAAGGGAGTTTCAGAAAATGTTGAGTTATGTCAAGCGAAAAAAATCCATTGGCTTCGTCCTAGTTTATTCTTATGACCGATTTAGTAGAAGTGGTCCGAGTGGTGCTTTTATTTCACACGAATTAAAACAACGAGGAGTTAAAGTGGTTTCTGTCACTCAATCCATAGACCATGATGACCCATCCGGTAATTTTATGGAAGGTATTTATCATTTATTCAGTGAATTCGACAATCAATTGCGAAGAGATAAGTCGATGACAGGAATGATTGAAAAATTAAAGCAAGGTTATTGGCCATTTATGCCTCCAACGGGTTATACAAATGTCAATCAAGGAAAAACAGCAGATCAGCATAAATTGATAATAAATGACAAAGGAAAATTAATTAAAATGGCTTTCGAATGGAAAGCAAATGATGACCTAAGTTTAGTTGAAATAGCGAAAAGGCTAAGTGCTAGGGGATGGGATGTTCCATCAAAAAGATTGTCACATTATTTTATAAATCCTTTCTATTGTGGGTTAATTGTTTCTGAAATGATACCTGGTGAAATGATTGAAGGAAAACATCCACCTCTTATTTCTAAAAACACGTTTTTAAAGGTTCACCAGAATCTTGAGAAGTTTTCCGGTGGATATAAAATTGAGCAAGAGGTGGAGGAATTACCACTGAAGCAATTTGTCAAATGCGACTGTTGCGGAACAAGTATGACCGGCTATTTGGTTAAGAAAAAAGGTTTGTATTATTACAAGTGCAATTTAAAAGGATGTGCTAATAATAGAAGTCAAAAAATTCTTCACGAAAAATTTGAAGAATTACTTCAAAGGTTTACATACAAAAAAGCATTGGCTCCAATCTTAAAAAATATGTTTCTCCATTTACTAAGTCAGCGAACAGAGGTCAATGAAGAAAGTAAAAAGGCTTTGCAATTAGAATTAGCAAGTCTTAATAAGAAATTGGAAAATGTTGAAGAACGATTTGTTATTGGTGAAATCGATCAGACTCTATATTTTAAATATAGAGAGAAATTCCGGAGTAGTATAAATCAAATTGTATCTGAATTGGATAATAGTCAAAATCAGTTATCGAACCTTGAAAAAGCGGTTAATAAGTGCATTCAATCGTCGCTAGAACTCCCATCTATATGGAGAAAATCTAATTTCGGAAGAAAACAAAGAATACAAAATTTAATCTTTCCAGAAGGAATTCACTACAATCGAAAAAATGACGATTATCGAACCTCGAAAATAAATTTGCTTTTTTCGTCAATTCCTTATTTGAAGGGGTTTGTAGACCGATACAAAAATGGGGATTACGACTTTTTTGCCGAAATCCCCACTTTGGTTGACCCACTAGGGCTGGAATGAATAGGAGCTTTCCCTTAATTTTCTTATAGTTGACGAACCAAAAAAACTTTTGTTCACTAAATGTTGTAATTATATTAAACTGTAATTACTGAAATTCAATAACGTTTTATTGCTTACACAAAAATAATAGGTTATTTGGTTTGGTGGTAAATGGCATTGTATTTTATTTTATTTTCTACTTTATTAGTTGGGCGATTTTTAGGGGATCAAAACCCATGTAGTGACTGAATTCATCTATGGTTAGTGGTTGGTGTTTTAGTTTGGAATATGAGGTCTTTATTTGTTTTAAGAGGTTTCTGGAATATCTCTCGCTTCTGCCGGTAATTATCATTATGTCTTTGGGATATATTACTACTCGTTGCATTCGTAAATATTAATGTGTTTTGGGGTTGCTGATACTTTATCTATGCTTTATCTATTCTCTTGGTATAGGGCATTTTGGTGGCAGCTCTAACAAATTTATTGACTTTTCATTCTGATGTATCTTGGTTTTGATTAAGTTTTTGGAGTTCTATTTTTTTTAATTGAAAAACTATAGAATTGGGGGTTTACCCTGAACGAAATGGTTTATTTCTTAGGTATTTTTGCATTTGACTTTTATCCCCTATTTAGGATTGGGTTTCTAATTATTTTCATAAAATATGATGCGATTTTTTACTTTTTCAGTACTTGTCTTTGTTTTTTCATTTGGTGTTTTAGGTCAGAAAATTGAAAGACTTGAAATTCCTGCTACACAAGGAAATGACGTTATTATTAATCATGTTGGTTATTCTTTGTTGTACAATGAAAAACATGAACAAGCGAGTTGGGTGGCGTATGAATTGACTGAAAGTGAAACGCATAAATTGTATGAACGGAGTAATAAATTTTTAGTTGATCCTAAAGTTGCTACTGGTTCTGCTACTGATCCTGATTATACGGGCTCAGGTTATGATCGTGGGCATTTGGCGCCTGCGGCTGATATGGGTTGGTCTGAAACTGCAATGGTTGAATCGTTTTATTTTAGTAATATGAGCCCACAGCTACCAGGATTCAATAGGGGGATTTGGAAAAGCTTGGAGGAACTTATGCGAACTTGGGCAATTGAGAATAATGCGGTTTATATTGTTACAGGGCCTGTGCTGTCTGATAATTTGAAGAGTATCGGAGTAAATAAGGTTTCTGTTCCAAATTATTATTACAAGGTGATTTTGGATTACGAAGCCCCTGAAATTAAAGGGATTGGGTTTGTTTTACCGAATGAGTCTTCTGATCGACAATTGCAAGAGTTTGCTGTAAGCATTGATAGCGTTGAAAAGGTTACGGGTATTGATTTTTTTCATTTGCTGCCGGATAATCAAGAGGTAAAATTGGAAAGTTCGGTTTGTGTTTCTTGCTGGAGCTGGAAGAAAATTTCTACTAGTCATGACTCTGAAAATACCGTGAAACCTACTAGTGGTTCTCATTCTAATTCAGGGACGAATTCTAGTTCTAGCTCGGGGACTGTTCGTTGTTCGGGGACAACTCAAGCGGGAAATCGTTGTAAACGTATGACTACGAATGCTAATGGTCGTTGTTATCAGCATCAGTAAAACCATTTTCTAATTTCGCTATGTCAGTTGCCCATCATAAAAATCAACATTTCGTTCCTAAAACTTTATTGAAGTCATGGGGAGAGAATGTCGGAAAGGAGTATGTTTTGTATACCCATAATTTAAAAGACAATTTAACAAGAAAGCAAACTGTTTCTAAAATCGCAAAGCAAAATAATCTTTACACTCTTCTTGAAGGATTTTCTTCTGTGGATCCAAAAATTACTGAAAAGTTGGTTTTTAATGTTTGGGAAAATAATTGGTATAAAGTTCTTGCAGGCCTTCGAAAGAATCAATTATCGAAAGAGGTAGTTGATATTTTAAAAGGTTTTGTGATTGCTCAAAGTTTTCGTACTCCGAAATTCATGGGAGAAAATTTGGAACGGATAAAGCGCTATGAAACCGAGGTAAATGCGGCTCTTGCTTTTTCTTATCATTTTGCTTTTCTTGGTTTGGGGGGTTATACTGAGTACGTTAAAAATTGCACCTGTGAGGTTTTATATATCAATGACATTGATCATTTTATTTGCTCCGATAATCCTGCCACTCATTGGCTATTTGATGAAATAGGCGCAACTTACGTCAGTGGAATTGCCTGCAGGAACGACCTTCACAAAAACACTAATTATAGAATTGTTTGTCCGTTGACGCCTAAACATTTGGCTATTCTTACTCCAAATTTGGGAATAGATGTTCCCGAAAGTCAAAAGGATTCATGTGCCAAAAAGCGCATTGATAAGGATGCTATTTGTAATTTCAATAAAATGATTGAGTTTGGTGCGGACAAGCTTGTGTTCGCTAAAAACATCTATGACTTGGTGAAATAATTCATTTCTGACTTCGGTTTTGGTATTGTTCGGCAGAAAGTGGAACAATGTGTTACAGTCGGCTGTGGGGCAGTATTTCTGTGATATTGCCTGTGTACTTTTGATTTATCTGATTGAACTCGCGAGGTAAAAAAGATAGCGGTTGAGAGGGTCTCAACTTTGAATTATTAATCAAAATACACTTTAAAAATGGCAAAGCAAATTGGCATTATTAAGTTGAAAGGCACAATCGGAGATTTGTCTTTCTACAAAACTAAGGACGGTCACTTGGCGCGTGAAAAAGGTGGTGTTGATGCGGAACGAATTAAGAACGATCCTGCGTTTGAGCGAACACGCGAAAATGGAGCTGAGTTTGGAAGTGCTGCGAAATCCGGGAAACTGGTGCGCGATGCTTTTCGTACGTTGATGATGCGTTCTTCGGATGGTAGGGTTACTTCTCGTTTGACGAAGTTGATGTCTGACATTCGTGCGCTTGACACTACGAGTGCTCGTGGTGAACGAAATGTGGCGGTTGCAATTACAGACCCTGCGGCGAAAAGTTTGTTGAAGGGGTTCAACTTTAACAACCGAGCAATTTTGGGAGCTGTGTTGTATCGTCCTTTTGCAGTGAACACGGCTGCAGGTGAAATCGCAATTCAGGGGCTTGTTCCGAATTTGCATGTGGCGTTTCCTTCGGGAGCAACTCACATGGCGTTTACGGGTGCTTGGGCAAAAGTTGATTTTGCAACGGACACGTACAGCGTGGAATTGACGAACACGGAAAACCTGGTGATTGATGCAACTCAAACGGACTTGCTCTTAGCAGCAGGAACGGCACCAACGGGAACGGGAACCGATGTGTTTTTATTGATGGTGGAATTTTTCCAAGAAGTAAATGGCGTTCAGTATTCGATGAATAACGGAGCATACAACGCCCTTGCCATCGTGGATGTAGCGTAATCTTTGAGATGATGAGACAGCAAAAACGATGGGATGATCTTTCTTCTATGGGAGAACGCATCCAACAAGAAACACCGCCTTTCTTCAAAAAATTGCGTGCTGTTGGATTGATTGTAGCGGCAATTGGAACATCCATTGTGATGGCTCCGGTTGCACTTCCTGCACTACTTACAACGATTGGGGGTTACCTCATCGTTGGTGGTTCAGTGCTTACGGCAATTAGTCAAGCGACAGTTGAAGAAGGGGAATGAACAAGAGTATTAACCTTTAAAATTCAGAAAAATGGATACTGGAATTTTAGAAAATGGCTGTACGAACAGCGACTTTTTGTTGAACGTAAAAACCAAGAAAAACATTCGATTCAAGGCAGGAGCTGAACTAAGCTCAAGCGTGAACATCATGGATGTTAGCTTGGATGAAGACGTGACAGATACGCACGAGTTTTTAGGAATAAGCATTCGCTTAGGCTCAAAGACTTGTCCGAAAGTTGATCCGGTTGTAGCAAGCAACTAATATCCATTAACAAAACACCATGCAACACACGCACGATCATACCACAGCTTGGGGAACATTGTCGGGAACTGCTTTGACAGTTTTAGCGACAATTGATTCCATGAATATAATTAAAACAGTGGTTCTGGCCATCATAGGAGCCAGCGTGAGTTTTAGTGTGAGCTTGTTTTGGAAATGGGTTTGGCGGTTCTTCAAAGAACCGAAAGAAAATTGATTTATTGTAAAATGTTCGAATGCTCTCGGGAAACCGGGAGCATTTTTTTAATCTTAGAAAAATGGAAAATGTAATTGACGGTGGCTGCACCAATTCAGATTTTTTATTGAATGTAAAACGTAATGTCATTCGGTTTAAAGCAGGATCGGAATTGAGTTCGAGTGTTAACCGAATGGATGTTGATGTCAATGAAGATTTGACAGATACACATGAAACATTGCAAATAAGTATTGCAATGAAGTCAGAAAAGTGCATTAAAAAAAGTGAAGTTTAATCCGCCCTGGACGAAGAGCCCAAGGCAAAAAAAAGGTGTTATGGAAAATCTAAATGAAGCGAGTTGTACCAACTCCGACTTAATTTTGAATGTCAAGAAAAAGGATGTCAGACGTTTTAAAGCCGGTGCCGATTTAAGCGGTAAAGTGAATAAAATGGATGTGACTGTCGATGAGGATATCACAGACGAAGCGCATGAATGGAAAATTACGCTGGTTCTGAAGTCGGAACGATGTTCTAAGTAAGAGTATTGAAAAGCAGAACGCCACCTCATCGGGTGGCGTTTTTTATTATCTGATCATTTGATGACCGATTACAACTTTTAGTTCTTTGATGGATTGCGTGAGTTTGGTGTATTCCTTTTGAAATTGGTCTTATTCAATTGGGTTTAATCGCTAATTAAGTAATTTATGAAATGAAAAATTGTTAAAAAGAATTGTACTGAATAAATTCTTGTTTATATTTGTGTCAACAGTACCCGTGATGCATACCGTAAGATCTGCACTCGGGTCATTTTTTTTTATGCCAATGTCAAATAAACTTCCTCGAGAACTGGATGAACAATTACAGCTTCTCATTGAGCGTGGAATGACTGTCAATGACAAAGATTTTGCACGCCATTTTCTACAAAATATCAGTTATTATCGATTAAAAGGATATTGGTGGGATATGCAGTCTGATCGAGAAAATCATGTTTTTGAATCAGGTACAAGCTTTGAACAAGTTATTGAACGATATAATTTTGACAGACATTTACGCATTATTTTATTTGATGCGATCGAACGAATTGAAATTGCATTGAGAACGAAAATGATTTATCATTTATCTCTTGCGTATGGTCCACTTTGGTATTCTGATGATTCTATTTTCACGGATAAAAAGAAACATAAAGAACATCTGGATGGGTTGAGTCGGGAATTTGGATTTAGTAATGAGATTTTTATAAAGGATCATAAAAAACGCTATCCCGAGCTTGAACCTGAGTCATGGAAAATAATGGAGGTAGCATCAATGGGAACTCTTTCCAAATTTTATAAAAACCTTAATCACCAACTCCGGGAAAAATCATTAATTGCAAATGAAATGGGATTGAACCTACACAGTGAATTGTCTAGTTGGCTTGAATCCATTGTTTATGTTAGAAATATCATCGCTCATCATTCAAGATTATGGAGTCGAAATATGGTGAAAATTCCAATAGATGGTATTAAAAATCCACAATCTAATTGGTTGAATAACATTCTTTTGCCAGTTCAAAAGAAACGACCATTTTTAATTATTTCCGCAATGATTTATTTATGCAACAAGGTTTCACCTAATCATCAGATAAAAACTAAAATTTTAGAATTAATCGAAACAAATCCGACCGTTCCAATCTATAAATTAGGCTTTTTGAACAAGTGGAATAGCCAACCTATATGGATTGAAGAATAGTTTTTTTTTAATGAAAATTGAAAAGCAGAACGCCACCTCATCGGGTGGCGTTTTTTATTATCTGATCATTTGATGACCGATTACAACTTTTAGTTCTTTGATGGATTGGGTTAGTTTGGCGTATTCCTTTTCTTTCTGTTGAAGAAGCTGAAGGGCTTGAACATTCTTTCGGAATTTATCCGGAAAATGAATGGCATATTTCTGCCCCTGGTGGATGAGGTTAGAAAGTTCCTTTTTTCGAATAAAGGGAATTACCGAACCGCACAAGACTTGATGAAATCGGCGACCTTGCCAAAGGGCAAAGAGGATCCAGTACAAGCTTTCTTTTTCCTGCTCAGATTGACAGATACAAATAAAGCAATTCGGGCAAGGCTCTGAAAGTGGTTTGCCGCTATTGAGGCCTTTGCACAGGATGAAGAAATGAGGTTCGGAAATACTGCTCTCCGGGCGAAACGATTTGAGTTGAAAAGTGAACATAATTTGGGGTTAAAAATTATGCTCTGGTGGGTTAGCGCTTCGCGCACACTAATAATTCCAAAAGAAAAAAAGGAAAAAAAAAGAAAGTGCTGACAGAGGGCACGGAATGAGGTAATGCAAGGTTTTTGGTGAAAAAATACTACCCGATATTAAAGAAGGATTGACAGCTAACTAAAAAATAGGTTTTAGGATAAAGAATATCTGCTTTTAAATAAATGAAAGGGTGGAGATTATTTTATCAAAACCCGAAGGGCTTGACCTTGAATGTACGAATGTAGATGCCCTACATTTGCATTTATTTTTTATTTTTATTTCTAAAAATGTATGATTGCAAACTTTTCAAAGATTAACGTTTGGCAGCTACGCATCTTGCGGATTACTTCTATGGTTGTAAGTTAGGAGTACTTTTTCAAAAGCGATCTTTACGTTACATAACAAAACCTGAATGAGGTGTAGGTGCTGTCATATGCATTTATTTAACTCGTGTAGGTTTTTTGAAAATCGCTCAAGCAAAAATATTCTATCAAAAAGGCAAGGATCAAACTGATATTCCAGTACATCTGGACTAATAATGCCTGACGAATATTCAGTTTCAGCAACAACCATTAATAACCAAGTTTCATCATTCCTACTAAAGTCCATTTTGGGTTCTTTTTCCCTAATAATATAATCGATATCCGCTTTAGGAATAACCCCAGTCATAAAGAATTTGTTTTCAGTAACATCTAATGTTTGTTTACCAGGATAGGTTGAAACTCTAACTGACTCAATGAATTCACTTTCGTCCTTAGAGTATTTATATTCAATGTGAAACAGGTCTGTTCCAAGTTTAGTTTGTATTTCTGGCTTTTTCACATGACTAACCAAAAAATTGGTTATGCTTAAACGATCATTAGCGCTGATTCTTCTTGGAGGTGAAGAGTATTGTGAGAAGTTAAGGGTCAGGTTTATATCTGTAAATTCTTTGATTTCATATTTTGTTTCTCTTCTTATTCGATCAAGAGTGGCATTTACCGATCTAACCTTTGAACAATACTCCTTGGATCTCACAAATTCTGTTATCTCAATCCCTATATTCTTTTGATTTTCCTTAATGTCACAATCTGGTTTTTCACATTCAAGATCAAATATATCGTAGTTAATATCGCTTAGGGAAAAGAAAAGTTCAATGTCTTTTTTTTCTTGCTCTTTTTGCTCATTTCTGCTCATTTTGACATTGCATTTAATTCGTTGCTAACCGCCATAAAAGCATTTAGACAACAAACACAAAGGTAGGTCAAAAAACTAATTTTTAAAAATGAGCATCTTAAACTAACCGCCAAAACGCTCCCGATGGAGACGAAGACACCACTGCCAAAGATTGAAAAACATGACCTGCCGATTGGAGCCCTCTGGCAGCGAAAGAGACTGTGAATGGATGAAACGTGCATGACGATAAAACTCCTCTTTGGGCATTGAGGAAAGAATGGACTTGATGACTGCTGGATTGATGTGATACATGACCTTTTGAGAAAAAGGGGGAATGTATTCACAGCACCAGTAGGAAGTCATTTTCACAAGAACTAAAGAAGTGTGATTCTTCTAAAAATCTACAATCTTATACCCATAAACTAAAAAAGGGAAAACTGCCTAGAGCCAGCGTTGGAAAGACGAAATGGAGCCATGAGGGTTGCGAAATGGCGAAATGAAGTGTGAGAGCATGGAGAGAAACCGTAGGAACGGAGGATGAACGAAATGCGCGAGACGACCGCGAGTTAGCGCCGAAGGGGGATATGAAGAACGACCGGAGGGAGTGGGAATGACCTCTGCAAGTTGCACAAGGGACTGGCGCATGTTTTTGATTGGCTTTGGAAAAAACAAACTGTTTGGCATGAGGGACGAGCTGACAAAGTGTTTGTGTGAGGTGCGTAAAAGGTACTGACTGAATGATAAGGAGGGGATCCAGCGATAGCGTACACACCGTAGGAGAAATGAAGGAAGTTGCTTTTAGCATAGGGCTCAAAAACTGTGACCGGCCACGGCCGACAGGCAGGACCGCAGCTGAGGCGCTTTAGCAGGCGAGCATAAACACAAGCAGCGGCAGACCCCTTGTTATTTACTGCGTAGCAACCTTATTGGGTTCAAGGGGGATGGAGTAGCTGCGACTGAGGACGCACGAAGAACAGGCGAAGAAAACAAGTGAACAGCCACAAAGTGAATTTTGAACGACTGGCTAAGGAACGCTAAAAACAAGGGCGTGAGAGACAATAACTGCATTTATGCATACTCTTGACGATCCGCTTGTTATACCCTTGTTTTTATGTTTTCTGAAGCTGTGATGAGAAGGACGAAGACCGCTTTATCCTCACTCATTTTCGCTAAAATACAAAATAAAAGTTATGCATGCATAAATAAATGAGCAAACCAAAAATTTGAAAAAAATTTTACCAAAGATTTTCGGAAATGAAAACGGTTCCTTTAAAACTTGCAACCAATTCTTCCTTTTGGTTATGCACAGAAATTTCGTAGATTCCAATTTTCCGTGAACGCGAAATTTCTCTAGAGGATGCAGTTAATTCGTCGCCTGACATTACTTTTTTAACGTGAGAAATGGATGTTTCAATACTGACGCATTGATAGCCATGTGAATTAGATGCAAATGCCAAGCAGGAATCGGCAATTGAATAGGTAATACCGCCATGAGCAATTTTAAACCCATTAAGCATTTCTTCTGTTACTTTACAATTTAAAACACAAATTCCTCGGTTAATTTGAATTAGATTTATTCCAAGCCATTTGCTGAAGGCATCGGAATTCATCATGGTATTTACAATCTCGGAAGGACTTTTCATTAAATGGAATCAAATGAAAACGTTTCTTTTAGACGGATTCCTTTTTCGGTTTCCTGTAATATGCAACATTCATTTACGCTGTCGTGTTCTAAAAATAAAATGAAATCATTTGTTGCAGCATTGTTTAAGAAGTTAGCTTTTTCTCCCAATGTTATTAGAGGTCGAGTGTCATAACCCATAACGTAGGGTAGGGGAATATGACCAACACTTGGCAGTAAATCAGCCATAAAAACGATAGTTTTTCCTTTGTAATGAATTTGTGGAATCATCATGGATTCTGTGTGCCCGTCTACAAAAAGAACATCGATATTTGGTAATGCATTTTGCGTAAAATCACCCGTTCTTTCGATAAATTTTAATTGTCCACTTTCTTGAATCGGAAGAATATTTTCAGCTATAAAGGAGGCTTTTTCGCGTGGATTTGGATTCGTAGCCCATTCCCAGTGTTTTTCGGTACTCCAATAAGTTGCGTTCTCAAAAACTGTTCTATAACCTGATTTATTATCATTCCAAGCAACAGCTCCACCGCAGTGATCAAAATGTAAATGGGTTAAGAAAACATCGGTAATGTCGCTGGTGTGAAAACCCAATTTTGCAAGGTTTCCATGAAGAGAGTCATTTCCAAACATGTAATAATGTGAAAAAAACTTTTCGCTTTGCTTGTCTCCAATTCCGGTGTCAATAAGAATTAATCGATTTCCGTCTTCAATTAATAATGAACGCATGGCCCATGAGCACATGTTGTTTTCATCTGCTGGGTTGGTTTTCTGCCACATTGTCTTCGGGACAACGCCAAACATAGCCCCACCATCTAGTTTGAAATAACCCGTATTGAGAACATGTAATTTCATGGTTTACTTTTTAGGATTAACGAAAGCCGTGATTGTTAATACGCTCATACTTGGCTCCGTATTAGCTGTAACGGTAACAGTTTTTGTTTGTTCATTCAATTGTCCGATTTTTGGATGGAAAACCACTTCAATAATATCTGATTTTCCTGGTGCAATTGGTTTTTCGGGTTTCGTTGGTGTAGTGCAGCCGCAGCTGGCAGAAACTGATTCGATAACAAGGGACTTTTTGCCCGTATTTTTAACCGTAAATGTTGTTTTATTTTCAGAATCTTCCATAACTTTTCCGAAGTCATGCTTCAAGCGGTCAAAAGACATAGTTGTTAATGTTGCTTCTAGTTCTTTTAAGCGCAATTTTTCTTCTTTTTCAACATCTTCAAGTTCCTTTTTCAATTCACTTTCAGAAACAGGATCTGCTTCGATTTTTGAGGAAAGTTGACCGTTATTCTTTTTATCAGAATCAATCGAGCATGATACTAAAACCAGTAAAATCGGAAAAATAAATACGTATTTCATAAATTCAAATTTTATTAACAAATGTAGCTATCATTCGGTCAAAATTGAAAAATCAAGTTGTCAAATAATTAAAAAATGTTTAATGATTGCGAAAGGCATACTTTCATTAATTAAATTTCTATGTTATTTATCCGAAACCATTGAGGAAATTCACATATAACCTTTTCTAATGAGTATTCATATAATTATACAAAAATGGGGATTACGACTTTTTTGCCGAAATCCCCACTTTGGTGGTCTCAACTGATTTTTTTTTTCGAACCGATTTGTTGAAGGGATGGAGTTGTTGTTAGATTAATTCAAAAATACTTTCTAATCAATTTTCTGAATTGGATTTTTTTTATACTATTCCAAATCTAACAACCAATGAAGTACATTTTGGTGTTTAATTCCGTCACGATTTTGTGTGTACGAATCTGTTGTTAGCAATAATTTCGGATAGTTGTCTCTAATTTAATTATGGAGCCAGAAGTTTACTTTTTTAGTATTAATCAATCCACTCATAACAATTTCAGATTGTTCATTTGATATTAAAATAGTTACGAAAAAAATTATATGAGATTTGCAGTCTGTTTTACTAATGGCTTGTAAATTATCGAAACTTGCAAAAAATACAATTTTCGATAATCAAAAGTTTTAATTGAGACTCTGGGAAAGATACTTTTGGATTTTACGTAATAAAATATTAGGCCAAAAAGGTTCATCTAAGAAAGAACTAATTGAATTACTAATAATGAAAATTATATACTCTTTTTATTCATTGTACATTTATGCAACTATAAATACCTTGTTGATTTTATTTCTCAGAAATTTAACAATCTATTAACCATTCTTTTTTAATGGAGAACGATGTTTTGGTTGCTGTAGTTGTTTTAATAAATAAAAAGTGCCTAAAAACAATGCTTTTACTCGAGTAACTCGGTTATGTAAGTTATGTGACATCAACGAATCTTCTAAAAAACCACCAATTTCCTCGAGTATCTCGGGTTATTACGCGAGTAACTAGTGTTTTACTCGGGTAGCACTAGTTACTCAAGTTGATTTTACACTTTGAACAATACCTTTTATGCATTCTCAAATGCTTTCCTTGCCCGTTGGCACCAATCGTCAAGCTATGTTTTTCAATCTTTGGCAGTGGTGTCTTCGTATCCATAGGGAGCGGTTTAGTGAGTTGTTTAGTCTGCTCATTTTAAAGAAATTAGTTTTTAATGTAAATTTGTATTTGTCGTATAATTTCTTAAATGGCGGTTAGAAAATCGCTACGCCTCACTGTAATACGACCAAAACACAGATAAAATTAAGAATGAAAAAAGCTATCATAATCGGGGCAACTTCTGGAATAGGTAAAGGACTTGCAAAACTTTTGGTTGACAACAACTATAAAATTGGCTTGACAGGAAGACGTGTTGATTTGCTGAATGAACTAAAAAACGAGAATTCAAATTTTTATATTAAAGCTTTTGATATCAATGACACAAATGTTGTTGAACATAAATTAGATGAACTTACAACAGAACTTGGAGGTCTTGATTTATTAATTATTAGTTCGGGGATTGGCGATATAAATGATACCCTAGCCTTTGAAATAGAAAAGCGAACAATAGACACGAATATATTAGGTTGGACTTGTATAGCGTGTTGGGCATTTAACTATTTTGAAAATCAAAAATCGGGTCATTTAGTAGCAATTAGTTCTATTGGTGGACTTCGTGGTAGCAGGCAAGCCCCGGCTTACAATTCTACAAAAGCTTACCAAATAAACTATCTTGAAGGTTTAAGGCAAAAAGCTAAAAAACTCAACACTTCAATTTTTGTAACAGACATTAGACCTGGTCTTGTTGACACAGAAATGGCGAAAGGAGATGGTTTGTTTTGGGTAATGCCTGTTGAAAAAACAGTTAGGCAAATTTTCAAAGCAATTATTAACAAAAAAAAGGTGGCTTATGTAACAAAGCGCTGGCGATTTATCGCAACAATTTTGAAGCAAATACCAAGATCAATTTATGACAGAATGTAGCAATAATAAACAACGAAGGCATAACAGCGTGCATTTTAGAAGGACAAAAAAATAATGAAAATTCAAAACAAGAAAATTCAAGTTCATAAGTTTCTATTTGAACTATTCGGACGTGAAACCACGACTTTTGACTTGTTGTCTATTGTAATTAGTTCTTTATCATTTGCCGGACTAACACTTGCACTAAAATGGAAAGCTGACATTTCAAATTTTAAATTAGTTATACTGACAATACTCGCACTTGATATTGCTGGAGGGGTTGTTGCGAACTTTACGACAGGAACAACTAATTATTATGCTGAGTCTTTAAGAAAAAGATACTTGTTTGTTCTATTTCATCTCTTACAACCATCCATTCTAATTTGGATCTTTCCAAATGAGTTACAAACGATTTTGGGAGTAACGTTATTTACGCTGGCAAGTTCAATCATCGTTTTGAGTATAAAAAAGCAATACAATCAAAGAATAATCGCTGTATTACTTTCGCTTTTGAGCATTATTTTATCAATACTTTTAAATTATTCCGACCTATTAGCACAAACAATCATGCAACTCTTTTATCTAAAGCTGATTTTGGCATTTAGTGTAAATTGGACTTCAAGTAACATTGATGAAACATGATCAGTTAATAAACAACCCGCTAACGCAGTGCAGGCAACAATAACTTTCCAGTGATTACCAAAATCAAATACGAATTTTCAGCGAAGATCTGGCAACATTCAGCTCCAGGTGGATGGTATTTTGTATCTCTTCCCCTAGAATTGAGTAATGAAATAAGAGAAAATTTAAAGTGGCAAGAAGAAGGTTGGGGTCGTTTAAAAGCAATTGCAAAAATTGGAAATTCAGAATGGAATACCGCCATTTGGTTTGATACAAAACATAACACTTATTTACTACCTATAAAAACTGAAATCAGAAGGAAAGAAAAGATAGAATTAAATCAAATAATAGAACTATCAATATGGTTATAATCCTGTCCATTTGTAGAACTAAATTTAAGCTTTGACGTAAAATCGATGATTTCTGATATGAATGATACAATTGAAACATTTCTGAATTCCGTCAAATCACTTTGCCCCAAAGTAACAGAGACCGAATTAGCCTATTTGAAAAGTGGCTTAACAGTCAGAGAACTAAAAGCAAAACATTTCTTCATTCACGCCAATACTATTCAAAAGGAGATTGGGTTCGTATATTCCGGGTTGATACGGGCATTTTACATTGACCAGAACGGCAACGAAATTTCGGTTAACTTTTTTCGTGAAAACCGCTATGCTACGCATTATCCAACATTCATCACACAAACACCGAGTAAGTACTATTTTCAATGCATCGAGCCAACAACAATTGTCACGGTTTCTTACAATCACATTCAGGAAGGATATGAACAATTCCCCATTTTTGAGCGTTACGGAAGACTCATTGCCGAGGAAGTTTTGAAAATGCAACAAAAACGGATCGAAAGTTTCCTATTTGACAATGCCGAAACACGTTACCTTGATTTTATTAAAGAAAATCCTGATTTATTTAATCGCGTTTCTTTATCCCATTTGGCCAGCTTTTTAGGAATTGAACGGCAATCATTAACTCGAATTAGAAAAAAAATAAGATAAAAATGGATTTATTTAAGCATCCCAAAAAGCCACAACGGAACTTTATTTCCTACACCATTTTCGATGTCAATAGCAAGATAAGAATTGGGAACTCCTTTGATTTGTTTGTAGTTTTTATTGGATCCACCTACTTCAAAAGTATATTTTTCGTCCACCATAAAATCTCCCCATTTGGAAGCGTTAACTCGATGTTTATTTGCTAATTGATTAAAGAAAAATGTTTCTCTAATAGATCCGATATTAGCCTTTCCTTCAGCGAATAAATACATAAAATTCGTGTTTTCCAAAAAAATCTTTTCGGGCTTTTTTAAATAACTCAATTTCTCATTTTCGGCATACAAAAGCTTGATTATTTTGGCTTGATGCAATAAATCGAGTAACCGCAAAATGGTATTTCTTGGAGCTTCAAGTCGCTCAGAAAGTTTGGTGATGTTCGGAACAAATGGAACAGATTGACTAATAACGTAGAGTAGCTTTTTCATGGTTCGAACCGTACTATAATTTAATTCCTCAAAGGGAGCAATGTCAATATCAATTACCAAATTAATCGTTTCCGAAAGTTTTTGGAAATAAACCGATTTGTTTTCTCGGTAAAAAGGAAAGTAACCGTTTTTTAAGTAATTATTAAAATCCCTTCGAAATGAAAATTGCTCCGATAAATCGGAAGAAATTTCGTAATGCCTTTCCAGAATCGTTTCCAAGTCAATGGGTGAAAGATTTATTTTTTTTTCAAATTGCAAATACTCTCGAAAGGTTAATCCTTGAAGTTGATGAACAACTGCTCTTCGTGATAAATCTGCTTGACCTTTGGCAACCTCAAGAATAGACGAGCCAGTGGCCACAAGATGAATGTCGTCATAATCATCATACAATTGTTTCAAATCCTTCGACCAAAATGCATAACGATGAACTTCATCAATAAAAAATGCGCGAAACCCTGACGAGTACAATTGCTCCACTACTGTCGCCAGACGATTCGTTTCAAAATACAAATCATCCAAGCTGAAATAAATCCCTTTCTCTCCAAATTCCTTTAAGCGCTGAAGCATGAGTGTTGTTTTTCCAACTCCTCGATAACCCAACAAAAGAATTAATCGCTCGTTCCACTGAACATCGTCATAAATCAACCGCCTAACTTTATCAATTGACTTAGCAACTTTTTTATTTGATTTGATTAGTAAATTATCCATTTATTGCTTCTTTAAAAAAGCAAATATAAAAAATGCTTTTTAGATAAAGCAAATATACTTAACAATTTATTCATTAAGCAATAAATAAAAATGCTTTATATAAAAAGCAATAAATAAAAATGCTTTATCAATATAACAATATAGTGAAATGCTTTGTGAATTAATCAATTTGCAATAATGCTTTTCTGAAAAAAGCATAAAATAAAATTGTAATGAATATTTGGTTTTGACACATTTGTGTCAGATGACTTTAAGTTATTTAAAGCACTTTTGTAATCAAATTTATTATCAGTTAACTATGAAAGAGATTGTTATTATTACGGGTGCTTCGTCTGGCATAGGTTACGAGTTGGCGGTGCTTTTTGCTCAAGACAAAAAAGACATACTTATTGTTGCCAGAGACGAAGAAAAACTTCTGAAAATCAAAAATTCAATTGAAGATCAGTATAAAACTAAAGTGTATGTCGTTGCAACAGACCTATCAAAACAAGAGGGGACAGAAACAATTAAACAAGCAGTGAGTGCCAACGATTGGGTGGTGAGCGAATTAGTGAACAATGCTGGTTTTGGGGAATACGGCCAATTCATAGAGCGGAAAATGGATAAGTACTGTGAAATGATTCAATTGAATATTTTGAGTTTAACGGAATTAAGTTATCATTTCGGCAAAGAAATGGTGAAACGTGGTAAAGGTAGAATATTGAATGTTGCCTCTATGGCGGGACTGCAACCTGATCCAAATTTTGCGGTTTATGGAGCCACAAAAGCTTATGTCATAAGTTTAACAGAGGCCATTCACAAGGAATTTGAAAATACAGGTGTTACGGTGACCGTTCTCTCTCCCGGCGCTACCGAGTCTAATTTTATGGAGCGCGCTGATATGAACAATGCCAAATTATACGCAAAGGGCGTTATGTCCGCAAAAGCTGTTGCTTTGGTTGGTTATCGCGGAATGATGTCGGGAAAACTCCATGTTGTTCCGGGGATTAGAAACAATGTTCTCGCATTTTTTTCTGGTATTATGCCATCAAGTAAATTAAGGCTCAACATCGCGGCAAAGGTGATGGCAACAAAATAGCATGTTATGAATCAATTTTAATTTGCAACCCGAAACAAAACATTCTAGGTAGGCGTAACAATGGTTTACAAATGAAAAAAATGTTCAATAATTTGAATTAAAATGAGCGTATTGCGTTATTTCTTTTTGTTGGTTGATATTGGATTCATTGTTTATTGGTTGATAACTGCTTTACATTTAATTCCAGAAATATATCTCTACAATGATTATAAGAATGAAATCCTGGTGAACTGGAATTGGTCATTTTTCCCGTTAGATCTATTTATTTCGTTTACGGGTTTGTACAGTGTTTATTTGAATAATAAATCAATAAAAAAGTGGAAAATCTACGCTTTTATCTCATTGATTCTAACGAGTGTTTCAGGTCTTCAAGCTATTGCTTATTGGACTTTTGCGCGCGAATTCGATCCTGTCTGGTGGATTCCGAACATGTTTTTATTAATTTATCCTTGGATCTTCTTTCCAAAACTAATTTCTGAGTTATCAAACTAAATTAATGATAATAAAAACTTAGAAAAAATAACCCTCATTATGTTCGAACACATTTTCTTCTACCTTGGACTTTCGCTCATGACATTGCACGAAATGGATGCAATTCGTTGTAGGGAATGGCGCATTTTTCCTGGTCTTTCGTTACTAAGTGATAAGTTAGGACACATAGTATTTGTATTCGCTCATATTCCTTTGTTCTACTTTATTTTTTGGCAGTTGACCCGCAGCCAAGATATTGAAGTATTTATGAAAGGATTCAATATTTTTATGATCGTTCATTTACTTCTTCATATTCTATTTCTGAAACACAAAAACAACGAATTTAAAGACTGGATTTCATGGTCAATTATCATTGGTTCTGGTCTTTCTGGTATAATTGACTTAATGAACTAGAAGGCTTAAGTTTATAATAAAAGCAATTCATTTCGAAACATTTGTGTCTAATGAATGTATGAAAGATTAAATAAAGGGACATGACAACTCTCACACAAAACATCCACCAAATCGTTAGCTTGACAACAGAGGAAAAAGTGATCATTGAAAAAGCATTTAGTTCAATTGAAATTTCAAAAGGCGACTTATGGGTTCAACATGGCAAGATTTGCGACCAAGTCGGATTTGTAGTATCGGGTAAACTTCGAAACTACTACATTGACGAAACAGGAAACGAGGTTACTTGCTATTTCGTAACACCAGAAAATTTTATTTCCTCTTTCACCAGCTTTTTGACCAATACTCCGGCAAACGAAAATATTTCAGCATTGGAGGATAGTGTATTGCGTGTAATTTCTAAAAAAGACCTCGAAGAATTATGTGAACAGGTGTCGAAAATGCAAATATTTAGAAGAGTCATTGCCGAGAATCTTTTCATCACCATGGAAAAAAGAATATTCATGCTCCAGTCTCAATCGGCTCATGAACGGTATGAAAATATGTTGAAAGACAACGCTGAAATTATCTTGAGTGTGCCTCTTCAATATACCGCTTCCTTTCTTGGTATCACACCTCAACACCTCAGCCGGTTAAGAAAGGAGATACTGAAGTAATTTCTGAACATTTGTTCAGTGGATTCTAAATAGCCCAAGCGAACTTTGTTACATCAAAAAAAATGTAACAAAATGAAAAAATCCATTTTCTTATTCGTGTTGGCTTATCTGCTAACGATGAACGTTTCCGCACAAAGCGAGGAAAAGCAAAGCAAATTCAGAATTGAAACAGACATTCTTTGGCCCTTTGTGGCGCAAGCATCCCGAACACATTTCACCATTAAACTTTGGCAAAAAGGAAATTTACGCGGTGACATATACGCAGGTATCAATATCGATTTTCCAAGAGATCGCGAAACAGAAGGTCGTTTTGCCGATTACAGCCTGGCAAGCGGTTACAGACAGTATTTCTGGAGAGGACTGCATCTGGAATTTTCTCAGACAACCGGACTCGGTGTATTACAAAATCATGTCAGCACAGGAAAAACCTATCACAGTTTTGATTGGTTAGTAAGTGGATACATCGGTTACAAGTTTGAGTTTGCCAAAAAGAAACTTTATGTACTACCTCAGTTCGGTTTAGCTGGTGTATTGTATAAATCAAATCCATGGCCAATTTTTGAGGATAATACCCTGACTAAGGAAGTTGGCGAATCACCATTTATATTGGGGACTTTGAGGTTTGGATATAATTTTTAAAAGTAAATAATGAATACATGACAAAGAAAATAATTTTAGGGAGTCTACTCATTCTT
Source organism: Flavobacteriales bacterium (assembly GCA_018883325.1). GTDB lineage: Bacteria > Bacteroidota > Bacteroidia > Flavobacteriales_D > Crocinitomicaceae > UBA952. The sequence goes on along the minus strand of VEQH01000009.1, from coordinate 58,735 downwards.
GTTGTTACAGCTCCATTACATGCCCAATCGCAAGATTGGAAAACAGAGAAAAAAGTAAATGTTGTTTTCGGGCTAATCCAACCAATTTTTGCAAAAGGTTTTAATATTGAAGGTAACTACATTCACAATCGATTGATTTTTGATTATTCGCATGGTGCTTCTCTGGACTTATCAGGTCAATCCGTTACGGCAGAAATGAGAGAAGAAGGTTTGGCTGTTCATATGCCTTACACAACTGGCTTTGGTGTTGGATATCGCTTAAAAGAATGGATTAACGTGCGAATTGAACCAAAATGGCATCGGTTTGAGTTTTATTACGATGATGAACCACAGAACAGTGCAAACCAAATTACCTCGTATAACACCATGAGTTTGGGTGTCGGAATTTATGGACATTATCAGCCGTTTAAAAACAAAACAACCTTTTTAAAAGGAATTATGATTGCTCCAAGTATTCGCTTTTGGCCTACAATTTCTTCAACCTTGAAGGATAACAGTTTTACATACCTCAATAAGAATACTGGCACGAATGAAGAAATTAAAACATTGGATGTTGGTCCTGGGTTTACTCCATTCATTTTTAATGTAAGTATCGGTTATTCATTCAACGTTAAAAGGAAATGAGCGTCAATGAGATATACATTGAGTTGAAAGAGAAAATCAGCTTGTCGAAATAGTCCTAAACTTCAGGAAACAAGATAATGAAGAAGAAATGATTAGCGACGGAATGCATTTTTTTAGCTGCCCCCAACGTATCAACTAGCAATATCTAGGGTTAAAGATATTTACAAAACCTTTCTTTTTGACACATTTGTGTCAGTTTCAAGCAATTATTAATGCTGAATTTTGCATTGAAATAAAATCAATGTAATAATGAAAGTAGTCCTATTCGGTGCAACAGGTTTTTCGGGCAAAGCCATTTTAAAAGAAGCACTATTAAAGCAACATCAAGTTACCATTTTGGTAAGAAATAAATCTGCAATTAACCTTGATGCTGAAAATCTCACTGTTGTTGAAGGAAATGTATTAGACAAAAATACCGTAGCCGAAGTCTTGAAGAATTGTGACGCAGTTATTCAATGTCTTGGTGTCGGCGGAAAAGGCAATGGAAAGCCTACCACATTTATTTCTGATGCGACCAAAATAATCGTTGAAGAAATGGAAAAACAGCAAATCAAAAGGCTCATCGCTATGAGTAACGTTGGCGCAGGAAATAGCATATCCTTTCAACCTTGGTTTTTCACAAAAATTATTCTTCCCTATTTTATGAAGTGGCTCAACGTATTGATAGACGACAAAAATAGAATGGAACCAATTATTATGAACAGCGAGTTAGATTGGACGATTGTTCGTTGTCCCAATATCGTTGATAAACCAGCGAAAGGAACGTGCAACGCTACACTCGATGGAAAAGGACTAAAATTGTCTATTACCCTTCCTGATTTGTCCAAATTTATGGTTGACCAATTGAAACAAACGGCTTTCATCAAGCAAGCTCCATCCGTAAGTAATTAAGATGAAATCAATAAACGAGTAACTGAAATAAAATGATAAACACAAATCTTGGCAAAATTGCCGTCTATCCGAAACTCGTTGATTCAGATAAAACTCCAATCATTTTCCTTCATGGCGTGTATTTTGACCACCACCTGTGGGATGAGGTAATCGATTCCATCCAAGACCGAACGACTTATTCCGTTGACATGCCATTTCACGGTTTGAGTAAGGAAATTACAAAACCCGACTGGTCGTTGAATGATTGTGCCGATATGCTCATCGAAATTTTGGATGCTTTGAAGATTCCAAAGGTTATCGCAATAGGGCATTCGTGGGGCAGTATGACAATACTTAGAGCAGCAAGTAAACATCCTGAAAGGTTTGAAGGAATTGGTTTGTGCAATATGCCGTTTGAAGCAGCTACTCCAAAACAAAAAAGGATGTTCAAACTTCAACATACGATGTTGGCTTTTCGAAACTTTTACACGAAGCAAGCCGCTAAATCGTTGTATGGAAAAGCGTCATTGAAAGAAAATCCTAATTTGCTTCGGCAACTTCAACGTCCCATGAACATGCTTACAATTCGGGACATCAAACAAACGGATACAAAAGTAATTATCGATGCAGAGGATGCTACATCGCTGATAATCAATTTAAAGGTGAAAGCAATCGCACTGAATGGGAAAGAAGATTACGTTCCTTCACCACCAAAAATAGAAACAGTAATCGTTGAAGGTGGTCATATTAGTCCGTTGGAACAACCGTTAAAGGTAACAGAGTTAATTACGTTCCTTTTTGAAACTAAAGAAAAATAAATCAAACCATTTAATAGTTGTCTATCCAATGAAATAGGTTGAAAAAATTTGTTTTTATCGTAAATTCGTGTTTAGTATTTGTAGAACTTGATAAGTTGTTCAAAAACTAAATATTAAGTATGAACCAAACCATATTTTTAGACGAAAACAACAATGCCATTCGGTTTTCAGAATTTAACAAACTGGAAGCCGTGACGCCTTTTACCGGTTTAGGGATCAAATACGTAGCATCAGGAGAAGAAACCTATTACGCCAACGATAAAAAATTTTCGGTTAAGGAAGGTGAATATATCATTGGAAATGATTTTACTTCATCGATTGTTAAGATCGATCACTCCCAAACCGTTCAGGGACTTTGCATCGATATTTCTACAGAAATCATTTCTGAAGTAGCAAACTATTATGATTTGAATGGCACAGATCTCACAGAGTTTTTACTCTCCGATCAGTTTTTTGTGAATCGCTACAACATCAAAAATACCACCCTTGGTTATTCGTTGGTTGAAATCAATCAATCGGTCAAAACGCGAAATTATGACAACCAATTTTTAAAGGAAGAACTGTTCTATTCATTGGCAGAATCCATTATCACTGACCAGCGGTTTATATTCAATCATTTGAATAAGATGGATTTTAAAAAAGTGAATACCAATGAAGAAGTTTTTCGCATATTACTTAAATCAAAAGAGCTACTTGATCTGCACGCAATGAAAAATCTGTCTTTGGAGGAAATCAGTCAAGGAGCCGGAATATCAAAATATCATTTCATTCGTCTTTTTAAGAATGTTTTTGGAATTTCCCCTTATCAATATCAAATCCGGAGAAGATTAGAAAATGCGAAACTCGAACTATTAAATGGTGTTTCTATTCTTGATACTGCTTTTGCTCATGGTTATGGGGATTTAGCTACTTTCTCTAAAGCATTCAAACAAGCGTTTGGGCAAGCCCCAAGTCAATTCATAAAATAAGCAATTTTTGACAAGAGGAAGTTCCTGAAAACTGGTTTTTTTGCAAGAAAAAAGCCATGATTCGTTCAATTTCACTCTGTTTTTTCTTAACTCTTGTCTTCTCCGGATTTTCCCAACTTCAGCGTAAAGTTCAATTTGGAGCTCGCATCGAATACGCTACTGAAAACGGTGTATCAGGTTGCAAAGTATTGCAAGTAGCACGTGGAACGAGTGTGGCGTTGAAATTACAGGAAAAAGATGTCATTCTGAAAATCGGAAATTCTTCGTTTGTTTCCACGGATGAGTTTATAAATGAGTTCGTGAAATATGCTCCTGATCAAGACATAAACTTGACTGTTCTGAGAGGAAAAAAGAAACTTACATTAAAAGCTAAAGCTGTTGCACGTCCGTATGAAACGGATGACAATGCCTCAGTCATTTACGATGAAGCGAACTACAAAGGTGGACAATTGCGTGTCATTATCAACAAACCATTCAAGGAAACTAAAATGCCGGCCATGCTTTTCATTCCGGGTTATACTTGTAGCAGCATCGATGAATTGACAAACGACCATCCATACAAACGAATCGTGGATGCATATGTGGATGCAGGATACGTTACACTACGCATTGAAAAAAGCGGATTGGGCGACAGTAAAAATACTCCACCTTGTGAGTCTTGTGATTTAATGGATGAGATTGAAAATTTTGAAGTCGGACTAAAAAAATTGAAATCTCTTCCGTATGTGGATACCAGTCAAATCATTATTGTCGGACATTCCATGGGAGGCATCATTGCTCCAGCTATCAGTGCAAAACATCAAGTGGCTGGTGTTGTGGTGTTTGGTACAACGGCAAAATCATGGTTTGAATACCAAATCGAAATGTACCGCGTTCAAAATGCGCTGGCTGGAATGAATCCTATTGAAGTGGAGCAATCTGTGCTAGAACAGTATGATTTGAATTACCGCTATTTCGTGAAGAAAGAAAAACTGGAAGACCTAGCCAAAGACCCGAAGGCAGACAGCGTTTTGAGAAATGCTTGGGGTTATGATGGCAACGGTAAAATCTATGAGCGAAATGCCGAATACTGGCGTCAAATCCAAGATTATCCGCACCTGGAAAACTGGAAAAACACCACAGCAAAAGTCTTTGTGCAATTTGGCGAATCGGATTTTCAGGCGTTTTCAAAAGCAGATCATCAACAAATCGTAAATACCGTAAATCATTTTCATCCGGGAAATGCGACCTTGAAAACCTATCCTTCAACCGATCATTTCTTTGCAAAATCGGGAACGATGCAGGAAGCCTATAACAAATTTGTAAATGGTCAGATTCAGCAACTCTTTGACGAATACAATCCTGAAGTTGGTTTATCTGCTGTTCAGTGGAGTAATGACGTTTTAAATAAAAAATCACAAAACAAACCTATTGAACAAGCCTGGCGAAAACTCAATACAGTGCGCTATCCGGGCAAACAAGACGACATCACCTTTATCAATGAAAACGAAGGTTGGTACGTCAATGGTTATGGAACGATTTATCATACGAAGGACGGAGGTGAGAATTGGGAAAAACAACTGGAAAAGAAAGGGACTTTTTTCAGATGCGTTGCATTTGTGGATAGTCTGCGAGGTTTTGCAGGTACCGTAGGAACGGATTATTTCCCCAATGTAAGCGATACCATTCCGTTATATGGCACAACAGACGGGGGAAAAACCTGGAATCCAGTTTCATACAAAGGTCCTTATGTGAAAGGTCTTTGCGCGATAGACATCGTGAGAGAACAATTCATCAATCATGGAAAAACGGATTACAAGGTTCACATTTACGCAGTGGGTCGGGTGGGAACTCCAGCCAACATGATGGCCTCTCACGATGGAGGTTTAACCTGGACCTCTAACAGCATGGACAAGGATTGTAAGATGCTTTTTGATATTAAAATGTTTGATAAGAATACCGGTTTTGCATGCGCCGCTTCTGATGAAGACATAGAAAAATCGAATGCCTTGGTTTTAAAAACGAGCGATGGAGGAAAAACATGGAAAAAGGTGTATCAATCCAATCGTCCGTTTGAAACCACCTGGAAGGTTTCTTTCCCGAGCGAAAAAGTCGGTTACGTCACCATTCAATCCTACAATCCGGATCCAAATGTAAAACAACAGCGCGTTGCCAAAACCACGGATGGTGGCGAAACTTGGCAAGAGATTAATTTGGTGGAAGATGCCGGAGCAAGACAGTTTGGGATTGGTTTTATCGATGAACAACACGGTTTCGTCGGCACCATGAATTCAGGATATGAAACTAAAGACGGCGGATCAACATGGACACCAATCAATTTGGGCATGGCTTGCAATAAAATCAGAATTTACAGGAACGCGAATGGAAAAGTCTATGGTTATGCGATTGGGGTTGATGTGATGAGGTTTAAATAAAAATGAAAAAATGTTTAAAGTAGTAATCAAAAGTTTTTAAATTTCAGTACGCTAACTGTTATAAAAAAAATGAACACATGCAAAATATTTATTTACTGATAATTAGCTCACTACTGCTTTCAAACTTATGTGCTCAGCAAGTAAATCCTATCTTCAAAGAAGGTGAATCGCAAATTGTTCCGGAATTTAGTAAGCCTTCTGAATGGATCAAAGAAGAATTGTGGGTACAAACGAACTTTGATAGTGACTCTAACGGAAAACTTGACCGCATGCACGTGTTTTTAACCCGTCCTTTGCAAACGAACACGCAAAGACTAAAATTGCCAGTGATTTATACCACTAGCCCTTATTTTGCTGGAACAGGAGGTGATTCGAAAAGCTTTTATTGGGATGTGAAACACGAACTTGGGGCAATTCCACCTCCCCACAAACACGCTGTTGCAAAGCGCAAAGAAAACCGACCCCTCGAAGCTTATTTTCAAGATCTTACTTGGGTAAAAAGAGGATATATCACCGTGTATTCCTCTTCACCAGGTACTGGTTTTTCAGATGGAGCACCAACAATTGGAGGCGAAAATGAAAAACTCGCTCCGGCAGCAGTTATTGATTGGCTTTGCGGCAGAGCTCTTGGATATACCACGCGAACTGGAATGGACACCGTGTCTGCTTTTTGGTCCACTGGAAAAGTGGGTATGATGGGGACTTCCTACAATGGAACTTTATGTTTGGCTGCTGCTTGTTCAGGAGTGAAAGGCTTGGAAGCAATTATTCCAAATGCTCCGGTAAGTTCATGGTATTTGTACTATCGTTCCAATGGATTGGTTCGCTCTCCAGGAGGTTATTTGGGAGAAGACATGGATGTATTGTACGATTTTGTGCATAGTGATGACCCTGAAAATCGCCCAAACAACGACGCATTGATTCGCGACAAGGTTCTGGTTCCCGGACAAGATCGAATAACAGGAGATTATAATGCTTTTTGGGCTTCACGCGACTACTTGACACAAATGGATAGCATGAAAGCAGCCTTGTTTATGTGTCACGGGTTTGAAGATTGGAATGTCATGGCAGAGCAAAGTTTCCGTTTTTATGATCAAGCCAAAAAGATGGGGCTGCCAGCCAAAATTTATTACAATCAATTGGGGCACGGCTACGCTCCACCTATTTGGATGATGAACAGGTGGTTCACCAAGTATTTGCATGGTATCAATAATGGTGTTGAAAACCTTGCCGACGCTTGGATTGTCCCCAAAGGTGAAAAAGAAGCAAAACCCCAAAGCGCTTTCCCAAATCCTCAAGCGAAAGCTGTACGTTTTTATCCACAAACAGTTAAGTCAAGTACAGGAACTCTATCGACGGAAAAAAACACACAAGGTTCAATAACATTTACAGATGATGCCAGTTTAACGTCTGTTGAACTCATCTCATCCCCAAAAGCCGAAAACCGACTTCTTTTTTGGGGCGAAAACCTGGAAAAACCACTACACCTTTCAGGAACTGGACACATCCACCTGCAAGTTGCGTGCAACAAAGCAGCTGCAAATCTTTCTGTTTACCTCATCGCTGTGCCCAAAGATTTCAATCCCAGAAAACTAAATCTTAAAAACATACTTGTAAACCGAGCATGGGCGGATCCTCAAAACCACCGTTCACTTGAAAACGGCGAACCACTCAACCCTGGAACTTTCTACGATCTGACTTTCAATTTCCAACCAGACGACCAAATCATTCCTGCTGGCCACCAACTCGGTCTTCTCATTTTTTCCAGTGACCCCGATTTCACCCTCCAACCGCAAAAAGGTACACAATTAACTGTGAATTTGGGAGAAACTTGGATAGAATTAATGGCAGTGCAATGAGAAGAGCAAATTTTAACTAAATAAATAATTCAAAATGAATAAACTAATTATCGACCTTAAGGCATTATTGCTTGGTAACTGGAAAACAATCTTAATAGTTGCAGTTGTTGTTTATCTTGTTTGTTATTACTCTGATATAAAACAAGGTATTTACGATGGATGGTTGAACAAGTGAGGCAGCGGCTAATAGTGCATTTGCAATAGCAGAAGTACTTCTATTCAGCTTTGGTGCTTTAAAGCCCTGCAATCGTCAATGCCCAGACCGTAAGCTACAACCTTGTCAAAACATACTTGAATCAAACAATTTATCAAGACGAAAATAAAAACGCCATTCGGTTTTTAGAATTCAACAAACTGGAAGCCGAGACATCTTCTACAGGTTTAAAGAATAAATATGGCTTATCAGGAGAATAGAATATTCGTATTTTTACAACCTTTCTCATGGCACAAAAGCACATGGATGTATTTATTTGTTTCGGCAGATATAAAATCCCAAACTTTTTGCTGTTTTTATTTGTTATAGATTCTAAGTTTAGAAATTTTAAATGCGTCTGAATGATTAGAACAACGAAAACTCTTCAACTTATTTCAATGACAAGATTCATTCTTTTTCTTATTTTTTTTACACATTCCTTTGCACTCATTTCCCAAGTAGTCATAAACGAAGTTCATGTTAGGCCAACTGGTGGAGATGTAGATCAGGCTTTTCAGTCAATGTATAATTCTACACCCAATTTCGGGTCAGAATTCATTGAGATATACAACACTAGCTCATGTGACCCTGTAGATATTAGTTGTTGGTCGATCGGGGGCATGGATGGAGGAACAAACGGAGGAGCATTCTCCTTTCCTACCGGAACAGTTATTCCCCCTCTTGGATTTATTACCATTGGTGGACCAAACACTACAGGAATTACCTTTAATTTAAATATTGCTGCTAATTCGGCTCGTTTATGGAGATCAAATGCTTCACGATGGCACCTCCCAAACGGCGATGGATGGGTAGCTTTGTATGACGCTACCGGAACCGCTGTAGATGCTGTTTACTGGACCTTTTCATCAAATGATCCAACCAAGTTAACTACCGATGCTACGTTTACAACTGGAGCGCTGCAACGAGTAGGTGTGTGTGGAGGAGGAAGTTTGGCTACTGCTTCAACCATACCAGGAATTGAATATATTTCCCAAGCTACAGTGACTGGACAGTCATACGAACGATCAACTGATGGGGGGAACACTTGGGTTCTCGGAACTGCAACGCCTAATAATTGCAATGGAACATGCGTTACTTCATCAGGTTTTGATTTAAACGCAACAGTGATCCAACCTACGTGTGGAAATAATGATGGATCTATATCTTTTGCACCAAGCCCAAATGACTCTTATTTTTACTTATGGCCCTTTCCTTCGAACTTTTTGGTAAATAGCTTAAATGACTTAGCACCTGGTACTTATGATGTTACGATTACCAATTCTGCAGGTTGCTCTATAGATACCTCGATTGTTCTGACTGATGGCTGTGCAAACAATTGTGACCCGAACGGGAATTGGCTTCTTTTTGCGAATTACGATGGTGGCAATCTAAATATCGTTGTCGATCAAAATATACCAAACCTTAAAATCGGAATCTGTACCTATGAACCAGTGAATGTTACATTCAGCGGCCCTTTTGTTGGGAATGTTACACAAGTATTGTACGCTGGTCAAAATTCGAATCAAAATAATAACCATTGTGGCTTTCCTATAAGTACATCCACTTTTACTGGAATCAACCCTGCATTGGTTACGGTAAATGTAACTCCTCCAGTTACAATCATCAGCCCTCCTAATCCGAATTATGGCAACCAACCCAATGGATGGAATTTTGGTATCATTTGCTTGTATAGTTGTGATATTACTACCAATCAAGGCGGTTGCAATACAGCCGATCAAGTGCTGGCCTATTTTCAATCTCAGTTTGGAGGCGTTCTTCGTGGGTTGAATGTTCAATACGGTTGTTGGTTATCCTCTACACAGTACACCATTAGTAGTCAAACAGGAAATTGTTGCGACATCTGTACCACGGTTTCTTCAACCGTGAGTGAAACCATTTGCCCGAGTCAATTACCATACAGTTGGAATGGATTTACTTTTTCAGGATCAGGTTCACAAACCGCTACATTTACAACAGTTGCAGGATGCGATTCTTTGGTTACACTTAATTTGACCGTTGATAATGCGGTAAGTTCCACAAATTCGCAAGTTGTCTGTGGGAGTTATACATGGCTAGACGGAACCACCTACACCATTCCAGGTTTATACAACCTACAATATACAATTACAGGAGGCTCGGTAAATGGTTGTGATAGCATTGTGAATCTTAATTTAACGTTGGCCAATGGTGTTACTGGTATAGATTTTCAGGTGGCTTGCGAAAGCTACACTTGGACCGATGGAGTGACATACACAAGTTCGACCAATTCGCCGCAATTTACCATCGTTGGAGGATCATCTCTTGGATGTGATAGCACAGTGACCTTAAATTTAACAATCAATCAAAACTCCTCAAATACACTAAACGTCGAAGCTTGTGGTAGTTATGTTGCAGGTAATGGTCAAACCTACACGGAAAGCGGAACCTACTCCTTTATAATACCTTCTCAAAATGGTTGCGATAGCATTGTTACTGTGAATTTAACCATTCAACCCGCACCTGTGGCTTCATTTACAACCAATCCTTCAGTAATTGAGCAAGACGATTCCGAAATTAACATCATCGAATTATCAACAGGTCAAGTAACAACATGGGATTGGGACTTTTCTGTTAATGGAGAAAGTTCAACTAGTTCAGAACAAAATCCAACCTTTCAAATACCTTTAGGAACCAGCGGTGATGTTGTTATTTCACTTGTGGTAAGCGATCCAAATGGCTGTCAGGATAGCATAACAAAAATCATCTCGATTCTTGAAAATACGACTGTATACATACCAAATAGCTTTACGCCTGATGGGGATGAATTTAACAACACGTTCATTCCTGTTATCAGTGATGCATTTGATGACCAAAACTATTTGCTAAGCATCTACAACCGCTGGGGTGAACTAATATTTCAAAGCAAAGACAAGAATACTGGATGGAATGGATTATATAATGGGGTATTGTCTCCTAATGGAATCTACACGTATTCTGTTGAGCTTAAACTGAAGACAATCGATTTAATAAAGATCTATCACGGTCATGTTAATTTGTTGCGATAGATTGATGAAAAAATATTTGGCATTCATATTTAGTGTAGTCTCTTCTTTTTCTTTTGGGCAAAAAGAAGCTAACATTTGGCATTTTGGTAATGGGTATAGCTACGATTTTAATTCGGGAACAGCTGTATTGAATACGACAGAAAGTGCCATGTTTACGTCTGAAGGGAGCACTTCCTATTGCGACGAATTTGGCAATCTACTCTTTTATTCAAATGGAGGAGGAAGAGTTCCTGCTTCTGGTCAAAACCCAGGAATGATCTGGAATCGGAACAATGAGGTGATGTACGACATGCAAGGTCTTGAAGGTGGTGGATTTAGTGCGGTTCAATCCTCCGTTATCGTCCCTGCTCCAGGAGAACCCGACATGTATTACCTTTTCACAATGGAGGAGCTGGAACATTACATCGATGCTACACCTCAAATTTTAGCCCAAGAACCAAATGGCAGAGGTTTTCGCTATTTCAAAATTGATATGTCACTTAATAATGGTTTGGGCGATGTCATTGAAGCCGACGTTCCGATTTACGACCATTCTTTTGAAGCACTTTGTGCTATTCGACATGCAAATAAACAAGATTATTGGCTATTGATATACCAAGATACCACTGGAATTGGAGTGTATAGTTTAACACAAAATGGTATTTCACTTTCGGCCGTATATCCAACTGGATCACCCACAAATGGAGGAATCATCAAATCATCCCCATCGAGTGCAAATCCTGGAGCAGTTTGTTGTCAAAAAGTGATGACTTCGCAGGGTCTTTTCGATTTCGATTTAACAACGGGTGTCTTATCAAATCAAACGAACTTACCCACAAATCTCGAGACCGCTTATGAATTTTCACCGAATGGTCTTTATCTCTATTCTTCACTTACTAACCAAACAACAGGGCAACAACAACTCATTCGTTACGATCTATTTGATGCATTCGATACAGGCGTCAGTGTGGAGTCCACGATGGAAGTTATTGACCCCGCAATTTCCACTTCAATGTATTACATGCAATTGGCTCCAGATGGTAAAATCTATTTTAATCATTTTGATTTTCCAAATGGATTTACGAAGTTAGGAAGCATAAATTGCCCCAATACTTCTTCACCAACCGTGAATTACGATGTCCTTTCTGTAGATATCTCCTCGGAGGATGCATTTTACGCATTGCCAAATTATCCGTCTTGGATCTTCTATTCCAGCTTTGAACAATACATTAATCTTGGTCCCGATACATTAAGTTTGTGTCAGGGGGATACCTTAATTCTAAACGCAGGAGCAGGAGACTCGTGGTTTTGGTTTGGACAATTAGAAAATGGAAATACGTTTACAAGTACCAATCAGTTAGTCACCATTACCCAACCCGGAAACTACACGGCAAGTGTTACAGGCACGTGTGGCCAGGGTTCAGATATCATTACCATTAGCTCTGATGGCTGCAACCAACCTGATCCAAATCCCGATCCAGAGAATGCTGTTCCCGTTCTCATTGCACCTAACGTCTTTACTCCTGAAAATGAGGATAATATCAATAACAATTACTTCTTGACTTGTCAAAACATTAGTTACCTCAAATTGATAATTACCAACAGATGGGGAAATGTCGTATTTGAGGGAGAAAGCAATGATGTGGTGAACAATAATCCTTCATGGGACGGGCAAAATGCAGTTGATGGGGTTTATTTTTACCGCTATGAAGCCATAGATAGCAATGAAAACCCATTGGAAGGTCATGGATTTCTCCATTTGATTCGGTGATTTTCAAGTTTTTTTTCATTCCTCGTCACCTTTTTAGGAGTTAAGACACTAACTACTAAAATCTCGAATGGAATTAACCAAACAAGAACGTTTTATGCAACTATACGAGCCGGTTCATGAACGGTTTGAGCGGTATTGCAAAACGCGCACGTTTGGCGGAGAGCAATTTAAGGATGTAATGCATGACACGCTTCTAATTGCTTTTGAGAAGTTTGAAACATTAAAGACCAAAGAAGCTTTTCTTCATTTTTTGTTTGGCATTGCAACGCGGGTATTATCCAATCAGCGCAAAAAGAAACAGCCGGAATTCGTTGAACATCTTTCGACTGAGTTTAAGCATGTTCATAACGATGAGCAATCAATTGAACGAAAATTGGAGATTAAAAACCTGTATGAACAGTTGGAAAAATTAGATGATTTAACCCGCGAATGCATCATCCTTTTTGAAATATCAGGATTTTCCATTAAAGAAATTTCGGGAATTGTAAACCTAAGTGAGGCGGCGATTAAAAAACGCCTGAGTCGCGGAAGGAAAGAACTACTCGAACGCATTACCTCACTTGAAAATGCAGAACTATGAAATCTGAAGAAAAACTAAATCAGCTGTTTGAATCGCTAAAAGCGGAGAAGGCCTCAACAAGTGTGGCTGATGTTACTTCCTGGATTCAATCTTCAGCTCAGGTCTCCGCCCCCAAATCAACCAGTAAAATTATTACTCAAAAAAACTTTTTTATTATGAGTACAATCTTAAGCACATTATTCGTCGGAGGATTACTTTTTCTTTCCGGAAACAAAGAGCCTAAACACACTCCTCCACTAAATAATACGAGGAAAGAATCAATCTTGGATACTTCTACGAGTGTAGTAAAACAAGCCAGTCCATTACCGATAAATAAAGAATTCAGAGAAAAACCTGATATTCTACCTGTTATTCAACCTCTCATCAATTTAGGAATTGAACCTTTATCCTTTATGGAAATAGATAATGGGCAGGCAATCAATCAATTTGATCCAATCCGTTCTACACAGCATTCAACAAGAGTGAACAATCAATCCAACACCGGCTCCTGGATGTCTTCCAATGGTACTTTGCATGTCGATACCCTATTCAGTGGAGTGAAAAAAGTGGTTTTCAGAGGAAACTATAACAGTAAAGTAAGAATTGAAGGAAGTAAACAACAGGATGTCTCGTTCAATTTCGTGTATGAGAGAAAGGCCAAAGGTCTCATTATGAACAAAAGAACTCAATATAAAGTTTCCTATGAAATAGTGGATTCAGTGCTCACTATTCTTGGCGGTGAGTCAAGCAGCATAGATGTGGTTGTGGGTTATCTTTCCGTTAAAGACTCCGTCAAGTTGGTCATTCCGGAAACCATTCCGATTGACATTCAAACAGATTACGGAGATATATCGGTAAGTTCCTTAAAAGAGAGTTCGATACAACTGAATACTTCTTATGGAAATCTTTCGGTGAAAAACTGCAGTGGGGCAATGAGTTTGAAAAGCGATTACGGGGATTTTACATTAACCGAACTTTCCGGAAAGATAAATGCCAACACGGATTATGGCGATGTCAAAGGAGAAAAAATCACGGCGAAGGAGTATTGCAGCCTTAGCACAGATTATGGTGATGTGAACGTACACTTACTAAACCCAATTCAGGAATGTACGTTTGATCTAAAGACAGATTATGGTTCCATTAAAAGCAAACGAGAAGAATTTTCCATCAAAGGAAATCAATTCAAGTTTGGTACGGGTGCACAAAAAATTTCCTTGAAAACAAATTTTGGAGATGTGATTATTAGATAAACTCAATGAATTGTCAATACATCAAATACATGAAAAATCAAGTCTTTGTCATCACCGTACTGGCTTCGATGTTGCTTTATTCCTGCGGAATAAAAAAATATTCGACTTCCATGGAGCAAATGATGATCACAGAAACTAAAGACATTGTCTATACACAAAAAGAAATTGCTGAGGATATCGATTATTTCATCAAATCTGTAGAAGAAGTTTCCCCATTTCCTTATATGAATGCCGACTCATTGTCAATTCAAGTTCTGGCAAACGTTTTAAAGGAGAAGGGAGACAGAAAAGGAAATGAATTATATCTGGATTTCATGAGACTTTCCGCAGCATACAATGTCGGTCATATTTACACATTTCCTCCTGAAGCTATGTTGGATGAGGCCATAAAAAATGGTGATCGATTTTTCCCCTTGTTTATAAAAAAGAATCAGGAAAAATGGGAAATAATGGGCATCATTGATAGCGCTTTAACGGAAAATAATATAGGCAATGAGGTGTTAAAGATTAATGGTAAAGAAATGAGTGAAATCATAGAAACGATCCAACCACTTCTGGCAAATGATGGAAACAGCGAGGAAATGATAGGAGCCTCTTTGCCTTTTTTGATGTGGGCTGTAAACATGAATCATCCTTATACGGTGGAAATTAAAAATAACAAGAGTGGATCAATTGAAGTGGTGGAATTACAAGGAACAAATGATCTGGATAAATACAGAACTCAAAAACCTCGAGATACACAACAAAAAATGGATGATTTTATTACGTTTGAACTATTGGATAAAAACATTGGATTAATCGATGCAAAGTCTTTCGGTTTCATCCAAAACAAGAAAATCACAAAAACTTTTGACAAAGAGTTGGAGTCTTATTTTGCCGCACTGAAAGAAAAAGGCGTTTCCAATTTAATCATTGATCTGAGGGAAAATGGCGGCGGATCCAGTTATCCTGCTGAAGCTATTCTCCAAAAGATAGCACACAAACCGTATCAACAAACCGGAGGTTCAACCATGCGGGTAAGCGCGCAGTTCAGGGAATTTTTAGATGGCTTGCCTTGGGCTATCAGAATGATCGCAAAAAAAGGTTCGATGAAAGAATACGACAAGTATCCGATTGGAACAAACATTAAAGAAGAAAGCAAGCCATCGTTACCTAATAAGGTGAAAAATAAATTTAGTGGTCAGGTTTATGTATTGATTGGACCGAACACCCATTCAGCAGCCATGATGATAGCGAATGCAATTGAAGATTTTGATCTTGGTATCTTAGTGGGAGAACCTACGAAGAGTATTCCAAGAGAATTAAGCAATG
Organism: Flavobacteriales bacterium; assembly: GCA_018883325.1. Taxonomy (GTDB): domain Bacteria; phylum Bacteroidota; class Bacteroidia; order Flavobacteriales_D; family Crocinitomicaceae; genus UBA952. Next base: position 43,075 of record VEQH01000009.1, on the reverse strand, counting down.
CTTTACCTTTAAAAACACCTCATGCCAAAATTGCTTTTGTTGTTCCCGCCACTTTATTTACCCGCGCAAATGGTGATGCAAACAACTTCGAACCTGTCAAACCTCATGTAATGATTAATACCTCCACGGAAGTTATTGATCAAAAGGCAAGTGACCCTGCGATGCAGTATATTATAGAAAAAATCAAAAACAATTAATTGTTCGCTTGAAAACAAGTCAGAATACCTTACCACACGTTCAATTCAATCATTCGAAATACATTTTTTTAAAAATTTAGTACTATGTATTGCATATTACAATTTAAAACATATATCTTTGTAATAAAATAGTAAATCATGAATGCAGAAAATACACAAGCGCAAATGCGAAAAGGAATTTTAGAGTATTGCATTTTAAGCATTCTGATCGAACGAGAGGCTTATCCTTCCGAAATTTTAGATGCCTTGGAAAAAGCAAAATTATTAGTGGTAGAAGGAACGCTATATCCTTTGTTGATGCGGTTGAAAAATATGGAATTACTGACTTACAGGTGGGAAGAATCAAATGCTGGTCCGCCCAGAAAATATTACAAAATAACACCTCAAGGCATCGCATTCTTAGAGGAATTAGACAAAACCTGGAATGAACTCCAACAAGCAGTTCAAGAACTAACTAAAAAATAATGACATGAATAAAACAATCTCAATTCACCTTCAAGGCATTCCGTTTTTAATCGAAGAGGAGGCTTATGCCAAATTAAGAAATTACCTCGATCAGCTTTCCAATGTGCTTGGTAACCAAGACGGAGCCGATGAAATCATTCAAGACATCGAAATGAGGATGGCAGAATTGTTCTCAAAATCGTTGGATCCAAACAAAAAAGTATTGGAACTAAAAACGGTTGAAGAAGTTCTGATCAAGCTAGGAGATCCCGATGTATTTCTGTCTGATGAACAAAAACAATCAGGAGGATCATCATCTGCTACTGAAAATCAAAAAACAGAAAAACGGCTTTTCCGTGATGAAGAAAACAGCATCCTCGGAGGTGTTTGTGCCGGTCTATCTTGTTATTTTGGACTTGATGTAGTTATCGTTCGAGCGATTTTTGTGTTGATTGCCATTTTTGGAGGCTTTGGACTACCGCTCTATTTTATACTTTGGATGATTACGCCAAAGGCGAGGACGAGTATTGAGAAACTGCAAATGAAAGGTGAGCCTGTAAATTTTGAATCCATGAAGGCAGAAATGGAAAAAGCTGCCGAAAATATTCAGGAAAAATCCAAAAAATGGGCAAATAACTTAAAAGGAAACAAAACGCTTGAAAACAATGCGAAAAGAATCATTCGTTTCATTCGTAAAGTCATCGGAATTTTCATTCTCTTTTTTGGAACAGCCTTGTTTATCAATTTTATGATTTTTCTTTTCATCGATCGAAATTTCATTCCATCTCAATACAACGGGGAAGATATCCCATTTGATCATTTACTCAAACTGATTGCGGAAACTTCAAGCGATGCACAAATGTTGTTCGTTGGAATTGTTTTAACGGCGCTAGCAACAATTGGTCTATTATGGCTACTCGGAATAAGGTTTTTGATTTCATTTCGGTCTATTTATTTCAAGTACTCCGTTGCATCGTTGATTGTTCTATTTATGTCGGGAGTAATTCTATTAATTATCCCAGGAGTAAGAATTGGAAACGCATTTGCGGTTGAAGGAGAAGTTGAAAAACAAATAGCTCAATCATACGATAAGGAATTGATTTTGGAATTTAAAACTACTTCATCCAGTGAAAAAAATGGTTTCAAGACGGTGAGCAATGGTGAAACTGGAATACTGAAAGAAGATAAGGGAAAAATTTACGCAAACGGCATGGAGGTTTCCTATGAAAAATCGAGTGATACTTTATTCCACGTTTACCAGATTAATTCAGCAAGGGGAACAGATCATCAAGCTGCACTAAAAAAAGCAAGAAACATAAAACTAGGTTTCCAACAGAACAAAAACGTATTAGTGCTTGATGCTTTTCACACTTTTCCAAAAAACGACAAATTAAGGGATCAGGAGGTAAAACTACTCATTCAAGTGCCCGTCGGAGGATATGTAAAAGTGAATAATCGGGTGGTTTATCCCTATTTGAAAGTACCCCATAAAAAACTGGATGAAAAATCACAAGGCTATGTTGACGGAGATGGCTCCTATCAAAGTTGGTGATTCATTCTTGAATTATGATTAAAAGTTTAATAATCTGTTCAAATTCAAATACTAACCATAAAGTTTAAAAAAGCAATTTTTGACAATTCAATTTGAATAATAATTTCTATTTTTCGCTTGAATCAAGATATCAATTTGAAAATGAGTAACAAGAAAAATTTACTTTTGATCGCATTAGCAACCCTAGGATTGTCAGTTGTAACAATGGCGCAAAATGTCCCTTCTTATGTTCCAACCAACGGACTTGTTAGCTGGTATCCATTTAATGGTAATTCGAACGACGAAAGCGGCAACGCAAATCATGCTACTGTAAATGGTCCACTTTTAACGAGTGATCGTTTTTCAAATCCAAATGCTGCTTATTCCTTCAATGGAATAAACGATTATTTGCAGGGCAATGCATCATCCTTTCCAACAGGTGATAGAACAATTGCCCTATGGTTTTACTCGACGAATATCAACGTAGGAAATTTAGGCATGCAAGTATTTGGTTATGGTGGTGGACAGTGCATGAGCTCTTGGTTGATGCAAATGGATAACCAAACGCCATCGACTTCCTTTTTTACCGACAACACCTTCGAGATCGCATTAGGTTGCAATGTATGGATTACAGCATTGAATTTCGGTGTTAATGGAACACCTCAAAATCCTAATAATAATTGGCATCACTGGGTAGCAACAAGCAGCCAAACAGGTATCGATTTTTACATTGACGGACTTTACGTTGGAGGTGTCACTAATCCTATTAGCAACACGGTAGTGGCGGGTAAAAAGTTTTATGTAGGTAGCTGTCCAGATTCAACGGGAATGATTGCCTATCAAGATGCTTTTTTAAAAAATTGGAATGGTAAGTTGGATGACATCGGTATTTGGAATAGAGCGCTTACGCAGCAGGAAGTAACTGCATTGTTTAATGGAGGTGAAGCTGGAATAAATAATATTGATTCAGATCTTCATTTATTAGTTTACCCAAATCCTGCTCATAATTACGTTCAGATTCAATTGAATGAAGAACACGAGGATTTGTCATTTTCGATAGTTGATTTATGTGGTCGGTCTGTTCTTCGCGGAAAAGTTGATAAAAACAACCTTGACATAGATGTCCGTGATTTTTCATCAGGAGTTTATTATTTTCAGTTGGATGGCTATCCTTTTAATAGCGTTCCAATAATTAAAGAATAAAGAATCGAACATACAGTAAAAATCAATTAAAACACGTTATTATGAAAATAAAATCAGGATTAATAGTCATAGCTTTTTTTGCATTCAATATTTTGTTTGCTCAGGACACTTTATCCGTTCTTTTTTTGGGAAATAGCTACACCTCAGTTAATAATCTGCCATTACTTGTTCAAAATTTATCCGCGTCTGCAGGCAAAACACTTATTATCGATTCAAATCTGCCAGGAGGCATGACCTTGTCGGGACACATTAATGATGCAACAACAATGACTAAAATTCAACAATCTAATTGGGATTATGTAATCATTCAAGAACAAAGTCAAATTCCGACCATTGATTATTATAGGTATAACGATATGTATCCGTCATTAACTGATTTAAAAAATATGATTGAGTTTTATAATCCTTGTGCAAAAATCATTACTTATATGACCTGGGGCAGAAGATTTGGAGGAATTCAATGTGATCCAAGTAATACCTATTGCAGTCCAAACTTTGTTGATTTTAATCATATGCAGGATTCTTTAACAAGTGCTTATCTTCAAATTAGCGATGCCTTGAATGTTCAATGCGCTCCTGTTGGTGTTGTATGGAAGAATATTTTAAATGATACAACGCTGGTTTTACATAGTGGTGATAATAGTCATCCAAATCTAGATGGAAGTTATGTGGCCGCCTGTGCCATTTTTAGTAGCATTTGGAAACAAGCAGCATTGGGTTTAACCTACACGGCAGGAATATCTAATTCATCGGCTCAATACTATCAATCAATTTCAGATAACACTATTTTCAATAGTACTAATGATTGGAATCTTAACATAAATAATCCTATTGCTGAGTTTAATGAATCTGTTTCAGGGAATACGGTAACGTTTACTAATTTGTCTACCTCCATGTCAAATACATTGGATTATTTTTGGGATTTTGGAGATGGGAGCACATCGAATGCACAAAATCCAGTGCATCCATACGCAACGACTGGAACTTATACAGTTACTTTGATTGTTTCAAATTGTATTTTTTCTGATGCGATAACAAAAACATTGCAGATAGGTCCTTTAAGTGTGACTGAAAATTTATTTAGCCAATTAAAAATTTGGCCTAATCCGGCAATAAGTCATATTAACATCGAAACTGAATATTCATTTTCGGATTTATATTATACCATAAACGATGTTGAAGGGAGGATGGTTTTAGAGGGCAAAATTGAATCTGAAAACTCAAAAATTGACATTAGCAATTTATCCAAAGGCATCTATCTTGTGAATATAAAGGGTTTTGAAAATACATCCTTTAAATTTATAAAAGAGTGAAGCCAGATAGGATTCGATTAGAGAGAATCATAATTATCCAGTTTGTAACTAATTAAGGCTGAAATCGTCTCAAATTTACTCGTAAAACAAAATACATGAAAAATCACTTATTTACTTTTTTACTATTCTTTGTAACCTATCTGGGATTAGCTCAGAAAAACAAAGCGATCACCGATAGTGCCAGTCTGTCAAAATTAAAAAGCTTGATAGCTCCTATCCCAACCATCGGTAAGGAAAACACTGAATATCAATATCTTTTTTTAAACGATCGCCTCAAAGATGTTGAAGTTTTTGGTTTGGGAGAGGCTACGCATGGTACGAAGGAGTTTTTTCAGATTAAAGGCGATTTTTTCAAATACTTGGTTAAAGAGCATCAAGTTCGTTTATTTGGAATCGAGGCTAATTTTGCAGCTTGTTACGACATTAATCAATACATTTTAACAGGCAAAGGAAATGCGAAAGATGCCCTATTCAAAAACGGTTATTGGGTATGGAAAACACAGGAAGTATTAGACCTCATCGAATGGATGCGATTGTATAACGTTTCCCAACCAGAGGATCAGAAGGTTCAATTTTACGGATATGATATGCAAAGTGCCTCGGCTTCAGTGATCTGGTTGGAAAATTACCTAAAACAATCCATTCCGGATTTTGATACGAAAATGCTCATAACCAAATTTGATGCGGATAGAGAGGCGATTGTTGCTACACGAAAACTGTCAAACACTCAGTTGGATTCAATGAAAGTTGATGGACTTCAAAAAATGGATGTGCTTGAAAAGTATCTTTCTGAACGCCAAACGAAATTGGTAGTAAACGGAACCGCTGATTATGAATTCGCTCGACAATGCATTGAAGTGTTAAGACAAAAGCTGACCTTTTTTAGAATGGCCGATTTTGCAGGTGCATATTCATTTCGAGATAGCTCAATGACAAATAATATTAACTGGATTCGACAAATAAATGGCAATGGAAAAATTATGCTTTGGGCACATAACGGTCACATTGGTAAGGGCTCTTTTTCGAATGATTTCAAAACCGGAAATTGGATGGGAACGCATTTGCAAAAAAAATATGGTGTCAAGTATTTCAATATTGGATTTTGTTTTAATGAGGGTGGTTTTGTGGCACATAGTCCCAAATCCACTAACGTTTTTTATTTAGCTTACAGCTTTATAAAAAGTATCTTTAAAGAAGAACCTTGGCTCATTAACAAAAACTATGTCAAACCACACAAAAAGAGCACTTTAACGAATACATTCTCCCGTTTGCAAACTCCAACCTTTTTTCTTGATTTCAGGGAGCTAGAAAAAGAACCTCATATCAGAGATTTTGTTAATAAAGAATACCCACATTATGAAGCTGGTTCGGGATTCACACGAGAAAAATCTGCTATATGGTCATTGAATTTATATCCCCTGTTTGATGCAATAATTTATGTCAATAAGGTTGCCGCAGCTGAAAATTTTAGAATAGGCGAATATGAATAACACCTGCTTCAAAAGCTTACTAATACTTTTAAAACAAAATACATGAAAAATCACTTTTTAAATTTATTACTGTTCTTCGGAACTTACTCGGTATCGGCTCAGGATCTGTATGAGATAGATCTAAACGCTGTTGACAAAGATATATTGACTGTCAAACTCTCATTGGATAAATCACCCGATAAGGATCTTGTGAAGTATTCTTTTCCTGCTACCGTTCCAGGAACGTATGCCACTGAAGATTTTGGTCGTTTTATACTTTCCATGAATGCCAAAACGAGTGACGGTAAAAAACTGAAAGTTAAAAAACAAGGGAACAATTCTTTTCTCATTTCCAATGCGAAAAACCTTAAGTATTTGGAATACACAGTTGAAGACATTCTGGATAAAAAAGTGAAGAAAAATCCTATTTTCTCTCCGGTAGCAACCAATTTCGTTGCGGGAAAAAATTTCATTTTTAACAATGGAGGAATTTTTGGCTTTTTTGAGGGAGAAGAATCACAACCCATTGAAATTCGCATAAGTAAACCGTCCACGCTTTATGGTGCAACCTCACTTCCTCAAACGCAAATTACCCCAAACCAACAAAATTTCAAAGCAAATTCCTACCATCAACTCATCGATTGTCCGATAATGTTCTCTGTTCCGGACACAGCTCAATTTTACGTGGGTAAGACCAAAGTTACTTTATCCGTGTTTGATGTGAACGGCGTTCCTCGTGCAAAACATTTCTATGAATCACTGAAACGCGACATGCAGGCCATCGATGCGTTTTTACCCGATCTTCCTGTGGATAATTATACATTTATCGTTTATGTGGATGACCTGAGCGAGGTGGGAAAAGCGTTTAGCGGCAAAATGGGGATCATTCAAAAAATCAAACTGGCGTTGCGTTTCAAAACATTGGGCTTGGGTGCACTGGAACATGGCAATTCGTCTACCTACTATCTCGCTGACTTTGGTCCGTCGGTTCCTTCATCGTTAAAAGAACTTTCTCTGGACAATCAACTTTCCGCAGCTGCCATTCATGAGTTTATGCACATTTTGACACCGCTGGGGCTGCATTCACAGCACATCGGAAATTTCAATTATACCAACCCGGTGATGTGTAAACATCTTTGGCTCTATGAAGGAGTAACGGAATATTTCGCCAACTTGATCAAATTCAAAGGTGGGGTAATTACTCCGGAGGAATACCTGGAGGAAATGCAAGCCAAATTAGTTCAAGGATTGGATTTTCCTGTTACAGAAATGTCGTTTACCGAGATGAGTTCAAATGTACTTGAAAAAAAATACAATAAGCAATATGGTCAGGTTTACCAACGAGGAGCCGTTTTAGCAATGCTCTTGGATGCGGAAATTCAACGCCTTACCTCAAGTAAAAAATCCTTGATCGATGTAATGTTGACACTCAACGCGCGATATGGAGCAAACAAGTCTTTTGAGGAAGCGACCTTCATATCGGAAATGGTCAACGAAGTTCACCCTGACTTACAAAACTTTTTCACGCAATATGTGGAAGGAAAAAATCAGTGGAAACCCAACGACCAATTGAATTACGTTGGTATTTCCTACCATGATTCATTGCAGGAACAAGACATATTAAGTATCTTCACAGATAACGATGTTAAACATAAAGCAAATGGCATCGGTATTGAACAGGTGATCACGAAAGTCGGGGCGAATGAATGGGCAGGCCTAAAAGTTGGTGATATCATTAATATTTCAGATTTTCGCTCGGCATTCAAGCCAAATGGAGTCAAACTAAAAGAAGGAGAGCTAGCTAAACTTCGTGTCAAAAGAGGGGACGAATTCGTAACGCTTGACATAAAGGCAAAATATGGCTTAAAAACGGTGAAAAATGCATTGCGCTGGACGGGGAAATAGTTATCTTGAAAAACAAAATAGAAAACGCCACCTTTTCAAGGTTAATTCGTTTTGGTTAACATCAAGTTATTTAACTCTATAGGAAAATCAAATAAACCTTTGACAATTTTGACAATCAAATATTAAATTTTCAGAAGATGAAAAAACTAGTGTTACTAACCTGTTTGAACTTTTTTATCCTGACTTGTTCTTTCGGTCAAATAGACATTTATGACAGCATAAATGTTGGTAACGTTTGGAGAAAGTATAACATTCATTTACCGCTTGGCTATAATTCAAATACAAATTATCCATTAATACTCGGTTTTCATGGCGGACAACAGGCAGCGACCAGTGCACAGGGTTGGACGGTGTTTGCCTATCAAAGTCAACTTTCTGCAAAAGCGGATAATTCTGGTTTCATTGTAGTTTATCCGGAAGGATTGGTTTTTAATCAAAATCGGTCATGGAATGCCGGTAATTGTTGTCCACCTGCAATGAATCAAAATGTTGACGATGTTGGATTCATCGATAATTTGTTAGATACCTTATTCTCAAATTATCCAATTGACACGTCCCGAGTTTACGCAACAGGATCTTCCAACGGTGGTATGCTTTGCTACAGATTAGCGTGCGAATTGAGTCATCGTTTTGCAGCAATAGCGCCTAATGCATGTTCCCAAATGTATTTTCCTTGCAATCCGACAAATAAAATACCTGTAATTAGCTTTCATTCAAAAGTTGACCCAATTGTTCCTTATACTGGTGGTTTGGGTGGGGCACCTCCATTGACAACAATTTATTTTCCATCACAGGACAGCACAATGAATTTATGGTCTCAAAAAAACAATTGCCAAACAAGAGACACAATTATTAACGGAAATGGAACGAATTACGACTTCATAAAAATACATAGCTGTTCATGTAATGTAGAAATTCATCATTATGCCACCACTGATGGCAGTCATAGTTGGCCAGGCGGAAATCCGAACAACAATCCTGTTTCAACTCAAATCAGTGCGACCGACTTACTATGGTCTTTTTTTCAGAATTATACAGTAGGTTGTTTGACAACGGGAATAAATGACATAAGTGATACCGAAGAGGCTATCAAAGTATTTCCGAACCCTTTTTCAGACAAGATCAACCTGACAAACACGACAGGGAAAGAAAACTTTACACTATTCAATTATTTTGGACAAGTAGTTTGGTCGGGGAAAGATATAGATCAAACTGATTTTTCATTCATTCCTAATGGCATTTATTTTCTTCAGGTAAAGAATAAGATGATAAAAGTAATTAAACATGAAAACGAACGAAATTAGATTTATACTTTTCAATATTTTAATCTAAAAAAAAAATGCGGTGAAAAAGTATTATTTTTACCGCAATTCTTGCGGTGATAAAAAATGTACATACACGAATTAGAAAATTGGACAAATTTCATTTGGGATAATGAAAAGTTATCTCCAATATTAGCTTCTGTTAGGCATTTGCAAGGGAGATTACTTGGCAGAATGGAGAGTTTGGGTTTTGATTTTATAGAACGTGCCACTTTAGAATCGCTTATTTTAGATGTTGTTGATACTTCAAGAATTGAGGGTGAATTTTTAAATCCCGAACATGTTCGTTCTTCCATAGCTAGAAAATTAGGAATTGAAAATGCTGAATTTGTTAAAACCCCACGAAACATTGAGGGCATTGTTGATGTAATTTTAGACGCTACACAAAATTTTGATCAATCACTAACGCAAACACGTCTTTTAGGCTGGCATAATTCACTTTTTCAATCAGGTTTTAGTGGCTATCAGCAAATTGATGTTGCTAAATATCGTTTAGGTGGCATGAAAGTAGTTTCGGGTAATTTTGGTAGAGAAAAAATTCACTTTGAGGCACCATCAGCGAATCGAGTTCCTTATGAAATGGAACAATTCTTAAATTGGCTTAATAATGAAGATAGTAGTTTGGATTTGGTTATAAAATCAATAATTGCACATTTTTGGTTTGTTACAATCCATCCTTTTGATGACGGAAACGGAAGAATAGCTCGAGCAATTTTGGATATGTTTCTAGCTAAAAGCGACAATAGTAAAATTCGTTTTTATAGTTTGTCAAACCAAATTTTTAAAGAGCATAAAAAATACAACGATATAATCGAAAAAACGCAGAAAGGCACTCAAGATATAACACTTTATTTAGAGTGGTTTTTGGGCTGTTTTGAACGTTCGTTATTAGCAAGTGAGCAAAATTTAGAGATTATTTTAGATAAAGCACACTTTTGGGAATACCATAAGTCAACTATAACTAATTCAAGACAACGTAATGCAATTAACTATTTATATGATAATTATGATCAACATGTTGGATTTATGAGAACATCAACTTACGCTAAACTTGCAAAATGTTCAAATGATACTGCTTTGAGAGACTTGCAAGACTTAGTTGCAAAAAATATGTTGAAAGTAGAGGAAACCGGAAAGAAAACAAATTACGTAATAGTAAGTCCTAAAAATTTAAGAATACCCAAAACAATAAATTTCAACAAATGAAAAATATTCAAACCGAAATTTTGATTAATTCAGACATCGCCAAAGTATGGGAAGTTCTTATGAATTTTCGAAGCTACCCTGAATGGAATCCATTTATCACATCAATAAGCGGTGAACCAAAATTAGGCAACAGGTTGACATTATCAATAAACCCTCCTGACGGAAAGGGAATGACTTTTAAACCGACTATTTTGACTCTTGAAACCAATAAGGAATTCAGATGGAAAGGTAAACTCGGTATCAACGGTATTTTTGACGAGAACATTATTTCATTTTGGAAGATGTAGATAAAGACAAAACCAAATTCATTCACGGTGAAAAATTCAGTGGTATTTTAGTTCCTTTTGTAGGAAAGATGCTGGCTAAAACTCAAAAAGGATTTCAGCTTATGAATGAATCAATAAAAAAGGAATGTGAAAGAGCATAAATTCTATACTAAGTTTAAAGTTCATAAGTTTCTAGTTGAACTATTCGGACGTGAAACCACAACTTTTGACTTGTTGGCCATAGCAATTAGTTCTTTATCATTTGCCGGACTAACGCTCCTACTGAAATGGAATACAGACATTTCAAATTTTAAATTAATTACATTGACAATACTCGCACTTGATATTTCTGGTGGAGTTGTAGCTAATTTTACAACAGGGACAACTAATTATTATGCTGAGTCTTTAAGCAAACGATACTTTTTTGTTCTTTTTCATCTTTTACAGCCATCCATTCTCATTTGGATCTTTCCAAATGAGTTACAAGGGATTTTGGGAGTATCGTTATTTGCGCTGGCAAGCTCAATCATCGTTTTGCGTATAAAAAAGCAATACAATCAAAGAATAATCGCTGTATTACTTTTGCTTTTGAGCATTATTTTATCAATTCTTTTAAATTATTCCGACCCATTAGCACAAACAATCATGCAACTCTTTTCAATAAAACTCATTTTTGCCTTTAGTGTAAATTGGACTTCAAATGACAATGATTAAACAAAAACTTATGATTAAACAAAAACTTATGATTAGAAAATTACTTTTACTCCTATCCCTTATACCATTTAAAGGTTTCGGACAAAACTATACTTCCTATTTCTCCGGAAATACAACTGATTTAGTTGCTAACCCGACTGGTGGAATTTGCCTCATGGGGGGAGCAACCGAGGACGATAACGCCATGAAGTGGTTTTTAGAGCGAGCCAACGGAGGTGATATTTTAGTGTTAAGAGCCACAGGATCAAATGGGTATAATTCCTATTTATACACTGGTTTAGGAATAAACGTTAATTCCGTTGAAACTATTGTTTGCAATAACATATCCGCAAGTAGCGACCCGTATGTATTGCAAAAAATACAGCAAGCTGAAGCGATTTGGTTCGCAGGTGGTGATCAGTGGACATACATCACATATTGGAGAAATACGCCTTTGGAACAAGCAATAAATGATGCTATTAACCAAAGAAACATTGTCATCGGAGGAACAAGTGCAGGAATGGCAATTCAAGGAAAATATTACTTTTCTGCCCAAAACGGAACGGTTACATCCTCGGCTGCGCTCGCGAATCCATTTAACAATCAAATGACCGTTGATTCAACACATTTCATTGAAAATTCATACTTGAACAACGTCATCACTGACACACATTTTGACAACCCTGATCGAAAAGGCAGATTAATTACTTTTTTGGCTAGAATCAATAGTGATTATGGTCAATTGGCAAATGCAATTGCTTGCGATGAATATTCCGCTGTTTGTATCGACACAAATGGTATTGCCAGAATCTTTGGTGGATTTCCTGCTTATGATGACAACGCCTATTTTATTCAGTCTAATTGCGAATTAAGTAACCCTCAACCAGAAAATTGCACGAACGGAAATCCACTTACTTGGGATTTAGGAGGGCAGGCGCTTGTACGTCGTCAAACTAAAGTGGACTTTTTCTTAGTTGGAGTTCCGTGTTGATTCAAAACTATTTATTTTTATTTGATTTTCAAAACTTTGACATAAAATTTCACGTTGATATTCCTTTCTTCTTTGCAATAAAGTCAACTTTTTTATTCGTTTTCTTTCCTCCAAAATGGCATCTCCGCGACCAAAATAGACGTCGGCAGGTGTTAAATTATTCAAGGACTCATGATAGCGTTCGTTATTATAGCGGTGAACGAACTTTTCAAGGGCTTTTTCGAGCTCTTCTGGAGCATAATAATGGTCGAGTTTGACCACGTTTTTCATGGTTCGATGGTAGCGCTCGATTTTTCCTTGTGTTTGTGGATGCATTGGTCTGCCATGGATTTGGTCCATACCTAAATCATTTTTTAAATGCTCTTTTAAGTCTTTAGCAATGTAGCATGAACCGTTGTCAGAAAGCAGTTTTGGCCGTTGTTTGGTGATCAATTTTGCCTTTTTGATGGCTCGGTTCACTGTTCGTTTTACGTCATCTGATTTCATGTTCGAACAGAGCTCCCAGTGCACGATATATCGGCTGTAATCATCTAATACTGTGCTAAGGTAATACCAACCCCAACCAATGATTTTGAAGTAAGTAAAATCCGTTTGCCACATTTGATGAACGAACTTGGTTTTATCCGTAAATTCATCGCCTGCAGAAATGAATATGTGGGCAGGTGAAGTGATTAAACCTCTGCTCTTTAAAATTCGATACACACTTGATTCCGAGATGAATATTTGCTGCTCATCAGTTAGGTAATAAGCTAGTTCTCGTGAAGACAATTCAGGACGTTCAAGAGCTACTTCAACAACTAAATTCTTCTGTTCCTGCGGAATGCTATTCCATTGCCTTCTAGCGCTTCTATTACTCGCTTCTAAGCCCTCCACGCCTTGATCTGAATAGGATTTATACCAATTGTAGAAAGTGCTCTTATTTAAGCCGATTTCACGCAATGTTCGATTTACACCAAGATCAGATTCAACCACCATTTTAATCAATTCTTGCTTTTCGGATACTGTAAAACGCATGTACTTCTTGAATTTGTCTCTTATTCCAAAATGTCCAATGTTTTTTTTACAATGTCGTAGCGCAAAACTAAGTCAGCAACAATCTCTTTTAAACGCTGATTTTCCTTGCGTAGCTCTGCAACTTCATCACTTGTTGCCTCTCGTGTTACATCGCCTGCCAGACGCTTCTTTCCAGCTTCCAAAAACTCCTTGTTCCATTTGTAAAATTGCGCATCGGCAATCGAGTATTTTCTACAAATCTCTGACACAGATAGCTCTGCTCTCATGGCTTCCATAACGATCTGGATCTTCTGTTCTGAGCTAAAGACTCTTCTTGTCTTTCTTCGAACATCTTTGATAAAGTTCTCTGTTGTTTGTTTTTTTCTTTTAGGTGTTTCCATAATTAATTAAATTTAAACATTAATACATGAAAACTCCAACTAACAATATACCTTCTATCGGTCCACTTTATGCTGACGATTTACAATGTACCGAAATTCTTTGGTCATGAACAAAAGCATTTTTAAGTTCTTTTATATGTAATGATTTTTTTGCGATTCTCAAATATAAATATTTTCTAAGAAACGGCAAAAAATTTAGATAATTGCCGAATCATAGATTATATTATTCATCCCTAGGTTTCGCAGTATAGAGTAAACTAATGCAATTTAAATTGAATTGCGAAAAAATAGTATTTATACTAGTAAAAATAGAGGTAAATACTATTTCTTACATTCCGATAAAAGATATGTGGTAAAAAATAGGACCTTTCCTTAATCGAAATGTAAAGATTCAAAGAAGTAATATTAGAACCTATAAATGCGATAAAATCATCTGACAGCACTCAAGGACTTCAACAACTTAATCAAGCTCAATTGCGGATGACAATCGGATTTGTCGGCACGGAAGGAGACGTGTGTCCAAATGCCGGGTGAACCATCGAGGGCTTGGGTATTGAGTTTCCACATGTCGGGTTGGTAGGTGTTTGGAATGGCGTATTTTTCACAGAGGTATTCAAGGAGGGTTTTTAAGGATTCCAATTGTTCGTCTTTGTATTTGTGGAAATAGCGGTGTCCGCGCCATTGCATGCCATAGTCGATGACTTCTTCTTTGGGTACTTCTCGGTTGAAGGTAGAATAAAATTTACCGCCTTTTTCGATTAATGCACCCCAATTACAGATTTCAATTCCGATGGATTGTTGGTTGAGTAAGGTATTGTTGCGGTTGTGCGTTCCCAGGTGATGTGCCCAATGGGCAGAACTGAAACATTGGTAAATGATCCCTTCGCCATCGATTACAAAAGCTGTGGCTACCCGAACAGGGGTATAGCCCCAACCGCTGATGACGTTTTTAGCATTTGGGCCACTTACGGTGTGATGCAAAACAATCTGTTTTTTGGGATGCACTTCGGGGTAATATTGTGCTTTGGTTAATGGGAATTGGATGAGGTTTTTGATTTTCATTATTTCATTTTTTAGTTAATTATTCTTTGTTGGGATTTTCACCCCTCTAAATCTCCCCTCAAGGGGAGAGCAATTTGTGTTTCTAAAACTCCTTCAAGTAAGAAGAATTTTCACCCCTCTGTGTCTCCCCTCGAGGGGAGAGAAAAAAGTGTCATTTTCGTTTGTCGGGTGAGTCGTTTGGGAATGAGATGAGGTTGAACATTTCACGCATTCGGGAGCGCAAGCGATTTCCGTAAATAGCTTCGAGGTCGGAGGCACTCAAATTGGTTGTGGCATGGGTGACATAACCCTGGCGAACCATCAGTTCGTAGCGATTCAAGAGGATTTCGGCAATGGTATTACACTCGTTTCCATAATACTTCATGTTTTGTTCCACACCCAAATCATCGAAACAATAGATTTTTGGGTTGTTGGAATACTTCTGTAAGGTTTGATAACCTTCCTCGTGAAACTCAGCTGCAACTGCTCTTGTGGAACGAATAAAGAAATGGTTTACTTCAAAAGTAAAGTCTGTCATGAGGGTCATGAGTGAGGTTTTACCGCAACCAATCGGGCCAGCCAACAGGATGCCTTTGTCGGGATCAATACTGTACTTTTCATAAAAGTTTTCGCACTTGGTAAAGTACACCACGAGTTTAGAAATGATGGTTAAATCCTCTTTGTGAATGCGAAAATGCTTGCCGAATTTCAGACGGCCTTTGTGCTGCAAATAGCGAATTGTTTTATCGTAATCGTAGTTACGTGCTCCTTCTTCATCAATGAAATAAGGCTTTTCAGTTGCCGGGTCATAGGGTTTCTTCATAATTCGTGGGTTTTGCGTGTAGTTGATGTGGCGTGAGTTTGCCGTTTTTTTCAGCTTGGAACTTCTTGCTTCGCAGGATCCAATTTTTTGCGGCCGCTTGCCAATTTTTCATTTTTGCTTTTCCGACAAGCCAACCATTGGCTTGATAGTACAAGAAAAAAGGTTCAGCTTCTTCCAATACAAACTTTTGAATTTTAAAAAATTTTAAAACCTCATCGAGAGAGGGCGGCGTAAAATTGGTTTTACGCTCTCCTTGTTTATTCTGTTTAGATAGTTTATTACTGTTTGTATTGTTTATAGAAGGTACCAGTGCTTGTACCGGTACTTGTACAGAGGTTGTCCCACTACTTGTCCCAGTAGTTGTACCACTACTTGTACCGAAATTGTACATCTTCACGGTGCTTCCTCTCATGGGATTGTGAGAAGGGCAATACTTGATGAATCCCCAATTGCTCAAGTCAGTAATACACTTGTGATAGGTGTTTTTAGAACCTATCTTGGACAAACGCATTGTGTCTTCCCGATGAATGGAAATGGGATTGTTAAAGCGATTCATGTTCCAGAATTGAAAAAGTGCTAAATACAAACTGACGTGACTTGGATTGAGCCGATCGTCCTTGGTGATGCGTTCCATGACGGCTGTCAGGTGAGCGATGTAATTCATAATCGGAAGATGCCATTTTGGATTTTGTTAGCTTGGATAATTTTTACTAATTCATCATAATCGTACAGACATACTTTACCAATTCGGCTATAAGGAATTATACCATTGATTTTAAGCTTGTGGAATGTACCCTGAGAGATGTTTAGCATCTTTCGTGCTTCGGTGGATTTCATCCATTTTCTATCCTTTGGAAAATTTCCAATTGCTGTTTGCTCCGTTTTGAGTTTATGGCTCTTGAGGATTTTTTCCATTTCGCCTAAAAGGTCATTTTTGAATACCTCCAGGTCTTCTTTTGTAATAACTGAAATTTGCATTTTAAAAAGTTTTGATATCGAGTGGCAAATTTCCGCTGTAGTAAAAAATCATTTATCCAACATTACCGCAGCTCGATAAAATAATTCTTTCATTTTCGGTGATTTCAGTAAAAAGCTTGTTTTAGCAATAGATTGAAAGATTATAAAAGGCAACAAATCATTCATTGGCGAAAAAATCAACCAATCAAACTCCTTAAAATAACCGAATGTCTTTTCCGTGATTTTTAGCAAGAATAAATCCTAACTGCTTGATTATAAAATGGTTTAATTGAAAAGCATATTCTTAATCATCCAATTTCGGTGATTTGAATTTATATCTGTTTGATTCTGAAATGATTTGATTGAGGTTCCCTGCTAAATCATACAAAAACTTGGTTGTTTCTTTTTTGCGGTTTTTTATGGAAAAAGAAGCTCTATTGATGTCATTTAAGTTCATATTGAAAATTTGACCGATTGCAGAAGCGACCTCTTTCAAATCGGTTTTTCCATCATTAAATGCCTTGTAAGAATGAAGCGCTAGAATTAATTCAACTAAGTCGTATTTCTGCAAGGTCCAAGTTAATTGTGGAATCGGTTTGTATTCATTTTCATCTAAGCTTTCAGCTTTTTCAGTCAATATATCGTAGGCATACATGTTGGCCAAAAGCATATCGTATCCTGTAGAAAAATTGCGATCGATATCGGGTAGAATTTTTGTAATCATGTCATTCTTTGTTGCTCCCAACGTGAAATACAAATTATCACGACCACAATTTCCTGATTTCATGTATTTGTAAAACTCTTGGTATTCAGAAAAATAGGACTTTAGTTTTTCCAGTTTTTCAACCTTATTACTTTCGTGTTCATCCTTTCCTACATGCTGCTTCAAATACAAATCAAGCAACATGCTGTTGGCAATGCGTTGGGCAATTATTTTTGGTTTAATCTCCTTGAAAAACTCAATTTCTTCTTGATTACACGTAAAACCTTGGTTCTCAAAAGTAGTTCGTAATTGCCCCAAAAGCGAATCGCTTTTTTCAATAATCAGATCAGCTCGCTCATCGTTTTTTGTTCGAAAACTATACAATTCTTTGATTTCCGAATTGTAAGTAGAGAACATGTCATAATACTTGCTCATACCTTTATATTTAAAGTTTTGAGCCTTTTACGTCTGATATTGAGATATTTACATTACGCTCTTTTGTTGAACTTTGAGTGTGAATTTTTCTTTTAATTTTTGCATATCCTCACTAACCTTATGCTCCAAAACTTTTGCATAAATCTGTGTAGTAGCTAGTTTGGTATGCCCCAGCATTTTTGATACGGTTTCAATAGGTACACCGTTAGATAGGGTAACGGTCGTTGCAAAAGTATGTCGGGCGATGTGCATCGTTAGTTCTTTTTTTATTCCGCAAATAGATGCGACCTCCTTTAAATAGGCATTCATTTTTTGATTTGATTTTACCGGTAACAATACTCCAGTTCTAACACAAAATGGATGGTTAGAATATTTCTGAATGATTTCTTCTGCTTGAGGTAAAAGTGGCACATTGGAAACCGTATTTGTTTTCTTTCTCTTGGCAAAGATCCAGGTATCTCCATCAATTCCTTTTGCCAAATCGGTACGTTTGAGTTTTTCAACATCCGCAAATGCATACCCGGTATAACAGCAAAATAGAAAGATATCCCGCACTTCCTCTAAGCGTTCATGATCAAATTCTTTTTCATGTAAACGGATGATTTCTGATTCGTCAAGTATTTCTCGGTGTACGTTGTGCTTGGTGCATTTGAAAGCCACAAAAGGATTTTTCTCTAACCAATCGTTGTTTACTGCCATGTTTACCACCTTTTTAAGCATGGTTATGTATTTCATCGCTGTATTGTGAGCGATTTGTTCTTTTACTCTTAGGTAATGTTCAAAATCAACTACAAAACGATGGTTTAATTCGGTGAGAAACATATCGCTTCTTTTGTGATGTGCTTTCAAGTATAGTTTCAATTTGCTTAACACCGTATTGAATTTAATGTAGGTCGCCGGTACTACGTCAATTCCAACTCGTTCTTTCATTTTTGAGTTGTGGTAATCAAAAGTTGAAATAATGCTGTGTTGTTTTTCATCCACATTGAAAAGCATGTTTTTCAATATTTCGCCTGTAACGAAGTGATCTTTGGCGTTGAGTTCTATAAAATGGGTGTAGATTTTATTTTTTACCATTTCCAGATAGCTGTTCAGCATCCTTAGTTCTGTGTTGTGTGGCTTTGCTAATCCTGCATGAACATTCCACTTGGTTGGATCAATGGTTTTTCGCATTGAAATTTCTGTGCGTTTTCCATCAATGGTAATGCGACAATAAATTGGCGCTGTTCCGTTTTTAGCTTTGTTTCGATTTAGCCAAAATAATAGGGCATAGTTTTGATTCATAACGTGTATTTTAAAAGTTTCGTTTTTAATGGGTAACCGAATTCGGTTACCTGTTAATTGTTTCGATATCAAAACTTTTTCAAATACAAACGCTGTAATCGTCTAAATTTCAGCTCACTGAGTCGTTCCTCGGTTACCCAAAATTACAATCTTTATTTTAGGTAACCGAATAGGTCACCTATTAATTGTTGTTTTTTGTTTTTAAATGAAAACTTCTAGAAACAAAAAACCCTTGAAAACTTAGCATTTTCAAGGGTTTTACGTGCTTTTGTGTTTGTTTGAGAAACACTACCAGCGGTCTGGACGGGACTCGAACCCGCGACCCCCTGCGTGACAGGCAGGTATTCTAACCAACTGAACTACCAAACCAATTTTTTAACTCTCTTACGAAAATCTCTAGAAACATCTAGATTCAAAATTGTGTGAATGCCTTTCGTTAAAAGCGAGTACAAAATTACATCTATTTTCGTATTAAACAAGAAAAAGATTGAATTTTTATTGAAATAATTTAAAATAAAACCTAAGATTCTGAATATTTGAAAGTTAATGACGGATGAAATCCTAAAAAATGTTCCTTTTAGTAAATTCCTATTGCGGAAATTTGCTTGAAAATTAATTTTAGCAAGTATTCACTTATTTACAAAAGAAACTGATTATCAAGTGTTATTACTTTAAATACTCCAATTTAAAAGCATCACTCAATCTCCTAAACCTTTTATAACCACAACAATCTCACCTTTTGGAGCTGTGTTTGTGAAATAATTGGTCAATTCTTCCAATGTTCCGCGGTGATAGGTTTCATAGAATTTTGAAATTTCACGCGCCACGCAAACTTCCCTTGTTTTTCCAAAAAATTCTTGCATTTGCTCCAAGGTTTTTGCCAAGCGGTGCGGTGATTCATACAAAACAACTGTTCTTTCCTCTTGGCTTAATATTTTTAGTCGCGTTTGTTTCCCTTTTTTATGCGGTAGAAATCCTTCGTAAACAAATTTGTCACACGGAAAACCGCTCGCAACAAGTGCGGGAACAAAAGCAGTTGGTCCAGGCAAACATTCCACTTGAATTTCGTGTTGAATCGCGGCACGGACCAATAAAAAACCGGGGTCAGAAATGCCGGGCGTTCCAGCATCTGAAACAAGCACCACTAATTCTTCTCCTTGAATTGCTTCAATGCACTTTTCAAGCATTTTGTGCTCGTTGTGGGCGTGAAAGGGAATGATTTTTTTCTGAATCCCTAAGTGATCTAACAGGCGTTTCGTCATACGCGTATCTTCCGCATAAATAAAAGCCGTTTCATTAAAATAACGAATTGTTCTTAGGGTAATGTCTTCCAAATTACCAATTGGAGTTGGAAGAAGTGCGAGTTTTGCCATTTATCGAGTTAATACTACGTATTCGTTTAAAAGTGTTTCCAGAAATTTTACGTGCTCTTTGGGTGTTTGCTCTAAACCCATTAATCGTGCACTTTCATTTGCAATTTTTGAAATCAAATCCTCTAAATCTTTGTTTTTGTAACGTTTTATTTGTTGCAAGCAATTTTTAATATAAATCATATCTTCATCTGTGAATCGAACCACTAGCGGATAAGTTGGCGTAAAATTCTCATTGGTTTGAATCTTCAAAACATCGTTCAACGAATAGCTTTGAGAAGATTTAGTTTTCACGACGATTGTTCCAGCCAATGAATCGCCAATGCGTTGATTATTAATCGAAAGTCCACAAATAAAAGCATCAATAATATTTAATACTGGAAGTAGCAGAATAAAGTAATTGGCTGAAATCCAAAGGAAATCACCTCTAAAAAACCAACGCGTCATCACTTCTTTAAATCCAACTCTGTGACCATTTAGTTTCAAAACCCGAATGCCAACAACCATTTTTCCAATTGTTTGTCCACCTGTAATATATTCCATAACAGGCTGATACAAAATCCACGGAAGTTTAACAAGCAACAAAGTCATAAACATCCACGTACCGAAATCAGTAAATAAATCGTCGAATTGAATCGACATCATTGCAATAAATAAGTAAACTGATAAAATGATTGTGTCTAAAATGTAAGCTCCAATTCGTTGAAAAACAGAAGCCGCTTCGAAGTCAATCAAAACATATTGGGAAGATTTAAAAGTCAGTTTAACCGTACTCATGCAAAGACGAATTTAACAACTTCTTCAATTTTTCCACAGCTAAAAACTTCAATTTCTGACTTTTTCAACTCCAATCCTTTGGAATATTTTGAAACTACAATTTGCTTGTAGCCCAATTTCTCAGCTTCACTAATGCGTTGTTCGATGCGGTTGACAGGTCTAATTTCGCCCGAAAGTCCAATTTCTCCTGCAAAAGCAATCGTTTTTGGAATCGCTAAATCAGCATTTGAAGAAAGTACAGAAATTGCCACCGCTAAATCAATTGCTGGATCATCCACTTTAATTCCTCCTGCAATATTCAAAAACACATCTTTTGAACCCAACTTGAAACCACAACGTTTTTCTAAAACGGCCAACAACATATTCAATCGTTTGGCATCAAATCCCGTTGAAGAACGTTGAGGTGTACCGTAAGCCGCTGAACTAACCAAAGCTTGAACTTCAACCAAAAGTGGTCGCATTCCTTCAATCGTTGAGGCAATAGCAATTCCACTTAAATCTTTGTCTGTGTTTGTGATTAATATTTCAGAAGGATTCTCAACACCACGAAGACCAGCGCCGTGCATTTCGTAAATTCCGAGTTCATTCGTTGAACCGAAGCGATTTTTTATCGTTCGCAACAAACGGTAAATATGGTTTCTATCGCCTTCAAATTGCAAAACAACATCAACCATGTGTTCCAAAACTTTTGGTCCTGCTAAGGTTCCGTCCTTTGTAATGTGACCGATGAGAAAAATCGGGATATTTGTTTGTTTTGCATAACGCAATAATTGAGCTGTACATTCTCTCACTTGCGAAATACTTCCCGGAGAACTTTCAATGTGCGAAGAAAACAAAGTTTGAATGGAATCAATTATAATGATTTCAGGTTGAATCTCATTGGCATGCAATACAATATTTTGAAGATTCGTTTCGGTTAATAGAAAACAAGTGTCATTTACTCTACCGATACGATCTGCTCGCATTTTTATTTGACGATCACTTTCCTCACCTGATACATAAAGTGTCTTAATCGAATCTGAAATTGCAAGTTGCAGTAATAATGTAGATTTACCAATTCCAGGGTCACCACCTAATAGGATAATTGAACCGGGAACCAATCCACCGCCAAGAACGCGATGCAATTCGGAATCTTTTAAAGTCCTACGCTCCTCTTCTTGTTTAACAACTTCTTGAATGAGTTGAGGTTTTGAATGCTTCGTTTCATTTGAAAAAGCAACCACATTTTTGGAAGGCTTCTCAATCATTTCCTCAACGAAGGTGTTCCACTCGCCACAAGAAGGACATTTACCTAACCATTTTGCAGCTTCATAACCACAACCTTGACAGAAAAATGCAGATTTTATTTTGGACATTTTATTCTTTAGCTTTTGAAATTCGGTAACTAAATTTTAATCCAATCCCTGCATTTAATTTGATTGTTTTAATAGGTTCTAAATCTCCAACTTGAAATTTCTTATCCAAGGCAAAACCCAAATTAGCTGATAAATCAACAAAAAAACGATTGTCTAAATAAAAATGATAACCAAATCCAACACGTGGCATCATGCGTTGGTAGTATTCTTTGGTAACTAACGTACCTCCATCTTGCGAAAAATTCTTTCTATATAATCGGTATTTATATTCTGCTGAGAAATAAAGATTTTCGCCCAAATTCATCGGATAATAGCGCAAAGCAATACTCGCACTCGGCCCTGGAATTACTTTTCTCGCATTCACAACGATGACCTCTTGAAGTGCATTTTGAATGTAATTGTCTGTTAATAAACCTAAACCAACTTCAAAGCTTGTTTTCTTTGTGAACGATTGTTCGTATAAACCAGCAATTTCACCAACGAAAATTGGAGCGACACTTAATTTTGCTGCACTAAAACGTTGTGGTTTTGGTTTTCTACTTTGGGCAATTAAAAAAGTTGGTAATAGTAATAATAAAATGATTCCCAATCTACGCACGCTCATTCCTTTTGACAAGTTCATTTAAACAATTTTGCATAAAATTAAAAAATATACAAAGGATACCAACGATAAAACCTTGATAATTTTTTTTTGAAATATTTCAAAACTATTGACGGTGGGAAAAACAAAAAATATAAATTTGTCGCACAAGAATTTATTTCAATCAAAGTTATGTCGAAAAGAAGGTCTATAATTAGCTACGATAAATTAACCATCGAACAGAAAAAGCAAATTCTTAAGGAATTTCCAGATGGTTATATTAATCATTTAACTACTATCAAAACGCCTACTGGTGAAATGCTGGATGCTTTGATTTGGGAAACAGATGAGGTGATTTATTTGGTTAAAATAAACAAAATAACGCCGAAAGTTAAACCTGTTTCTGATGATGATGAGGATGACTTTGAAGACGACTTCGATAAAGTTCCAGATTTAAAAGAAGACGATTTGGATGCTGATAGCGACGACGACGATGATGATTACGACAAACCGGACGACGACGCTGAAGACGATGATGAAGAGTAAATTCAACTCTTTCAACTAATTATCGATTTTAGGAACTAAAATTTAGATTCCTTTCGCTGGATTTCAAACTTATTCCTTTTCAAAACGTTAATTTTGTTACTATGTCAACAAAAAAAGGAATTGCTATTTTAGGATCCACAGGTTCGATTGGAACTCAAGCTTTAGAAGTAGTTGAAGCTTATCAAGATTATTTTGATTTACAAGTAATTACTGCTGGAAAAAACGCGGATTTACTTATTGAACAAGCCAAGAAATACCATCCAAATTCGGTGGTTATCGGCGATGAATCTGCTTACAAAAAAGTTAAAGACGCACTTTGGGAAGACGATATTCACGTTTACTGTGGTGAAGAAGCTCTTTGTCAAGTTGTTGAATCGTCTGAAGTTCATACCGTATTAACTGCATTGGTTGGATACGCAGGTTTGAAACCAACTATTCACGCAATTGAGGCTGGAAAAACAATCGCTTTAGCAAATAAAGAAACTTTAGTAGTCGCAGGAGAATACATCACTAAACTCGCACGTGAAAAAGGAGTGAATATTTACCCGGTTGATTCGGAACACTCCGCAATTTTTCAATGTTTAGTTGGCGAATTTCACAATCCTATTGAAAAAATATACCTTACCGCATCAGGTGGACCTTTTCGTGGTTTTTCATACGAACAACTAAAACAAGTGACATTAGCACAAGCGTTGAAACATCCGAATTGGTCGATGGGAGCAAAAATCACAATTGACTCTGCGACCTTGATGAATAAAGGATTAGAAGTAATTGAAGCTAAATGGCTTTTCAATTTAAAACCAGAACAAATTGATGTAATTGTACATCCGCAATCAATTGTTCATTCTTTGGTTCAGTTTGAAGATGGAAGTATGAAAGCTCAAATGGGCTTGCCTGATATGAAATTACCCATTCAATTTGCGTTGACTTATCCAAACCGATTTAAAACGGATTTTCCACGTTTTAATTTCATGAATTATCCGAATTTAACTTTCGAAGCACCCGATCGAAAAGTATTTAAAAATCTAGACCTTGCTTATAAGGTTATGGATATGCAAGGAACTGCGGCATGTTCTTTGAACGCTGCAAACGAAATTGCAGTAGCTGCATTTTTGGAAGAGAAAATTAGCTTTTTAGAAATTGCGGAGTTGAATGAGTCGGTTGTAAACAGCTCAACAAATAAATTGAATCCTGTTTATGAAGATTTCGTGGTCGCAGATAGTTTAGCAAGACAAAAAGCGATGGAACTTATCAAATATTAATTTGTAATCAATTGAAACTATGAAAACAACGCTTTTTATTCTGTCTTTATTTCTGTTTTCTTGCACAGCTCAAAAAGTAAGTCTCGCTTTCCGAATTAAAACGCCTTATTGCGGTGGTGCAAAACCTACACCCGAAATGGCAGCTGGAAGACAAGAAGCCTATTCCAACTTAAAAGTGGCTTTGGTAAAAGAAGGTGAAACAAAAGTGTTTAAATGGTTGAACTTAGATGCTGACGGCATGTGGTTTGGCGATTTAGCGCCAGGAAATTATTTGATTTTTCAAGAAGATAAATTTCTTAGCACTGAAGAATTAATTAAAAAACACAATTTAACTAATTCAGAATTTTACCGTTTTAATGGAGTTGATTGTTTGGAAAATTGGAAAAAAGAAGCTGACTTTAAATTTTCCTTTGATAAAAATTTGTCGAACGTTTCTGAATTTGTTTTCAAAGCTAAATGTCAAGTTGGTTTGCGACCTTGCATTGACTACATTGGCCCAAAAGTACAGTGATTTTAATTGATTTACGATTTGGATTTTAGGAAATTGAATAAACAAAAATTCAAATTCCAGTAAAATTCTGTATCTTTAATTTATGTCTGAAAAGCAAATCTTCACGCTTCATCAAGTAGTAAAATCCATCAAAAAAACCTTGGAAGAACGCTACGCTCAAACCTATTGGGTGAAAGCTGAAATGCACAAATTAAATCGTTATCCAAGTGGACATGCTTTTCCTGAATTAGTTCAAAAAGAAGATGATAAAATTCTAGCGCAACTTACGGGAACGATTTGGAAACAAAATCTAGATCGGATAAATTCACAATTCATCAATGTAGTAAAAGAACCCTTGAAAGAAGGAACAACCTTACTGCTGTTGGTAAAAATTACTTTTAGTGAGACTTACGGATTGAGTTTACAAATCTTAGACATTGATCCATCTTATTCACTTGGCGAATTGCAACGTCAACGAGAAGAAACTTTAAAACGCTTGCTGAAAGAAGGATTATTGAATTTGAATCAAAACCTTAAGTTTCCTTTATTGCCAAAGCGCATCGCTATTATTTCGGCGGATTCAAGCAAAGGCTTGTCTGATTTTATGCAAGTTTTAGAAGGAAATTCAAACAATTATTCATTTACAACCCATTTGTTTCCAGCGTACTTACAAGGAGATGTTGCCGTTCAAAGTATTATAAATGCTCTTGAAAAAATCAAAAAGGTTAAATCTTATTTTGATGTGGTGGTGATTGTTAGAGGTGGTGGCGCTGAAGTGGGAATGACTTGCTACAATCATTATGATTTATGTAAAGCGATTGCTGCCTTTCCCTTGCCGATTTTAACGGGGATTGGACATTCAACAAACTTAAATGTGGCTGAAATGATTGCCCACAGAAATGAAATCACTCCCTCCAAACTCGCTGAATTTCTAATTCAAACATTCCGAGAATTTGACCAAGAAATTAAAGATGCACAACGTTTGATAGTTGCTTATTCAAACAAAGTTTTGTTACAAGAAAATCAAAGTTTTGATTCGCAGTTGAGATTGTTTAAGCAAGTGGCGAGTTCTTACACGAATCGAATTAGAAAAGAAATTGAAAGTGAGCAACAGCAACTTACTCGAGCTACAAAAACCTATTTAAAACAGCAAAAAGACCAACTGAATTATTTTCAAAATGAATTTGGACATGCGGCAAAAAGGTGTTTAACCTTGAATCAAAATCAACTTTCGCAACTTACAATTTTATTAAAACCAAGCGTTCAACGCATACTTGAAAAACGTTCAAAAGAAATGGATCAACTGGAGAAAACGGTTCGGATTTTAAGTCCAGAAAACGTTTTGAAACGCGGTTACAGTATGACTTTGTATAAAGGAAAAACAGTTTCTTCGACCAATTTACCTGCTAATAACGAAGAAATAGAAACCATCACAGCTGATGCGATTTTGAAATCAAAAGTTGTAAATGCAAAAGAAAAGTGATTCAACTGAATTTCTAAGTTCCTTACAATTGACCATCTGAGTGGTATTTTCCTAATTTGAAAACGCGCACTTTTAATAAAATTCCATCTTTGCTGTAATCAAAAACTTTTCCGTCCCACAACTGACCATTTTTAAATTCACCATCCATCCAGATTTCATCACTTTCGTTGTAGATCTTATTGTAACCATTTGGCACAAATTTCAATCCTTTTGTTCTTGGATTTTTAACAGTTGGCGGGAAAATTGAAGTTGTTTTTGTATCCGCATTTGAAACTGCGTTGTCAGCCATTTTATAGTTCTTTATTCCAGCTGATTTGCCTTGTTCATTGAATAGTTGAACCTCTTTTAGCGAACCATTTTCATAATAACGTTTCAACTCACCGATAACAACACCATTTTTAGCAGTGTATTCCAGCTCTATATTTCCATTTTCATAGTAATGTTTTATCAAACCTGATTCTTTGCCGTCGTTGTTGTATGAACCTGTGTAAGCAACTTTTCCATTACTGTGATAGCGCGTTAATTCTCCTTTATAATGTTCTTTCCCAAAAGCGCCAAATTCTTTCACCTTTCCATTTTTATAGAAGCGTTTGTATTCTCCTTCTGGTCGATTGTTGATGTAATTTCCTTTCAAGAGTGGCGTTTTGCCATCCGCTTGATATTTTATCCAAACACCTTCTTTTCGACCTTTGTTGAAATAACCTTCCTCCGCTTTTCCATTGGGAGAAACGCCAGAATTTGGTTTGTCTTTTCCTGTAAAAACCCATTTTCCTGTGCGCTTGCCGTCTTTATCTTTTTTGTTTTGAGCAACAGATAAAAAAGGAGTTAAGAGAAATAGAAAACAAAAAATTAAATAATATTTCATTTGGTTTTGAATCATTGTAAAAGTGAATGCACACAACTTTACTAGTAGATTCCTCCCGATGGTCGGAATGACTTTTCAAGGGATAAAAACGCGAAAATGCAAAGCATTTTCGCTAAAACATCTACACAAATAGTCTTTTCGACTGAAAGGAAACCGCGTAGCAGCTCCTGAGGAAAATCTACTAGTATGAAAGCGAATACTCAATTGTAAAATTAAGGAAACAAGCGCTTGAAAAAAAGAATTAGCCGTAAAAACTTGAAGCAAAGGATTGTTTCAAGCCTAAAATTCAAGGTTAGTGATTTATTCCACGCATTCAGATTGTATTGACGCTCAAGTTAAATCTTGGATTTCAATAAAACGGAGTACTTTTCCAAGTCCCATAAAACGGAATTCGTGAATCTAAATCTGTGAATAAATACTTGAAATCGACAAGAGAATTATGGCAGATATACACTAATTTTGAAATCCAATTTTAAGTATGTTAAGTCTCCTTCCAAAAGAATTACCAATTCCAAAATTACATCAGTATTTATTAGGTGCAATTGGTCCAAGACCGATCGCTTTTGCCTCAACTGTTGATGCAAATGGAAACCCGAATTTAGCACCGTTTAGCTTTTTCAATGTTTTTAGTGCAAATCCACCAATTTTGATTTTTTCACCTGCTCGTTCAGGAAGAAATAATACCACGAAAGACACTTACAACAATGTTAAAGTTCATCCTGAAGTGGTTATCAATGTGGTGAATTACGCTATCGTTCACCAAATGAGTTTGGCAAGTTCACCTTATGCACCTGGCGTTAGTGAGTTCGAAAAAGCAGGTTTTACAGCTTTGAAATCGGATTTAGTGCAACCAATGCGCGTTGCCGAATCACCTGTTCAATTTGAATGTAAAGTGATTGAAGTGAAAGAACTTGGAACGGAAGGTGGAGCTGGAAATTTAATCATTTGTGAAGTCGTTAAATTTCACATTAACGAAGCTGTTTTAGATAAAAACGGAATGATTGACCAACATAAAATCGATTTAGTTTCGCGTATGGGTGGAAATTGGTATTGCAGAGCAGATCAACAGTCAATGTTTGAAATCCAAAAACCAATCACAACTTGTGGAATCGGTTTCGATGCCTTGCCAAAAGATATTCTTCAAAGTACAATTCTCACAGGAAATGACCTCGGACACCTTGCAGGAATTGAAAATCTTCCAGATGAAACAGCAGTAAATGAATATAAACTTTTGGAATTAAGTGATTTATTTCTATCTTTAGAAGATGATGCAAAAGCCTTAGAGCAAGCATTACATTTACGTGCACAAGAATTATTAAAAGAAAACAAATTGGAGGAAGCTTGGTTGAGTCTGCTTTCTTTCAATAATTAATAACAACAAAAACAAATAACAATGTTTAAATTAACTGGGACTGTTAAAGTCATCAACCCAACTCAAGTTATCAGCGAGAAATTTTCAAAAAGAGAATTTGTTATTGAAACACAAGATCAATACCCGCAACTTGTAATGTTTCAAGCAACACAAGACAAATGTTCATTATTGGACAACGTACAATTAAGTAGCCAAGTTGAAGTTTCTTTCAATTTAAGAGGAAGAGAATGGACAAGTCCTGCTGGAGAAGTTAAATACTTCAACACATTGGAAGCTTGGAGAATTGAAAAAATTGGACAAGGAAATGCAATGCCAGCTGGTGGACCTTCAGCAATGTCTTTAGGTTCTGACCCAATTCCTGCAGCAACAACTTCAGCAATAGCAAGCAACGAAGAAGAAGACGATCTTCCGTTTTAAGCGATTAAAAACTTTTATTAAAGCGAATTTTTAAAAGAAGATTCGCTTTTTTATTTTTCAGTATATTGAAAATTGGAATTGGAAAAATAATGTTTTCGTTCTACTTTTCCGGTCCAATCTAATTCCTCAATAGTTGTAAGCGCCTGATTATTATAAGTTAAAATTCGATTGCGTTCGTAAACAACGGAAGAATTGGGAAATCCAACATAAGTTCCTTTTACAAGAACAGAAAGTGTGTCGTGCGAATTGTAGCTGATTTTGAGATTGCGCTCAAATGGACCACTTTGACCATAAATATTTCTGAAAACGAAATTTACTTCAATTTTTTCTCCAGGTACATACTGGTTTTTAGGCGCTTGGTTGTGAATCGATTCAGAGAAGCTTCTGTAAAAAAGATCTTGATGCTTGTACTTATAAGAATCAAAGTTGAGATACAACAATTCATTTCCTGTATTGGTAATTGTAAATTTTGCTGAATCTATTGTTCCGTATGGAATTTCACCTAAATCAATTACTTTTTGATTCACAGCAACAGTTGTCGCTTTATAAACCACTTCTCCTTTCGCTGTAATACTTACAGAATTAGGATTGTTGTACGTAATATTAATTGTTCGGTTGAACTTTCCAATTCGTTTGGTGTCGTAGCGAAAACGAATAGCACCACGTTTTCCAACTGCAATTGGTTCTTTTGGCCATTCCGCATACGAACCACCATCACCCGTTCCAGCACGATCAATTAATAAAGGCTCATTTCCAGTGTTCGTAAACCAAATGTTTTCAAATAAATAAGTTCCTTCTACGATTATTCCAAAATTCACAACAGTGGAATCAAAGGTTAGTTTTGCTTGAGAATGAAAACCTTGCACAAATAAAAAGCTGAATAAAGTCAGTAGGATTCGCATTTTTTGATGCAAGTTACTTTGAATGTGCAGAATACTGCGTTAATGAAAAGTTAATGCCTTGGGATTTGTTAAGCTCAATGAACTTTTCTTAAATTTCAATATAAATTACCTACTCTTTATTACATAAAAGTCGAAAAATTGCCTACTCTTTATTACAAAAAACAGAATAAATTAGTTACTCTTTATTACAAAATAGTAAATAAATTGCTTACTCTTTATTACAATTTATTTGAATAATTGCTTACTCTTTATTACATTTGCCTAAAAATTATACAATTCAAAATAATGATTTACAGAAAGATAATAGACAAATTATTAAATTGGAAGCAATCAACAGAAAAATTACCAATTATTTTACGTGGCGCACGTCAAGTTGGTAAAACAACTTTGGTACGCGATTTCAGTAAGGAATTTGACAATTATCTAGAATTAAATTTAGAACGAACAGCTGAAAAAGCACTTTTTGATTTGAATTCAGCGACTGAAATTTTCAACGCTGCTATTTTGTTAAAAGGAATTCAACTAAAACCGGGCTCAACTTTACTTTTCATTGACGAAATTCAAGAAGCGCCGAATGCAATCGCGATGCTTCGTTACTTTCAGGAAGATTTACCCGAAATTCACGTCATAACTGCTGGCTCTTTACTCGAATTTGCCCTCGACCAAGTTGCGAGTTTTCCCGTTGGACGTGTGGATTATCTGTACCTGCACCCGATTCATTTTGAAGAATTTCTAATTGCCACAACAAAAGCAAATACGGTAGAAACCTTTGAAACGGTTCCGATTCCTGATTATGCACACAACATTCTTTTAGAACATTTTCACACCTATGCTTTATTGGGTGGAATGCCACAAATACTGCAACAATACATTGATAAAGTGCCGCTGTCAAATCTTAAAAAATACTATAATCGCTTGTGGCAATCCTATATCAACGACACCGAAAAATACGCCAAAAATAACAGCGAAAAGAACATTTTACGTCATATATTGGAAAGTGCAGCTTACGAAAAAGATCGCATTGCATTTGAAGGTTTTGGTAATTCCAACTACAAATCAAGGGAAGTTGGCGAAGCATTACGCGCTTTAGATTTGGCAAAAGTAATTCGATTGATTTACCCAACTACAAGCCTTGAGCCACCTTTGATTCCCGACTTAAAAAAACGTCCGCGCTTGCAATTTCTCGACACAGGCTTACTCAATCAAACTTTACTTTTACAAGGGAAAATGATTGGTGTTGCCGATTTATGCGATTTTGAACGTGGGAAAATTATTCAGCATTTGGTCACACAAGAATTAATCGCGCTACAAGATGAAATTCAATACAAGCCCAACTTTTGGGTGCGAGAAAGCAAGGATAGCAATTCCGAAGTTGACCTCATCTATCGATTTGACGACAAACTCATTCCACTTGAAATAAAATCAGGAAAACAAGGAACTTTGCGCTCGTTGCATCAATTTATAGAACGCGCTTCACATCCGTACGCCGTTCGACTATACGCAGGAAAATTCAGTATTGAAAAACACACTACGCCCGGCGGAAAAGATTACTTCTTAATGAATTTACCGTATTATTTAACACACAAATTGGAGGATTACCTAGCCTATTTTATCAGTAATCATTAGAAAAATTGTTCAGCGATAAAATAAACACTTTCTAGTTTAGATTTCATTTTTTACTCCTTCAAAAACTCATATTCATACACCTTGGGTTTTATTTTATCAGCCAAAATACTCAAGGCTTGTCGCAATTAACCAATTAATGAATTGTAGTGTTCGTCTTCGCTTTTTGAATTCATTCTGCCCTGTGCGTTTCTGCCTTGAAAATAAGCGCGTATGTCGTAAAAACTAGCGTTTACATTGAAGGTTTTTGACGCTCCACCGAACCCTGAGCTTGTCGAAGGGTGAGCGTGGTAATATTTCCAAAGTTCTCTACCTGCATCAAAAACGGCTGTTGCTTCTGCTGAAAAATCTCGCGGTTGATTACTCACAAAACTATTCTCAGAACCCGACTCAAACAAGGTGTTTTCTGTATTTTCCGTTTTTAATTTCCCTTTGATAAAATCTGTCATGAAGTTACTTTCAAACTTCGCTTGTGCATTCACTTCATATTCCGTAAATGGAATCCAATGGTTGGTGCCTTCTTCTGAAGAAATTCTATTTTGCCCATGAAATAAAGCAAAAGCCAAACAGTCATTTTGAAATTCCATATCTGTTTGCCAACCGTCATTTGGATATAAAAACTGGTCACGGTCGTTGAGCCAGGATGCTTCATGACTTAATCGAACTGAAAAATAACAAGCGCCTGGAATTATATTAAAATTTTGGAAAGAAAAATAATTCACGTGTCTTGTTCCAAGATTCATACTAAAGTTCAAAAATGAATTATTTTGGAAATCTGGTGCAGGATTTTCCATGAATCCAATACCATTTTTGTTACTATCATCAAATTGCTTAATCCATTTATTTATACTTTGAGGCAATTCACCATAGAATTTTTTTGATGTTTGATAATTTCCTTTTTTATCAAAAACATCCGTTTCAACTATATTAATTTTTGATTTTATTCCCGTATTCCAAATTGTAAAACCAATAGGGAAATTTCCAGTAACATTATCAAAAGTATCACCAGGAACAATAAATCCACTAACATATTCGGCTAAATAATAGTCTTTGAATTTCTTAAAGTTTGAACCATTAACAAACTTTAGTTTTGAAAATTGCCCTACTATTGCTCCTGGGATTTTATCATAAATGTTTGCCATAAATAAAGCAAAAATCTCATTGGAAGCATTACCTATTTTAGGTTTTAGAATTTCATTTATTTTAAATTGAGTTGATACACCACTTTTATTTTCCCCAGTACCGGTAACAGTTTTTGAAGAAGTTGCCTCCGCATACGGTGGATTAATATACACCACCAACTTTTTGCGTTTTTCTTCATGATTGATAATGTCTTGCAAACTTTTTGGCAATTTCGTAAACTCATCGTTCAGAAAGTCAAATTGAAAGACATTGTTCTTCAGTAAGTTGGCGCCGTGGTCAATGCGTTCGTGAATTACGTTAACATCCGCTTGGTCGAGTGTGCTTGCGTAAATGTTGTATTTATTCGTTAAACCGGCTAATAAATTTCCTGTTCCTGCGGCGCAATCCCAAATGTAGTATTCATCTTGCCAATTTTCGCCCAAATAATCCGTCAAGTATTTTTGAGAAAGTTCCACCCAAATGCGCGGTGTAAAAAAAGCACCTTTTCGCTCCCGAATATCTTGCGGAAGCAGTAAATCCTTACGCTCAATAATGTAATCTTGAAATTCTTTTAATGGTGGGCGTTTGTAGCGTTTCCAAAATTGCAAGTAGGTTTCTTTGTTTTTGATTGGAATCGTGGCATCAAACATTTGCTTGATATTTTCCTTTGCGATTTTATATCCTTGGTTTTGGTACACCACAAACAAACTGTCGCGAATCGTAGAATCATCATCAATCGTTTGCGTGTCTTTATCATCGACAAATAAATCGGCAAGGTAAAAATCGCTGTCCATGATGTTTGCCTTTTTCAAATCGTCCCAATTCACATCAATTGTCGGTTTTACGATTTCAAGCCAGCGCAAATAGATGGGAATAAAATTGTTTTTGTCAATCTTCAACTTGCTGGTTGTACTTGCTTTAGCAACGTTATTTTTGATGAAAGCCGCCAGTTCTTTTTCGTCCTTTTCGTAATCGAAAACGTAAGTGTTTCGCTTGAGCGTTGCTTCAATTCTTTCCTTAATCAACAAAAATTCTTTCGTTTCGTGATTGCTTGGAGTTACGTTCCAATTAAAATCATTGAGGTAGAAAATATCTTGAATGCTTAAGTAAGGAACAAAGGCAATTTTCTTAAAATCAAAAGCGCCCAAAAACGCTGGAGGTATGGTTTTATCAAAGGTTCGTGCTTTTCCAATCGTTAAAATCAATTGCACAAACATCGTTGGAATGTCAAAGTTTCCCGTTTTTGCTTCTGCCCACAATAAGGGAGTTCTGCCAAACAAACTGTCTTGTTTTGGGAAAACCGTAAAATCAATATTTCCCAAGATTTCAGTCGTGTCAAAAACCGAAAACCAATCCACAGCCACTTTGTTTTTGAGCTCTTCCTCGCGTATGTTTTTATACTTCATGGCAGCATTGAAATTGATGGTGCGAATGAAGGGAAGTCAATTTGCGGTGTTGAGAAAAGCGCTATTTTTTCCGGGAAGTGATGTAGAGAGTTTGCCGATTTCGTTGCCATAGTTTCCGTTTAAAAGCTGGCTGGGCTCTTAAACTTTCAAGCAAAAAAGAAGGTGTGGAACTATCCGTTTGCTTATTTCCAACTGAGGCTCGGCAAAGCCCGTACAAAAAATAAGTACGAATAGCCCACACCCATTCAGGTGTGAGCTGTCGCAACCCATTCTCTTTGTACGTTGGAAATTTTGCCGATTTCAGTTGAGAGAATAAGAGCTTAAAGCTCAACAATATGTTTAATTTTTATCTTTTTATCTATTCAAATTTTGTTTTAACAATTATAATCAAATGCTAAGTTCGCAATATTTATAAAACGCAACTCAAGTTTATAAGTAAATCTCAAAATTTCTGAGTGGAATAGAGAATAAATTGAGATGAAAACTTGGGCTTATTTTAGATTTCAATTAAAATCCGTTTTAAGTGTTTTTAAAAGTTGTCATAGTAAGTAAAATCCTTGGTGATTTTTCCAGATTCAATCGTGAAAATGGTACAAATCGGCAACCGAAAAGCGGTTCCATCCAAAGCACGACCTGTGGAAACAAATTCAACAATTACATTATTTTTCCCGGAAGGATAAACGCTTACGATACTATCTTTTACGTCTGGAAACATACTTTCTAAACCACTGTATTTTTCAACTATTTCTTGGCGAGAAACCGTGTGAATTCCAATTCCAAGCGAAGGGTCTTTGAAAAGTGCTTTTTCAAAATAAAGATTCGCCATGCTTTTCCATTCGTGTTGATTAAAATATCTGAAATAATCTTGAACCAAAGCAACGTTTGCTTTCGAGGGATCAATTTTTTCTTTGGTGTTTTCTTTCGTTTGTTGACAAGAAAAACAAAGAAGTAAAATACATAGAATGAACGAGGTCTTTTTCATAAAGTAGGTTTTTATTGATGCTAAAATAATCGAAAAAATTCGAAAAAAGATTGCTACTTAATCACATTATTATAGCCATTTCATGTACAAAAACAATCAAACAAAGTCAAAACTTATTGTTGAATTGTATTTGGTTTTCCAAGAAATTTAAAATAGTCGGGGCGAATTGCAATCAGTCGGGGCGAATTGCAATTCGCCCCGACTTGGATATAACTAAATTTCCAATTAAAATCACATCATAAGTAGAAGATTTGAGGCTGTTATTCCATTTTTTGAATTTACTTTTTCTCTTTTCTACTTAAAACAATGTTGAAAAGTCAATATTAAGCAAAAGTTAAACGACATTAAAATTTCTATTTTTGCCTTTATGACTCCAAAAGGTAAACTAATCATTATAGGTGGCGCTGTTGATAAAGGCAGTTTCACAGAAAGTAATTTCACGGATAACGTGGAGAAAAACTTAAATTTTTTCGAAAAAGGAATTCTTAAAAGAATCATCGACGAATCAAAAAATGGCAAGGCTTCACGCATTGAAATCATACCAACAGCTTCTAAAATTCCCAATCAAGTTGGTCTAGAATATGCGAAAGCATTTCAATATTTAGGTGCTGAAAATGTTGAAGTATTGAACATCGAAAAACGCGAAGAAGCGCTTTCGGAAGAATCCTACAATCGTATTAAAAATGCAGATGTGATTTTCTTTACAGGTGGCGATCAGTTGCGTTTGACATCCATTATTGGCGGAACTCCAATGCACGATTTGATTTTGCAAAAATACCAAGATGAAGAATTTATTTATGTTGGAACTTCAGCAGGAGCAGCAAGTGCAAGTAAAAGTATGATCTACCAAGGTTCAAGCCACGAGGCGCTTTTGAAAGGTGAAATCAAAATCACAAGTGGTTTAGGATTAATTGATCACGTTGTTGTGGACACGCATTTTGTTCAACGTGGAAGAATCGGACGTTTGTTTCAAGCAGTGGTGAGCAATCCAAAAACATTAGGAATTGGTTTAGGAGAAGACACAGGTTTGCTGGTTATCGAAGGAAATATAATGGAAGCCTTAGGCTCTGGATTGGTTATTCTCGTTGATGGACGCAATATTTCAGATACAAATATTACCGATGTAAATATCGGAGAACCTGTTTCAATTAAAAATTTAGTGGTGCACGTAATGAGTAAGAGTGATAAATATTTATTAAAAGAACATCAATTTACTATTCATAACCACTAACAATAAACTATGAAATTATTAATACACGGCGGTTTTTTCAGTGAGTTTTCACAATCCAACGAAACGAAAGTGGCGAAACAAAACGCTATGGAACGCATTGCAAAAGCTTCTTTTGAGTATTTGAAAACGCATTCTGCTGTTGAGACAGTTGTTTTTGCTGTTGAACAATTAGAAAATGATTCACTATTTAATGCTGGCATTGGTTCGCAAATTCAAAACGATGGTGTGATTCGTATGAGCGCATCTTTAATGGATGGAACAACGAAAAAATTCAGTGGTGTCATCAATATTCAAGAAGTGAAAAATCCAATTCGTGTAGCTGAAAATCTAATCACAGTTGACGACCGCGTGTTGGGTGGTGAAGGTGCAAATGCTTATGCAAAAACGATTGGTATTGAAACATTTTCTACCGAAATCCCAGAAAGAAGAGCAGAATACGAAGCAAAATTAGCAGCCTCACGTTTGGGAACAGTTGGTTGTGTTGCCCTTGATGTTGAAGGAAAATTGGCTGCTGCAACATCAACTGGTGGAAAAGGTTTTGAAATTCCTGGTCGTATTTCTGATTCTGCAACAGTTGCTGGAAATTTTGCAAACGACGATTGTGCAGTTAGTTGCACTGGTGTTGGGGAAGATATCGTAAGTGCCGCAGTAGCATCTTCTATCGCCACAAGAGTTACGGATGGTTTCACAATCGATAAAGCTTTCGACAAAACTTTCGCTGAATTAGCAAAATTTGACGGATTTGCTGGAGCAATTGGATTGGACAAATATGGAAATATGTTCTGGCAAGAATCACATCCGAAAATTGTTTTCGCTGCGTATGATGGAGTGAATTTCACAGTATTTAGTTAAAATAACGTATGAAAAAAATAGCTTTTTTGTTTGGACTTTTGGTTTTAGTTCTTTCCTCTTGTGCAACTACAAAAAATGGTGGAGGATTAAACCTGTTCACGATTCAAGACGATAAATCTTTTGGAGCTGAAGTTGCAAAAGAAATTGAAAGTGACCCAACGAAATACAAGATTTTGGATTCTTCAAAAAATGCAACTGTATATAAATATGTCTATAAGGTACGCGATAACATTTTAAATT
This sequence comes from Flavobacteriales bacterium, assembly GCA_018883325.1. Classification (GTDB taxonomy): domain Bacteria; phylum Bacteroidota; class Bacteroidia; order Flavobacteriales_D; family Crocinitomicaceae; genus UBA952. The sequence continues at coordinate 5,023 of VEQH01000009.1, read as the reverse complement.
CAGGGCAAGTACAGCATAAAAATGAATTTCAATGGAGAATTAGAATTATTCACGACGATTCAACATTGAATGCATTTTGTACGCCGGGTGGATACATTTATGTTTACACAGGAATTTTAAAATTTCTAGATTCTGAAGATCAATTTGCAGGCGTTTTAGCACATGAAATTGCACATGCCGACAAGCGACATTCAACGCGTCAAATGACACAAATGTTTGGTGTTCAGATGATGTTGCAGATTGTTGCAGGAAATCGTGAGTTGGTGAAACAAGTGAGTGGTGCTTTAATTGGTTTAAAATTCTCACGCAATCACGAAACAGAAGCGGATTTGTATTCTGTTAAATATTTATGTCCAACAAGCTACAATGCAGCAGGTGGAGCAGGTTTCTTTGAGAAAATTCAAGCAATGGGAGGAGCAAGAACACCTGAGTTTCTTAGTACACATCCCGACCCAGGAAATCGTATTCAAAATTTCCAATTGAATAAAGAAGCAAATGATTGCAAAGGTTCAGAACGATATGTAAATGAATTTAAAGCGATAGTTGCATTATTGCCTAGATAAAAATCTAAAGCTTCGTACCTAAAACGATTTAATCCTTTCCTTGACGCCAACGTTTAAGTTCCGACTTAATGCGTTTGTCACTCAAGCGTTTCTCTTTGACAGCTTTCGGAACTTTTGTGGCTTTGCGTTCTTTTCGCACTAAGAAACAATTTGAAATCAATAAATTAAATTTTTCCAAAGCGATTTTTTTATTCTTTAATTGTGTACGCTCTGTTTGAGATACAATTTGAAGAATGCCTTCAGAATTAATTTTATTTTCCAGTTTAGATTGAATGATTGCCCGTTGCTCGTCGTCAAGGAATTTAGAATTCAAAACATCAAATTCCAAAAGCACTTTTGTAGAAACCTTGTTGACATTTTGGCCTCCGCTTCCACCACTGCGACTTGTTTTAAAGGTCAATTCTGTTTGGATGGAAAGTAAATTTGGTTTCATTTTATAAAAGTAGTGAATTGTATTTGATACGAAACAACGCATTTTAGAATTCACAAATCAACGAATTTGAATCTCATAAATTCAATTAACATTTTTTTTATTTTCTATTTCCTATACCACATAAAGGATTTAGAAAAAAAATCAATTTATTTTCATTTTGTTTAATCTTTTTATCAAAACGTTAAACAATTTTTGTTTAGTTTTACACCATAAACGTTAAACAAAAAACAAGGAGCTATGTCAACACTTGAATTCAACGAAGCATTAATTGGAATTGAAAATAATCTCCAATCCTTTGCAATGAGTTTTACTCGCAACCGTGAGGACGCAAGAGATTTAACACAGGAGACTATGTTAAAGGCGATAACTTATAGAAGTTATTACACTCCTCAAACAAATTTCAAAGCGTGGGTTTTCACAATCATGCGTAACATTTTTATCAATCAATATCGTCGCAATGTAAAAGGGCGTACCATTTTTGATGGATCGAAAGATCTATTCTTGATTTCCAACTCAGCTGGTCACGAAGAAACGCCTTTAGAAATTATTTCAGCGAAGGATATTAACAGTAAAATTAGTACCTTAGGTGAAGATTATAAGGAGCCTTTTGAAATGCACTTTAAAGGTTTCAAATACAAAGAGATAGCAGATAAACTTAATATTCCAATCGGAACGGTAAAAAGTAGAATTTTCATCGCACGCAAAAAATTGATGGATTTATTACCTGATTACGCTTTTTCAGCAAATTAATTATGAACAAAAAAGTTACCATTTTAGGTGCTGGTATTTCCAGCTTATCATCAGCTGCTTTTTTAGCGAAGGCAGGATATGATGTTACCATTCTTGAAAAAAATTCAACAATCGGTGGAAGAGCAAGACAATTTACAACCGAAGGATTTGTTTTCGACATGGGCCCAAGTTGGTATTGGATGCCTGATGTTTTTGAACGATTCTATCAACAGTTTGGTCACACAGCTTCCGACTTTTACGAACTCAAAAGACTCGATCCTTCTTACCGTGTTTATTGGCAAGATCATTCTTACACAGATGTACCTGCGAATATGTCCGAATTGGAGGCTTGGTTCGAATCTTTAGAGCCTGGAAGTTCAAAAAAATTGCAACAATTTTTAAAAGAAGCGAAATACAAATACGAAGTTGGAATGAACGATTTGGTTCATAAACCAAGTTTAAGTGTACTTGAATTTGCAGACACACGCATACTTAAAGGTTTGTTTAGTATGCACTTACTGTCTTCTTTTTCAAAATACATTCGTAAGTATTTCAAACATCCAAAAATAATTTCTTTACTTGAGTTTCCGGTTTTGTTTTTAGGTGCAATGCCCGACGAAACACCAGCGCTTTATTCCTTGATGAATTATGCGGATATATCGCTCGGAACTTGGTATCCAATGGGTGGAATGCACAAATTTATCGAAGCATTTGAGAAAATTGCTTTAGATCAAGGAGTAAAAATTAAAACCAATCACGAAGTAACAGGATTTAGAAAAGAAGGTAGAAAAGCAATAGCTGCTATCACCAATCAAGGTGAATTTGAATCCGATATTTTTGTTTCAGGTGCTGATTATCAACATACTGATTCAAAATTACTGAACGGTAGCGCGAATTACACAGAAAAATATTGGGATAATCGCACAATGGCTCCATCTTGTTTATTGTTTTACGTTGGAATTAATAAACGAGTAACGAATTTACAACACCACAATTTATTCTTCGATGAATCTTTAACCATTCACGGAAAAGAAATTTATAAAGATCCGAAGTGGCCGACTTCACCCTTGTTCTACTTGAGTGTTCCATCGGTAACTGACCCAAGTGTGGCGCCAGAAGGAAGTGAAAATTTATTTTTCCTAATTCCGATTGCACCAAACTTAAAAGATGATGAAGAAACACGTGAAAAATACTTCGAGATGTTGCTTGAACGCCTGAAAAAAATTACAGGAAATGATATCAAAGACAACATTGTTTACAAGAGAAGTTTTTGTATTTCCGACTTCAAAAATGAATACCACGCTTTCAAAGGAAATGCTTACGGATTGGCAAATACCTTAAAACAAACAGCGATACTTAAACCGCAATTGAAAAATAAAAACTTAGACAATTTCTTCTACACGGGACAATTGACTGTTCCGGGACCTGGAGTTCCTCCTTCAATTATCTCAGGAGAAGTGGTTGCAAAAGAAATAATGAAAACTAATAAACTTTAACTAGGAACTATGAAACAATTATTTGACGACATCAGTCAGGAAATGAGTGCGTTGACAACAAAACGTTACAGCACTTCGTTTTCATTAGGCATTAGTTTTTTACACAAAGACTTGCACAAACCTATTTACTCTATTTACGGATTCGTTCGCTTTGCAGATGAGATTGTTGATTCCTTTCATGGTTTCGACAAAGAAAACTTGCTTGCAGAATTCAAAGTGGAAACCTACAAAGCCATTGCTCAAGGAATCTCATTGAATCCAATTTTGAACAGTTTTCAATGGGTGGTTAACAAATATGAAATTCCGTTAGAGTTAATCGAAACGTTCTTGAATTCGATGGAAATGGACTTGGATAAACACGCTTATGACAAAGCAACGTATGAGCAATATATTCTAGGTTCGGCTGAAGTTGTTGGCTTAATGTGCTTGAAAGTTTTCGTCAATGGAAATGATGCTGAGTATGAAAAATTGAAACCTTCAGCTATGAAATTGGGTTCTGCTTTTCAAAAAATCAACTTCTTACGCGACTTAAAAGCTGATTATCAAGAACTAGGGAGAACTTATTTTCCTGGAATTGATATGCAAGAATTCAATGCAACAGTCAAAAAAGAAATCGAGGCAGACATAGAAAAAGATTTTAGAGCTGGTTATGAAGGGATTTTGCAATTGCCAAAAGAAGCACGTTTTGGAGTTTACATGGCTTACAAATATTACTTTAAGCTTTTCAAAAAAATCAAAACAAAATCTGCTCATTCCATATTAACAGAGCGTATTCGTATTCCAAATTATAGAAAAGTTAGAATATTATTTACTTCTTATCTACGACATAACTTAAATTTGCTTTAATATGCAAGAATTCGTTGTTTTAGTAGATGAAAACGATCAAGAAATTGGTCAAATGGAGAAAATGGAAGCTCATGAAAAAGCTTTACTTCACCGTGCTTTTTCAGTAATGGTTTTTAATTCCAAAAATGAACTGTTGCTTCAAAAAAGAGCATATTCCAAATACCATTCTGGCGGTTTGTGGACCAACACGACTTGTAGTCATCCACGTCCAGGAGAAACTATTTTGGAAGCTGGCGTTCGTCGATTGAACGAAGAAATGGGAATGACGTGCGAATTAACAAAAGCTTTCAGTTTCATCTACAAAGCCGAATTAGACCAAGGCTTAACTGAATACGAACTTGACCATGTGATGGTAGGTTTTTCTGACGAAACGCCACACTTGAATTTAGAAGAAGCAAACGCATTTAAATGGATGTCGCTGTCAGATTTAAAGAAAGATATGATGCAACACCCACAGCTTTACACAGCTTGGTTCAAAATATTAATAGATCAACATTTTGAAACCATTCAACAACATTTGAACTACGAAATGAGTCAAAACTAATTTCTGTTAGAAATTGACTAAAAACAAAATATACCACTAAATCAAAAATCTCAATGAAAGTTTGTAGAAGAGTTACATTTAATTCCGCACACCGCCTTTATCGAAAAGATTGGAGCGACGAACAAAACGATGCCATTTTTGGAAAATGTAACAATCCAAACTATCATGGTCACAACTACATTTTAGAGATTTGGATTGAAGGTTCTATCGATCCTGAAACGGGCTATGTGATAGATTTAAAAATTGTCAAAGACATTGCTAAATCTGAAATCGAAGAGCGTTTTGACCATCGAAATCTAAATCTTGATTGCCCTGAATTCAAAGACTTAAATCCTACCGCAGAAAACATTGCTGTTGTTTGTTGGAATCTTTTACGCGCAAAATTAGACTCAAAATACGGACTCTCTATTCG
>VEQH01000111.1 GCA_018883325.1 Flavobacteriales bacterium | reverse complement strand
AAAAATTTGAAAAACACAAAAAGAAACGCTATTTGATTAGCGAAGTAGATTTGACGTTTAAAAATGATTTCGTAAAGTTTGAGAGTGAAAAATTATCACTTTCTCAAAACAGCATAGCAAAGGACATCCGACAAATCAAAACCGTTTGTTTAGATGCAAACGACAAAGGATTTATAATTAGTGAACAAGTGCGTTCAAGAAAGTTCTATTTGAAAGAAGAGGAAACGTTATTTGTTACCATTACAGAAAGTGAAATTGAACTAATTAAGCAATTCAAAGGAGCAGACTATTTACAAAATGCGAGGGATTGGTTAATAATTGGATGTTGGACTGGATGCCGTGTTAATGATTTAATGCAATTGACAAAAGATAATATTCAGATCACACCACAAGGGCAAAAGTTCATAAGATACACCCAAAGCAAAACCAACAAACAAGTTGATTTACCTATTCATTCAGACGTTAACGAAATACTGGAGCGTTTAGGAAATTTCCCCCGACCGATTTCAGACCAACGATTTAACGACTGGATAAAAATTGTTTGCCGTGAAAGTGGTTTAGTTCAAGAAGTTCACGGAACACGTCAAAACCCAACAACCCACCGAAAAGAAGTAGGAACGTTTCAAAAATGGGAGCTTATAAAAAGTCATAGTTGCAGACGTTCTTTTGCTACAAATCATTATAACAAGCTACCTAATAAACTGATAATGGCAGTAACTGGACATAGTACAGAAAAGATGTTATTAAATTACATAGGGGAAACCGAAAACAACCATTTGAGCGACTTTTTAAGCGTTTGGAACACACCAAAACCGAAAGATGAAAAGATTATTCAATTGAAGCCAAAACAAGCTTAAAAGGTTATTAAAACGAAAAACTAAGTTTTATTGTTACCGTGTTTTTATGCTTTTATTAATAAGTTCGAGCCGTTGGATGTACGAATACAAAGAAATTAAAGAAAAAAATTTGAGTAAATAAATTGTTAATAATCGCTGAACCAACTGAAAATAAAGCGGTTAGAAAACTCAATATCTAAAAATGTTTAAAAGATTGATATTGTGTTGAAAGAAACCACACAATCAATAAATTTCTAATTTTGGAAATTACTATCTTTGTTAACGTTAGTCAACACAAAAAACCCAGTTGACCTACGCCAATGAGTTCTTTGCAATTTCGTGTTTTACCTTTCAGTAAAAGAATAAAGATTTGATCGCCTTAATTCTTTTACAAATGTATAACTAAAATTCAATAGTATGCAAAACATTTGCAAGTTTTTGCAAATATTTTTTTAATCAAAGTTGGAATTAGTTAACAAGAATAGGCAAAACATAGAATTTCATTGAAGTAGTTGATAATTTATTTATTCACTTTTTAAATGCAATTTTATGCAGTTAGATTACTTAAGGACTACAAAGGAAGTGTCCAAAATGTTAAAATGTTCAGTTAGGAACGTTTCAAAACTTGTCGAAGCTGAAAAGCTTAAGCCTATCAAAATTCTTGACAGCGGTGCATTTTTGTTTAACACGAAAGATGTTGAATTTTTCATTAATCAAAAAACTGAAAAGAAATGATTACAGAATCACAAATTCAGTTTATTAGTGTTACACCTAAACAACTGGCAGAACTTATTTCTGAAAGCGTAAAAACGCAAATTCAAGAACTTTTAACGGCAACAAATAAGCAACAGCCAACGGATGAAAAAGAATTGTTGACACGTAAAGAAGCAAAGGAACTATTTAAAGTAAGCTATCCCACCATTCATTCGTGGATGAATAACGGAATTATAAAGCCGAAAAAAGTAGGGAATAAAACTTTCTTTCTTAAGTCTGAATTGATGCAAGTTGTTGAATCCTCAAATCGTTTTTAGGTATGGAATCAACAAAAAAAGGGATGCACGTTTGCACCCCAAATTTATCAAATTATCGCACTTTAACGACTGGACAAAGTTACAAAAAGGAATCATTCTTTGAATTATTCTTGAATCAATTTAACACAGCAGAACAGCGTTTTTATACTGGTGCAATTGTCGAACTTTCTAAACACTTGAAACAATGAAAGCAACACAAGAACAGCAGTTTAAAAAGTGGTTTAATTGTGGAATCTTTACAATGAAACAAGTTGCAGTAAAGACCGACATAGACCGTGCGAACGTTTGTAGATTTATTGGTAAAATGAAGCGTTCTAAAAGCGTTTATTTAGTTCGTAAAGGTATTTGTCCAATCACTAAAGATATTGCAGGATTTTACACTACTAATTACGATTTGTATTTAATCCATAAAGGTTTGAAGTAATGGCAACAGATGAAATTAAACCAATATTCGATTTTGATAATATCGGACTGGCAGACATACAGAATGAAGCGGACAAACAAATTTCTCAAACCTCAACTTCAATCGAAAAACTTGTTCAAAGTTGCAAAGTAGATTTGACAAAGGATTTACCACCGCCACCAATAGCAATGAAAATCAAACATTTTGATCGAGAAATAACACTTTTCTCAAAAGGTAATTTTTCAATCGTTACTGGTAAAGCCAAAAGCCGAAAATCTTTTTTGATTTCAATGTTAATGGCAACAGCAATAAAAGGGAGTTTTCAAAATCAATTCTTTTGCCCTACAAATGGAATGAATGTTTTATTTGACACGGAACAAGCTGAACACAAAGTTTTGCAAGTCAGTAAAAGAATTTGCCGTTTAGCAGAAATTGAACACCCCGAAAATTTTATTTCCTATCATTTGCGAACCTTAGACCCTTTGGAGCGATTAGAAGTAATTGAACACGTGCTTTCAACAACACCAAATTTAAACTTTGTAGCAATTGACGGGATTGTTGATTTAGACATTGACCCAATTTTGCAAGCGGAACAAGCACAAAATATTATTTCCAAATTAATGAAGTGGACTGAAATTTATAACATTCACATAGTTTGTGTATTGCATTATAATAAAACGGTTGCAACGTTATTAGGACATTTGGGAAGCTTTGCACACAGAAAAGCGGATTGTATTATTGAAGTTGAGAAAGACACAGAAAGCGAAAATATTTCTTTTGTGAAAGCAGTTGATTGTCGAGAAATGGAGTTTTTACCTTTTGCCTTTTCTATTGATGAGTTTGGGATGCCAAACATTGAAAGTGAAATGGTTTTAACCAAATCGAAAGCAACACCAAAAACCGAAAGCAAGCCAAAGAAAAAAGTTTTGACACCGTGCGAAGTTGAACCAAATTTTCACGCAAAAATTTTGATTGAAGCGTTCAAAGTAAACAAAGAACAAACCTATTCAGATTTATGGAAAACTTTGAAGTTAGCAGTTGAATCAATTTGCAATGAAAAGTTAGGGGATAACAAAGCAAAAGAATTTTTGACCTACTATCAACAGGAACAGAAAATTATAAAAATCGAAGTTAAAAGTAACTCAAAAAGTAAGCTTTTATACACTTTGAACGAACCCAAAGAAATTGAATTTACTTAATAGCGGTTTAACGGTTTACGGTTTAACCGCCCCTATAGATATTAGGGGGCGTTAAACTACTAAACTGGTTTAAAAAGTAGCGGTTTAAACTACCTTGTTAAACCATTAAACCACCTCAACACAATTACAATGAATAATGATTTACCAACATTGAATTTTGCCAAAAAGCGAACTATTGCAGAAACGTGTCCTTGTGGGAAAAACAATAAGGACGGCAAATTTACGCCCTATGTTGGTTTTTTGAATTGTGGTTATTGTCATTCGTGCGGACAAACATTTTTACCACCGATTGAACAAGAAAAGAACACCACAGCAAAAACACCAATTGCCCCCCGACCGCCAAAGATTGAAAAACCTATTTCCTTTATTGATGTTGAGGTTTTCAAAAAATCACTTAACAATTTCGATCAAAATAACTTTGTGAAATTCCTAATTGAAAGATTTGGAACAGCAACAGCAAACAAATTGATTAGCAAATATTTTTTGGGAACTTCAAAACATTGGAGCGGTGCAAATGTATTTTGGCAAATTGACACCAAAGGAAAAATAAGAACTGGTAAAATAATGCTATACAACGCCACAGACGGCAAAAGAATTAAACAGCCGAAAGATTGTGTTCAATGGGTGCATAAAGTAACACAGCAAAGCGATTTTGAGTTAAAGCAATGTTTCTTTGGGGAACACTTACTAAATGATAAAACAAAACCCGTTGCAATTGTGGAATCTGAAAAAACAGCTTTGATTTCAAGTATTTATTTGCCAAAATTCATTTGGTTAGCTACTGGAGGGAAAACCAATTTAACTACAGAAAGAATGAAAGTTTTGAGCGGTCGAAAAGTAGTATTATTTCCCGATTTGAATTGTTTTAATGACTGGCAAAACAAAGCGAATGAATTTAGTAAAAGTATGTTTATTAGCGTTTCGGATTTACTGGAGCGTAAAGCCACAGCAGACGAAAAAAAAGCAGGTTTAGATTTAGCGGACTATCTACTAAAATTCGATTGTAACACGCCCACAGCTTTACAACCTCAACAACTTGAAAAGCAACTAAAAAGAACACCACCACCGCCACCAATTCCACCAACTGAAAAGCAAAAGATTATTAAAGAAGTGGTAAACAAGAACCAGGATTTAAGCATTGAAGATTTACTACAAATTTGTATTAATAAATGCGTATTTCAATCCAAATCAAAAGCGTTTAATAGTGTTGATTTTTACCTTTTCAATAATGAATTAAGACTAAACAATATTAGTATTGAATAAAAATGAAAAACCGCTTTTATTTTGCGTTATTATTCAGTAAATCGTAAAAATGCACACTATAAAAAAACAGGTGCATAACAGGTGCATAGAAGTAAATTAATAGTGAAAGAATAGTGAAAATGAACGACACCAATAACAGGCAAAATACAGGCAAAATACAGCGAGAAAACAGTGAAAGAACACCAACTAAAAACAGACCAATAACAGACGAAAAACAGCCACAAAATAAAAGTTCGGGGTTGTCTGTTACGCACGTGAATTATTTATTAATTCCATACTTCTTGCCTATCTGTTACGCACGTACAAAAACAGCCACAAAACAGCCACAAATAAAGTTTCCTACTATCTGTTACGCACGTGAAAGAAACGTGAAAGAATCGTGAAAAAATGTTTTTTGCCTTTTGATTGGTATTGATGCCAAAACAAAAATTATCAAATATTGTCAGGTTATTTTATTCGTTGGAAATTGTAGGAAAAAATAAAAGTTCATCCCTATCTGTTACGCACGTGAATTGATTAATCAAATTTTTTCAATTTAAAGTTTACCACTATCTGTTACACACGTGTAATGATTTACCAAATAAACACCCCGAAAATTGATGTTTTTTGAAATTATGGGGAAAATGTGGGGAAAGAAAAAAGCTACCTAACTGATTGACAGCGAGATAGCTTTTAAAAAAGTGACCTTGTTAGGACGAAAACTAATTTAACTCTTATTAATCAAAAACCCACTTAGATAAACGGCTTAAGTCAATAAATACAAGTGTTTATAAAACTACTTAACTGAATACAATTAAACGAAATAAATATAAATTAACCAATTGTGGGGAAAATGTGGGGAAAATAACTATCTTTGATTATCAAATTATCAAAGTATGGCGACTATTAAATACAGAATCAAAGGAAAAAACGATTTAGCGACAATTTATGTAAGAGTTCGTGACGGTCAAACTACTGATTTAGAAAACTCAACAGGTTACATAATAAACCCGAATTTTTGGAACGATGAAAAGAACGAACCAAAACAAACAGCAAAGAATCCCGACAAACTAAATTTAAAAATTCAACTTGACCGATTAAGATTATTTATTTCAGAATCACTAAACACCGACAAAGGAACAGCGACACCGATAAATAAAGACTGGTTAGATTTGGTTATTGCAAAATTCAAGAATCCACTACTGGAGCAAAAAACAGAATATTTGATTGACTTAGTTAGAGAATATCAAACTGAAATGAAAACTAAAGCAAATTCAAAGACTGGAAAACCAATTTCAAAGCTTACAATTGTGAATTTCAATACTACTTTGATGAGGTTGGAAAAATTTGAAAAACACAAAAAGAAACGCTATTTGATTAGCGAAGTAGATTTGACGTTTAAAAATGATTTCGTAAAGTTTGAGAGTGAAAAATTATCACTTTCTCAAAACAGCATAGCAAAGGACAT
>VEQH01000110.1 GCA_018883325.1 Flavobacteriales bacterium | reverse complement strand
AAAATGTATCGATTAAAAAGCAAACCCCATAACAACACAAAGTAGGGCTAGCGAAAGCATCTGTCAACAATAGACTAAAGCCGAACCTTCACTGCGTTGCGCTTCGGTTTAGTCCTTCTATGTTATCAAGATGTAGCAGTGATTACTGGTTCCTTGTCTAATGGAAGTTACAATTGGTCAAATGGGGTTGATGGTTACAATTCTTTGGTTGTAACTGAACCTGGAGTTTATAGTGCTACTGTAACAAATGAATTTGGCTGCACATCACAAACGAATGAACTTTTGATCAGCGCGGTTGAAGCATCTACGCCACCATTTTTTGATTCCCTTTGGGTATGCAGCGGAACGGATGTTAACTTACAGGATTCAACAAGTTTCATGTTGAATTGGTATGCTTTAGATACAACTTTCCTATATAGTGGCTCACAACTGAGTTTAACGAATATTCAATCAGATACTAATTTTTTAGTTGCCTATGACGCTGGAGGTTGTTCTCCTGTTTTTACGCCTGTTTTTGTTGGTGTGATAAACGCAATTAGTAATTTCTCGCTATCAGCTGACACCATGATGTGTTTAAATGAACAAATATCAATTACATATCAAGGAGATTCTAATCTTAATTTTCAATGGTTCAACGGAAACACAACAAGCAATTCTGTTATTGTAAATCAACCTGGAACTTATACAATTTCCTTAAGTCAATGTGAGTACCAAGTAATAGATTCAATTACAATTTATGATGGTTCTTTCTCAGCACAGATTACATCTAACCAAAATTATCTATGTCCCGGTGGCGAGTTGACTTTGGTTGTAACTCCTTCAAATCTTAGTTATAATTGGGTTGGTATGAATGTAAATACCCAAACATTAACAGTTGCAAATCCAGGTAGTTATAGTGTTGTTGTAACTAATCAATTTGGATGCAATGCTACATCAAATTTGGTTCAAGTTGCTTTCGCACCAAATTCATTACCTCCAGTTGTTGCTGATACAATGATATGTTTAGGGTCTAATGTGACACTTTCTGATAGTTTGATGAATACAATTAATTGGTACACAAACGATACGATGCTAATTAACACTTCTTCTTCACTTATTCTGAATAATTTAGTTTCCGACACCTCATTTTTAGTTAGTCAAACTAGTTCTCAGTGCGATCTATTATTTGAAACAGTATTTATTGATGTAATTGACCCTTCAATTCCTATTCAAATTATTGGAGATACAAGTTTATGCCCTAACACAGATTTAGTTGTTTATGTTGATGCACCTGGAAGTTTTACTTGGTCACTCCCCAATGGGCTTACAAATTCTACTGACAATCCACTGACTATTCCCTTTAGTGTATTACAAAATGCAGCTACAATTTCTGTTTCTGTTCAAAATCAATGTTTTACGCAAACTGTCTCAGACACAATTATTTATCTTACTCCAGATTCGATTCATTTAGCTCCTGATTCATTGTTGATATGTGCTTATGACACAGTATCCATTACTTCACTTGAAAATGTTCAAGATCTTATTTGGACAGGAAATTTCGGATCATATAACTCATTAAATCTTGAGGTAAACTCCTATTTTGGTAATGGTTATATTTATGCGCAAGGTATTGATTTAAATGGTTGTACAACTAATACAGATAGTATTTACTTGACAACATCAACTTTAAACTATTCAATTATAACCGACACAAGTAATCAATGTTTAGGTGATCTTGGGTTTATCAATGTTGTCACTTCTGCTGATAGTTTAGTTTGGAATACTCCAATTGGATTTTTAGACACTAATTACATTTCAATTGTCTATAATTCAGTTTATGATGGTAATTATAATTTGACTTTATGGGATGATATAGGCTGTATTTACCAAGAAACCGTTTCAATTTCGTATAATCAAATTCCAACATTTAATTTAAATGACACAATTATGTGTTTGAATGAAGTTTATCAAAATTATCCTATTCAAGATTCTTTAAGTTATATATGGACAAATTATGGAGACACTAATCAAGTACAAATAACAGGAAACCAAGATATTGTGTTAACTGCAATCACTCAACAAGGATGCTATTTTTCTGATACAGTACATGTTGTTGCAGTCGATTGTACTGATGAACTTCCAAATGTGATAACGGCAAATGGAGATGGAATTAATGATTTCTTTGTTATCGATGAAGCCCCTAAATTCCCGAATAATCGATTGATAATTTTAAATCGTTGGGGGAATGTAATTATAGACCAGCATGGTTATCAGAATGATTTTGATGGGATGAGTGTATCAAATGGTATTTACTTTTATTATTTTTATCGTAATCCTGATATTGATTCAAAGTCTTTTCAAAGTGGTTTCCTGCACATTCTTCATTAATTCGATGGTCTAAATCCATTTTTGAGGAATCTCCAAACTTTCTTTTGATTGTATTATATTTGCACAAATTTTTGCGATGTCAAATCAAGAACGTATTTCAACAAATAAAGCCCCAAAGCCAGTAGGTTTGTATCCTCACGCTCGAAAAGTAGGAAATTTATTGTTTTTGTCTGGTGTTGGTCCACGCACTGCGGGTTCTGATGCGACAGATTCGGCTGTTCCAGGATTGGAGTTGGATAAAAACGGAAATTTCATTCAATTTGATTTTGAAGCTCAATGTAGAAGTGTATTTGACAACGTGCGCATAATCTTGGAAGAATCAGGTTCAAGTTGGGATCAGTTGGTGGATGTTACTGTTTTTTTGGTTAACATGAAACGTGATTTCCATACCTACAATCGTATTTATGCTGAGTATTTTAAAGACAATTTACCTTGCAGAACAACGGTTGAAATCAATTCATTACCTACTCCAATAGCGATTGAGTTGAAATGTATTGCAACGATTTAAAAAAAATGTAAAATGTTAATTTCGAGAGCCTCAATTAACAGTTGACTGAGGCTCTCGAAGGCAACTGTTCAAAACATAATAAATAAATAAAAAAATGACAGGTTTTATCATCCGTATTGCGTTAGCGGCTCTTTCTCTTGGGTTTAATGTTTGGTTGTTTGCAACAGGACATTGGGGTTGGGGGATTTCTTTCTTGCTAATAACAGCAATTATTATCTTATCCTTTTTCAGAAATGAAAACATGATTTTAGCTTTAAACCAAATGCGCGTTGGAAATACCGATAAAGCTAAAAAATACATTGACCGCATCACGCATCCGCAGTTTTTACCACGTCGTCAACATGCTTATGTTTTGTTTTTGAAAGCTGTTATGGGTGCACAAGAAATGGGTTTCGCAAAAAGTGAACAAATGTTGCGCAAAGCCTTAGAATTAGGTCTACGTCAAGCAGAAGACAACGCGGTTGCAAAAATGCACTTAGCAGGTATCTGCGCACAAACAGGTCGTCGTCCTGAAGCTATTTCTCTTTTGGCTGAAGCTAAAAAGTTAGATAAAAATGGAATGATGCGCGATCAAATCAAACAAATGCAAGCTCAGCTACAAATGGCTCCTTCTAAAAATCAAATGCGAATGGCGCAGATGATGGGCGGAAGAAAGAAAACGCCAAAAATGCGCTAATTTTTTTACCAATAAAGTACAGATGTCAACAAACGCACGCACCTATTCTGAAGGATGGGAAGATTATGAATTACTAGATGCTGGAGGTGGCAAGAAACTAGAACGTTGGGGAAAAATCATTACTATTCGACCAGAATTACAAGCCTATTTCCACAGTGGTAAGCCGTTTACCGAATGGAGAGAAATGGCGCATTGGGAATTCATCGAAGATGCAAAAGGGCAAACAGGTAAATGGAAAAGTTTGAAAAAAGACGCGCCAAGAAAATGGGTTATTTCCTACAAACGCTTGAAATTCGTGCTTGAACTAACAAAGTTTAAACACATCGGCTTATTTCCCGAGCAACAATCGAATTGGGAATTTATCGAAGAAAATTTAAAATCAGAGACCCGCTTCTTAAATCTTTTCGCATACACCGGTGCCGCTTCATGTGTGGCGAGAAACATTGGTGCCGACACTTTTCACGTTGATTCTGCAAAATCAGTGATGACCTGGGCTAATCAAAACATGGAAGAAAGTCGTTTGTTGAATATTCGCTGGGTGCACGAAGACGCTTTAAAATTCATTCAACGCGAGGAAAAACGCGGAAATAAATTTCAAGGAATTTTAATGGATCCACCAGCATGGGGAATAGGTGCTAAAGGTGAAAAATGGAAACTCGAAGATCGAATCGACGAATTGATGGGTGCTGCCGCTAACGTTTTGGATAAAGATGGATTTTTGATAATGAATACCTATTCTCCAATGGTCGACGTGAATTTCATTTCAGAACTTTCAGATATCTATTTTGAAACGCGTGAAAAGCAAATCACAGAGTTATATATGGAAACTAAAACGGATAAATTCTTGTATTACGGAAATTTATTGCGCGTAAAGTAAAAAAATCGATGTTATTTGTGTGTTAATTAGATTTCAGTTAATCCGTTGATTTTTTAGGAGATTAACACAAAAAACATTGTTATTCCCTTTGTTAAAAGCGATTTTTTAGGCTTATTTTTTTTGAAAAAAGAGCACAATTGATAAACTTTTAAACCTTAACTTCATCAAAGAAAACCCTTTGAAAAGTAATAGTTTAAGTAATGAAATTTGTCAAAATTGTATTTTTAACGCTTTTTTTATTCAACCATTTTTATTCCAAATCTCTCAATTCGCTAAGAAAAATTGAACTTGCAATTTTGAATGGCGATCAAAAATCTGCATTGGAGGAATTAAAAAAAAATCCTTTAGTTGAAAACCATAATCTCTTAGAAAGGATTATTTCCAAGAAAGCTAGTTACGATGATTATTTCTTTTTTTCCTCTAAAATTAGCCTTAACGGAAAATTCCAATACGAACGGTTTTATGAATTCCTAAGTAAAATTAAACCACCAGCATCTGATAAAGTAATCGAATTAAAATACATAAGACTTAAGTGGTTAATGATTAATGTTTTGCGAGATGATGTTTCGCTTAAACGTGCCACAAAAGAAAATGATAAATTGATTGCATACATCAATAAATTTCCAAATCAAAACTCAAAAAATGTCCAGGTTGCAAAAGTTTATGCAGACATAAACAAAATTGTGATTTTGGATATTCAAGGCAAGATTCAGGAATCAAAAAAAATAAGTTTAAAAGATATTGCAATAGCAACTAGGTGGAAAGATACATTTTCACTTATTGCACACAAGTATTATTTTAATGAATATTATGTAAGAACCGGACAGCTAGAAAATTACATTAAAAATTGCAAGGAAATATTACATTTAGCTGAGCGGGTTAAGGATGGTTCTTATTTTTATAACTCTACTATTTATCAGTTATTAGACGCATACATCTATAAAGGAGAATTTGATCATGATTTTGTTGAAGAACAACTTTCAATCCTTTCTAAAGACGCTGGAAGTAAATACTACAATAATATTTTATATGCTAAATACCTTAGTTCACTTGAAACAAACGCCCCAAGTAAACAGCGTATATTCAAGCAGTTTGGCGTAAAGAATATTGTTGAAATGTGTGATTTTCTTGTTCGAGATTCAAAGCAAAAATTAAAAAACAAAGCAATCATTGATTTATATACAGTTTGTGGCGATGCTTTAATGAAAGACAATGAATTTGATGAGGCTTTTCGCTATTTAAAAATCGCTAATACTTTAACAAGAAAAATTTACTCAGAAGACCTTTCAGAAATTTTAGCGGAATATCAAACACATGAGTTTATTAAAGATAAAGGAAAAGAAATCCTTGTTGAAAAGGAAAAAAATCGATTTTACTTCTTGTTTAGTTTTGTTGTTTCTAGTTTGCTAATCATTTTATTGATTTTAATTTTTGTTGTTCGCAAAAATGGCAAAGTGCTAGCCGTGAAAAACCATGAAAATGAGTTGTTGTTGAAAGAAATTCATCACCGAATTAAAAACAACTATCAAAGGATTAGCAGTCTTTTGGAATTGCAATATAAAAACTTGGAGAACGATGAATTAAGGGGAGTGTTAAAAGAAGGACAAAACAGAATTAACGCTATGTCAATGATTCACAATAGATTGTATCAGTCAAATGATATTTCTGTTATTAATTTTAAAGAATATTGTACCGATTTAATAAATGAAAATGCTAAGCTTTTTAATCTAGAAAACTAACTACATGACAAAAAAATAAACAATTGATTGTCAGTAAATTACCTTTGGAAACATCTGTTTAAAACCTTGAAAATCAGTATATTAGATGATGTTACCACACAATCATTTAAGCCCGATTTCC
>VEQH01000061.1 GCA_018883325.1 Flavobacteriales bacterium | reverse complement strand
GTGTAAATGCGAAGATAAAAGAGGCCATAAGAAAAAATAATGGTTCTAGAGATTTGGACTTTTTTCACTTTAGATTGAGCATGGTGATTTAATCCCAGCACCTCAAAATAAAATTAACCCAAAATAACAATTTATGAACTTTTTTTAAACTTTTAATCTATATTTGCGGTTTACAAAATAAAATATCTATGAAAAAACATTTACTAATCATTGTTTCCTTTCTAATTAGTTTGGTAACAATAAAAGTTAGTTCACAAGTAAGTGACTACACTTTTGCCCAGTCGAGTGGTGTTTACACCCCCATTACTGGAGGTACTTTACTGCAAAGTACATCAACAACTTCATCTATAGACGATGACAATTTTCTAAACTTAGACATAGGGTTTAACTTTGTATATTCAGGTGTTACCTATACTAAATTTAGCATTAATGCAAATGGATTTATAGCTTTAGGTACAACAGTTGCCTCTTCATCAACTCCAATTAGCGCTAGTACAGGAACAAATAACTTAATTTCAGCTTTTGGAATTGATTTAATAGGAAGACAGTTTATCACTGGCTCGGCAACATCAGGAAGTAATGTAATAACAGTAACTGCAGGATCAACAATAGGAATGTCTGTAGGTGATTTAGTTACTGGTACTGGAATTGCTACTGGTTCTACTATTACAGCTGTTGATGCAACTTCAATTACTTTATCTTTAGCTGCTACTTCAACGGGTACGGGTAGAAATATTAGAGCTATCAATAGTGGAAATATTAGATATGAAACAACAGGAACAGCACCTAATAGAAAGCTTGTTGTTCAATGGACTAAATTTTCAAGATATGTTACTTCAGCACCAAGTGATTTTTTGAATTTTCAAATTATCCTAGAAGAGACGTCAAACAAAATTTCAACTGTTTACAATATTCCTTATGTTAATACATCAACTTCTATCACTCCCCAAGTTGGTATAAGAGGAGGGTCTAATGCAGATTTTAATAATAGAACAACCACTACTGATTGGTCCGCCACAGCACCAGGAACTTTAAATACTGCAACTTGTACCTTTACACCAACTGTTTACCCTGCATCGGGTCAAACTTATACTTGGACACCTCCTAGTTGTCCTGCACCTGGAGGTTTAAGTGTTGCGGTTTCTTCAACGACTAGTGCTACTGCAACTTGGACAGCTTCTACATCCGCAACTGGTGGTTATGATTATTTTCTATCAACAACTAATACGCCTCCAACTAGTGGTACAACCCCTACAGGTTCAACGACTAACACTTCTGTTTCTTTAACAAGCTTAACCTCAAGTACAACTTATTATTTATGGATAAGATCAAATTGTGGCTCTGGAACTTTGAGTAATTGGAGTCCATCTGTAACTTTCTTCACTGGATATTGTTTGCCAAGTACAACCGCTCAAACATCATGGGTGAGTGCATTTAGCACAACTGGAGGAAGTACGAATATAAATTATACTGCTGCATCAGGTACAGCTGGAGGATACAATAATCAATCAGCAACTTTAAATGTTAGTAACTATGTTGGAAATAACACTAACATTTCAATGACAGCAGGTGGTCCAACATGTGGATTTGCAGTTTGGATTGACTGGAATAGTAATTTGGTTTTTGAAACATCAGAACGTGTTTTTGTAACATCATCTTTTGTAACTTCAACAATAGGTACAATTACAATTCCAACAGGAACTCCGAATGGATCATATAGAATGAGAGTAGTAACAGATTGGAATTCTAGTAATCCTTCAAATCCATGTGCAACGTTAACTAGAGGTGAATTCGTTGATTTTACTTTTAATGTTGTAAATGCTCCTTCTTGTTTACCTGTTACAAATTTGGTTGCAACCTTAACTAGCACTACAAGTGCTAACTTCTCTTGGTCTGCACCAAGTCCAGCTCCAGCTACTGGATATCAATGGGAAGTAAACACGTCTGCAACGGCTCCTGCTAGTGGTACAAGTGTTACAACAACATCTGCATCAACAACAACTTTATTGCCAAATACAACTTATTATCTTCACGTACGCTCTGAATGTACATCAGGTGTATTTAGTACTTGGGTAACAATACCTTTCTTTTCAGGTTACTGTACACCTGCTTCTAATTCACAAGCCTCTTGGGTAAGTGCTTTCAGTACAACAGGTGGTAATACAAATATTACTTATACCGCATCTTCAGGAACAACGGGAGGTTATAACAATCAAGCTGCAAACTTTAATGTTTCAAATTATATCGGAGGATCAACTAGTCTTTCTATGACAGCTGGTGGTCCAACTTGTGGATTTGCAGTTTGGGTAGATTGGAACAACAACCTAGTTTTTGATGCATCAGAAAGAGTTTTTAATACGACAGGATATGTAACAACCACTACAGGTTCTTTCACTGTTCCTGCAGGAACAGCAAACGGTGCTTATAGAATGCGTGTAATTACAGACTGGAACGTTGGAAACCCAACAAATCCTTGTGCTACAATCTCTAGAGGAGAGTATGTTGATTTTACTTTTAACGTAGTAACAGCTCCAACGTGTTTTGTGCCAACTGCACTTACAAACGCTCAATTAACGCTTTCTTCAGCATCTCATGCTTGGTCAGCTCCATCACAAGGTGTTCCTGTTGGTTATGAATGGTTTGTTTCTACATCTTCAACACCTCCAGCTTCTGGTACAGCTACTACTAATTTAACAGCTACTTCAACTGGATTATTGCAAGATGTAAATTATTTTTTACATGTAAGAACAGATTGTGGTGCAGGTGATTTTAGTGGGTGGGTAACATCTACATTCAAAATTGGATATTGTGTACCAACTACAACATTTGGTTGTACAGATGGAGATGTAATTGCAAGAGTAGTTTTAAATACTTTAGATAATAACTCTGGAACTGGATGTCCATCTGGAACACTAGGATATTCTAACTACACAACAGATCCTTTATTAACAACAACATTACAACCAAGTACAACTTATAATTGTACTGTTTATGCTGGTCAATATTCTGAAGGATATGCTGCATGGATTGACTATAATGATGATGGTGTATTTGATAACGCTACAGAAAGAATAGGTTTTTCAAATGGTACAGTAGCAGGATCGGGTCAAGTAGGTGTTTTAGGCTCATCAGCAACATTCCCTATTACTCTTGCATGTACACCTCCAGCAGGTACACATAGATTAAGAGTAAGAGCTATGTACAACACGAACGGCTCAGCTGTTACACCATGTGCAAATAATTCTTACGGAGAAGTTGAAGATTATCTAATCACGATAACAGCCGCTCCAACTTGTCCAGCTACAGGTGCACCAGTTGCAGGAACAGCAGGTTCATTCACTTTAGACTTTGATTTTCCTTTAGGTTGTGCAACTGCAACAAACTTTGATATTGAATATGGTCCTACAGGTTTTGCTCCTGGAACAGGAACAATAGTTGCAAATCAAGCAGCAGTAATAACTGGAACAAATGCAACAGTTTCTTTAACTGGTTTAACCCCCTTAACTACTTATGATGCATATATTCGTGCAAATTGTGGAAATGGAGATGTAAGTGTATGGTCTCCTGTTGGAACTGGTTCTACATTACAGCCACCATGTTCTGGAACACCAAATACTCCAGTAGCTTCATTAGTTGGAAATTCTTCTATCTGTGCAAATGAAAACACGCTAGTTACAGTTAGTGGTTTAACAGATAATGTTTTACAAATTTCAAATCAATGGGAGCTTTCAACCAATAATATCAATTGGAATCCATTAATTGGTGAAACATTACCAACTTATCAATCAGGTGCTTTATTGGCTGGAACTTATTACTACAGACTAGTTTCAACTTGTTTAGCTTCTTCTCAATCAGCAACATCAAATGTTGTAACATTGGTTGTAAATGCATTACCTACAATTGGGGTTTCGGCACCTAATAACGGAACATTCTGTGGAACGCAAACAATTACAGCTTCTGGTGCTGCAACCTATTCATGGGCTCCTTCAAACTTAGTAAGTGCTTCAACAGGTACTTCTGTTACTTATCAAGGAACATCAGATGGTATAATTACTGTTACTGGTACTGATGCCAATGGTTGTGTGAATACATCCGCACCATTCAATGTTACTTTCACGACTCCTGACCCAATTACATGGGTTGCTACTACTCCGTCTTTCTGCGGTACAGGTGGAACAACGTCAGTTGCGGTAAGTTCAGCAACTAACTATACTTATGGTTTAGTTAATAACTCAACGGCAGTAATCACTGGATTTACACCAACTTCCTTTAACACAACAGTTACAGAAACTTCATCTTTCCTAATTACAGGAACAGATCCAGTTTCTGGTTGTTCAGCTCAAACTACAGTTCAAATTAACGTTTTCCCATTACCTGTTGCAAATTTAACTTCAAGTGCAAATGGTGTATGCCCAGGAACTTCTGCAACTCTTAATACAGGTCTAGCTGCAGGTAACTTTACTAGTACATCAATACCATATGCTGCATTAACGGCTCCTGGTGATGCTGTAACTTTAGTAACGGGAGGTGTAGCAACACCAGCAACTAATTTAGGTTTTGGATTAGACGATGGTGGTTGGAGTGGTATTCCTTTAGGATTTAACTTTAACTTCTTTGGAACTAATTACAACACAATTTCTGTTGGAACAAATGGTACTGTTTTCTTCGGAGCGAATCCAAATGTAGGTGACTTTACATTTCTTACATTGCCAAGTACGACAGAACCATTTAATATGGTGGCTGTTTTAGCAATGGATAACAATTTAGGTGGCGCTACATCTGGAACAATTAAGTATTGGACAGAAGGATTAGCACCAAATAGAAAATTTGTTGTTAGTTACGAAAATGTTCAAGAGTTTGGAGCATCTGAATTTAGCACAGCACAAGCAATATTCTATGAAACTATAGGTGTAATAGAAGTTCACGTTACATCTTCAACAAACGTAGATAGAAATAAATTGGTAGGTGTAAACAACGGTGATGGTACACTTGGAGTTTTAGCTTTTGCTTCTGGAACAGTAGCTTCAGCAACTAATCCAATTGCAAATCCTTTTGCTTATCGTTTCTCTCCACCAGCAAACTATACTGTAGTTTGGTCAACAGTTGAGGCTAATGGAGATCTAACTGAGTTTGCAACAGGTACAAATATCTTTACAAGAGATGTTACTCCATTAGTAAATACTACTTATGATATCTCTTACACGAACCAATTAACAGGATGTTCGAATGCAGTTGGTTCTTCTCAAATTACAGTAAATGTTTTAGGAAATGTTGCTCCAACAGGTGTTAATACAGTTTCTTCAATTACTGAAGTTTGTGAGGGAGTTACATTCCAAGTTGGAACAGATTATACAGGAAGTTCAGAGGGATTAACATATCAATGGCAAGTTTCATCTGATAATATTACGTTCACAAATATTACAGGTCAAACAGGTTTAACTTTAACAACTTCTCAATTAGATACGGCTTATTATAGACTTGCAATTGTTTCTTGTGGTGGAACGCCAAGTTACTCAGACACATTGATGCTTGCAATGTCAGCACCTACAAACTGTTATTGTACTCCAATTTATACTTCTGGTACTTCAGCAGGAGATTTGATTTCAAATGTTACAATTGTTGGAACGTCATTATCTAATAACACAGGTTTTGTAGCAGGTGGTCCTTCATATACTTTCTACACAGGTCAACCTAATTACACTACAACACTTGTTCCTTCTACATCTTATACGCTTAACATTGCAACAGGAGAATGGGGAGATCAAGGTTACGCTGCTTGGATAGATTATAATGACGACGGTATATTTGATGCTACAGAAAGAATTGGTGCAACAAATGGTGTAATTGGAGATGGATTTACTTCTGGTGTAATTAATGACTCATCATCATTTGTAATTGCTTTAGCATGTACTCCACCAGCGGGTGTTCATAGAATGAGAATTAGAGGTGTTTGGAATTTAAGTGGTCTTTCTATTGATCCATGTACTTCTTACGGCTTTGGAGAAACAGAAGATTACTTAATTACAATTGCTCCAGCTCCAACTTGTCCAAATCCAGGATTATTGGTAGCAAATGCAACAACTACTACAACTAGCGTTGATTTAACATGGACTATGGGTTGTTCAGTTGCTACAAGTTTTGATTTTGAGTACGGGCCAGTTGGTTTCACACCAGGTACAGGTACTTTGGTTCCAAACCAAACAGCAACAACAAGCTACACACTTACTGGTTTAACACCAAACACTGCTTACCAAGTTTATTTCCGGGCAAACTGTGGAAATGGAGATGTGAGCGCATGGTCTATTCCTGTAAATGCAACAACTCTTTGTGCACCAATTACATTGGTAAATCCAGGAGCGCAAATCGTTTGTAACTCTTACACATTACCGACATTGGCAGAGGTTACACCTTCAAATAATACAGGATTAGTATTGAGTTATAGAACATTACCAAACGGTGGTGGTACTGTATTAACAGGATCAATCACAACAACTCAAACGGTTCATATTTATGGTGTTGCTGGCGCATGTTCAGCAAATGAAAGTTTCCTTGTAACAGTTAACAATAGTTCAACATCTACAACAGATGTTATTCAATGTTCTTCTTACACATGGACAAATAACGTTACCTACACAACATCAGGTGTATATACGCAAACATTGGCGAATGCTGTAGGTTGTGACTCAGTTGCTACTTTGAACTTGACAATTAACCAGCCTTCTGCTTCAACGTTGAATGTAATAGCTTGTCAATCGTACACGTTAAATACTCAAACATATACGACTTCAGGTACTTATAGTCAAACAATTTCAAACGCTGCAGGTTGTGATTCAGTAATCACTTTGAATTTAACAATTGGTCAACCAAATGCGGTTTCATTGACAGAAGTTGCTTGTGATTCTTATTCTTGGAATGGAACATCTTACACAACAAGTGGCGTTTATGTTGATACATTAACAAACATCTTTGGCTGTGATTCGATTGTAACCTTGAACTTGACTATTAATAACACAAGTTCTTCTAACGCTGTTGTTTCTGAATGTGCTTCTTATTTATGGAATGGTACAACTTATACTGCAAGTGGTACTTATACATTCACAGCAACGAATGCTGCAGGTTGTGACTCAACAGCAACTTTAGTGTTGACAATTGGAAACAATAGTTCAACAACCACTGCTGCTACTTGTGGATCATTCACTTGGACAAATGGAACAACTTACACGACTTCTGGAACATACACGCAAACATTAACAAATGTTGCAGGTTGTGATTCATTAGTAACATTGAACTTGACTATTAATCCAACTCCAACTGCTACAGCAACGGATAATGGAAATGGAACAGGTACATTAGTTGCTTCAACAGGTGCTTCTTACCAATGGATTGATTGTGCTACAAATACACCGATTACTGGTGCTACATCACAAACTTATGTTGCTCCAATTAATGGTTCTTATGCGGTTATCGTAACCAATTCAAGTAACTGTTCTGCAACATCAACTTGTGTAATTGTTGATTACATCGGATTGGAAGAAAATACTGTAAGCTTCAATGTTTATCCGAACCCAACAACGGGAGCAATCAATATTGCAATTGATCAAACAACTGCAAACTACAATGTAACTGTTGAAGATATGAATGGAAGAGCAGTTGCTAACTTCGGTTCATTGATTAACGGAAACGGTGTTTACTCTTTAGATTTATCAAATGTTGTAACTGGTGTTTATTTCATCAAACTTAAAAATGAGTTAGAAGAAAAAACAGTAAGAATTATCAAACAATAATAAATCTTCAATTTTTGGAAAGAGGCTAGCAATTTGTTAGCCTCTTTTTTTGTTTTCGCATTTTTATCTTCACTATTTTTATCAAATGAATATAATATCTAAACTTCCAACTGTAGGAACTACAATTTTTACAGTTATGTCAAAAATGGCAGTAGATAACAATGCTATAAATTTATCCCAAGGATTTCCTAATTTTCCAATAGATCCACTTTTGGTTGAGCTTCTAAAACAAAAAGCAAGTGAAAACATTCACCAGTATAACCCGATGTCAGGAAATCCGATGCTGTTGTCTGAAATAGGTTTACTAATTGAAAGATCTTATCAAAGAAAAGTTCAAGTAGAAAATGAATTGTTAGTAACAGCAGGAGCCACTCAAGCAATTTTCACCACTATTCAAGCATTAGTGCATCCAAATGAAGAAGTTGTAATATTAGATCCAAGTTATGATTGCTATGAATCTCCAATTGTTTTATCAGGTGGAATTCCAAAAAGAATACCACTCAATGATTCATTTTTACCGAATTGGGAATTGATAAATCAAACCGTCAATGAAAAAACAAAATTGATCATTACGAATAATCCCCATAATCCAAGTGGACGGATTTGGAGCGAAAGTGATATGAGAGAACTTGAATACTTGTTGCATCGATTTCCAAATTTATTAGTGCTTTCAGATGAAGTTTATGAATACATTACATTTGAGCAAAAACACCTTTCTGTTCATTCAAATGAATTTTTGAGAAGTCGGTCGATTGTTGTTTCATCGTTCGGTAAAACCTTTCATATTACAGGTTGGAAAATCGGTTACCTTGTCGCTCCTGAATTTATATTGAAAGAAATTAAAAAGATACATCAGTTTCTTGTTTTCTGCGTAAATAGTGTATCTCAATCTGTTTTGGCTGACTATTTACCACTCGTAAAAACGGAGGATTTAGGTGGGTTTTACCAAGAAAAAAGAAATTTTTTCAGGGAAAAATTACAATCAAGTAGATTTGAATTATTGGATTGCGAGGGAACTTATTTTCAATTAGCTTCTTATCAAAAAATCTCCGATGAATCTGATATTGATTTTACGAAAAGATTGGCGACAGAATTTGGTGTTGCAGCAATTCCTCTATCTGTATTCAATAGCGACAACGCAGACAGAAAACTGATACGTTTCTGTTTTGCCAAAGATGATGAAACATTAACTAACGCAGCCGAAAGATTATGCAAGATTTAAAAGTAGTCCTTGTTCAAGCAAATCAAATTTGGGAAAATAAAAAGGAAAATCACGAAAACTACATTCGCTTATTAAGTTCACTTAATCAGAATTGCGATTTAATAATTCTTCCCGAAATGTTTGATACTGGTTTTTCTATGAATATTGATTTAGCGGAATCCATTGAGAATAATTCTTCACTATCTTTTTTACAAAATTTAGCTTCCAAATACAATGCAGGAATTTACACCTCTTTGATGCTAAAAGATGAGGATAAAATTTTCAATCGTGGCGTATTTGTTTTTCCAAATGGTGAGATAAAGAAATACGATAAAAGAAAATCATTTGGTTTAGGAGGCGAGGATAAATATTATACTTCGGGAAATTCAGAAACAATTGTTGAGTTCAGAGGTTGGAAAATTAATCTTCAAATTTGTTACGATTTGAGATTTCCGGAAATAGCTAGAAATTATGAAGTAAACGGAATTCCAAAGTATGATTTATTATTGTATGTTGCTAACTGGCCAGCAAAACGCTCAGCACATTGGAAATCACTGTTAAAAGCCAGAGCAATTGAAAATCAATCGTATGTAATCGGTGTAAACAGAGTAGGTCAAGACGGAAATGATTTAGTTTATGCTGGTAATTCTTCATGTATTGATGCCCTTGGTCAAATTGTTTGTGACCTTGAAAATGAAATGATTTTCACCACCTCTATTTCCAAATTAACGTTAAATAGTACAAGGGTAAGTTTACCTTTCTTAAAAGATTATTAGTTGGAATAATCATTAAGTAGTATATTTGGGCATCATTAAAAAATCATAAAATGAAAAAACTAATACTTTCTTTATCGGTATTGGCTGTCACGGGCGCTTTTGCACAAAAAAACGCACGTATCCTTAAATCTCAAGATTTAGTGAAAACAGCCCCAAAAACAACAACGGCGCTACAGCCAATTAATAAAATTATGACGACCCTTTGGTCTGATGATTTTTCAACACCAACAAACTGGACAATTGACAACGATGGTCAATCAGGAAACACTTTTGGATGGAATATTAATGCTACTTCTCAAGGTTGGTGGTCAACAACGGGAATTAGTGCAAATGGAACATCTGGAGGAAACAATGCTGAATTAGTTAATGGTAATCCAACAGCTTCTCCAGCAACTCAAGCTATTGGTGTAACATACACAATGACAACAGCACAACCTATCGACGTAGCTTCTTTAGGTGGAACAAATCAAATTTCAATTCAATTCAAACAATTTGGTGCACGTTTTAATGACTTGCAAGAAATCCAAATTTCAACAGATGGTACAACATTTACTACTGTTGGAAATAATTTAGATAAAGAAGTTTTATCTGCTGCTGGCGGATCTCCTTATCCAAATCCAGACACTAAATTAATTAACCTAGCAACAGTTTTAAGTACAGCTCCAACACAACTTTGGATTCGTTTTAGCTGGACATCAAATTTTGGTGGTGAAACAAATCCAAATGCTTGGGTAACTTACGGTTGGTACATTGACGATGTGAAAATCGTTACAAACCCAGAATATGATTTATCAATCAACACGAATACTTGGGGTACAGCAGGATTAAATTATTACCAAATCCCTACAACACAAGTTGCACCAATTTCTTTTTCTACTAACGTTTTTAATGGTGGTTTAAATGCTTTAACAGCAGCGCAATTAAAAGCAGAAGTATTTGCTGGTACAACAAATGTATTTACTGGAACAAGTGCACCAACAGCAGTACCATCTGTTGACACTGCAACTTTAACAGTTTCTACATCATTTACTCCTCCTGCAACAGTAGGAAACTTTACATTAAAAAGAAAATTAATTCTTGGATATTTACCTAATGGTCAAATTTTGACAGGAGCGTTAACTAATGGTGGTTCTGCTTACACTACAGGAACAAATATTTCTGCAACAGGTGGATCTGGAACAGGAGCTACAGTAAATATAGTGGCAGCGTCAAATGGAGTTACAGCAACAGGAGCTCTATCAAACGCAGGTTCAGGTTATACAACGGGAACAGGAATTTCAACAACTGGTGGTTCAGGTTCAGGATTAACTTTAGACATTACAGCTAGTTCAATTGGGGAAGCAACATCATTAACTGTTGATTTATATAATTCAGGAACAGTTGTAAGTGAAACAAATGTTGCTACAACTGGAGGAACAGGAACTGGTTTAACAGTAAATGTTACAGCTGATGCAAATGGAGATGTTGATACAATTACTATCGCAAACTCAGGAACTGGTTATTCTGCTGTAGATTATATTACGATAGATGGTTCTGGAGGTCCAATTGATATAATTATTAATTCTACAATTGGTGATATTTTAACAGCTACAATCGCTACAGCAGGATCAGGTTATACTGTTGGTGATATCGTTACAATTGCAGGGGGTACTGCAACTTACACAGTAAACTCAGTTTCAGGCGGAGCAATTACTTCTGTAACCCTAAACAACGCAGGAACTGGTTATACAGCTGGTGATGTGTTGACAGTTAATGGAGGTACAGGTGGAACTTACACTATTGGTACAGTTACAAACAACACTGAAATAGTTGACGAAGTTCCAACAAACAATACGATTGCTGATGTAAGTTTTGCGGTTACAAATTATGTTTACGCAAGAGATAATGGTGCTTTCTCTGGAAACACATCAAACGGTGGTGATGGTTTTGAAGTTGGTAACTTATTTGATATTTGGGCAGACCAAGAATTAAAAGGAATCAGCGTTCGTTTAGCTGGTGGTACTGGTGGTACAACTGTAGGAACTGAGGTTTATGCTAAAATTTATTCAATTGATCAAAATGGTGAATTTGCTTTCTTAGAAGAAACAGCTCCTTTAACAGTTGCAAACAATAATTTGAACACAATCTTAAATATGGTTTTATTAAATCCAGTAAGTTTATCTGCAGGTCAAACATATTTAGCTGTCGTAGGTTCATTTGATGGTGGTTTAAGAGTATCAAATGCGGGTTCTTCTGAACAACAAACATCTTTCTTATTTGATGTTCCTACAGATACTTGGTTCTATACAACATCAACTCCAGTTGTTCGTTTGAACTTTGATCCAATTTTAAGTGTAAATGAAAATACATTACAAGTTGCTGATGCAGCGATTTATCCAAATCCAACTTCTTCAACTTCAACAGTTGAGTTTAATTTGGTAAATGCATCTGAGGCTACAATTTCTATCACAGATTTATCTGGTAAAGTTGTTTCTGAAAGAAACTTAGGGCAATTGAATGCTGGTGCAAACGCAACAGAAATCAACACAACTTCTTTCAATGCAGGTGTTTACTATGTAACTATCGCTTCTAACGGAAGTTCTGTAACTAAAAAATTAATTAAGAATTAATCGAATTCTGAATTAACTTTGAAAAGCCGGTGAAAGCCGGCTTTTTTTATTGAAAACATGTTTGAATTTGAATACGGTTTTATTGGGCTTTTTATTACTTGCTTTTTAGCGGCAACGGTGCTTCCTGTTGCATCCGAATTGTTTTTGGGAACAATCCTAGCAATGGGATACGATCCTATTCTATCATTAATTATTGCAACAACAGGAAACACCCTTGGCGGCTGGCTAAACTATGGGATTGGTTATTTAGGTAAACCTGAATGGTTAGTAAAAGTTGGTGCAACGAAGGAAAAAATAGAGCAGTGGAAGCAAAAAGTTAATCAATACGGTGTTTGGTTGGCTTTGCTTTCTTGGTTACCATTTGTTGGAGATGTTATTGGAATTGCACTTGGATTTTTTAGAGCTAATTTATTTTTAAGCTTTGTTTTTATTGCAATTGGAAAGTTTATAAGATATGCGGTAATAATTCTTGTTTTTCTTTATTTCAAATGATGGGTTTAATTTCTCCCTTATCAATTTCAAATAATTTTTTTTCAATTGATAATCCGTTAAAAAGCTGTTTCATACGAATAGGGTCTGTGTCTGTGACTAAAACTTGCCCAAAATAATCAGTGGTTACCAATTCAATTAATTTTCCAACTCTCTGATTATCAAGTTTATCAAAGATATCATCTAAAAGCAAAACAGGGTTTGTTCCTTTGTGTCGCTTCAGCCAGTCATACTGCGCAATTCGCAAAGCAATAAGAAAAGATTTTTGTTGTCCTTGCGAACCAAATTTTTTAACAGGGTGATTTTTAATGGTAAAAATTAAATCATCTTTATGAATCCCAACAGTTGTATATTGTGCAAAGGCATCTTTTTTTTCTGCGTTTTTCAATTGTTCAAGAAAATCACCAGCGTTGAGATGAGAACGATATTCTACATGAACGTTTTCAGATTCTAAGCCAATTTCGTTATAAAACCGATTGAAGACAGGTATAAATTCACTGATGAATTCTTTTCGTTTTTCAAAAATAAGTGTTCCCGTTTGCACTAATTGGTGATCCCAAACGTCAATTGATTCTCGGTCAAATAGTCGATGTTCGAACATGTTTTTTAACAGTGCATTTCGTTGCTCAAGAATTTTACTGTATCGTTGAATTTGTTCCAAGTATTCTTTATCAATTTGAGAGAGAATACCATCCATCCATTTTCTTCTTAATTCGCTACCTTCTGCAATTAAATCACCATCGTAAGGAGAAATGAAAACAACAGGAAATTTACCGATATGCTCACTTAATTTTTCGTATTCTTTTTTGTTGCATTTGATTACTTTTTTTGCTCCTAATTTAAAAGCGCAATGAACATTTGTTGTTTTATTTTCCGTAATCCAATCACCGTTAACAGTAAAAAACGAGGCGTCAAATTGAATGTTTTGTCGGTCAATTGTGTTTAAGTATGATTTACACATACTCAAATAATGAACAGCATCTAAAATGTTTGTTTTTCCACTTCCATTTTTACCAACGATACCATTTATTCCTTTCGAAAAGTGAATTTCAAGTTCTGAGAAGTTTTTGAAATAGAGCAATGATAACGAAGACAAATACATAAGTGCCCAAAATTATGGTTTATTTGAAAAACAAATGCTTAATTTTGGTATGCAACTTAAAATTGTTGAAACACGTTTTATTCAGATCAATACTAAAATATGTCGATTAAACATTATTTAATTCTACTCTCAATATTTCTTTTTTCCAGTAAATCCCTTTATTCCCAAATAATTTATGCCAATCAAGGAGGAACAGCTCAAGCATTAGTTTCAACCATGGTTGGTCCTGGTTTAACGGTAACAAATCCTGTTATTTCATGTCCGAATGTTGCTTATGGAACTTTTTCTAATGGTCAAACTTCCAACATCGGTATCAATTCAGGTGTTGTACTAACAACAGGGAACTTAAATACTCTGAATGGTTCAGCAAATTCAGCGAATTGGAGTGTTGATAATCCTGGTCCGAATTGTAATGACCCTCAACTTAATTCACTTGAACCATTAGCAACAAGAGATTGTTGTATTTTAGAATTTGATGTCGTTCCTTCTTGTTCTACTTTATTAATTCGTTTTGTTTTTGGTTCTGAAGAATATCCGGAATATGTAAATGCTGGTTATAATGATGCATTTGGATTTTTTGTAACTGGTCCTAATCCTTCTGGTGCTGCGTATAACAGCACAAATGTTGCTACGCTACCAGATAATTCTACAATTGTAAGTATAGATAATGTAAACGCTGGAAACAATTCTCAGTATTATGTGAATAATTCAACAGGAACTTCGGTTAAATTAGACGCTTTCACAATAGTACTTACTAGAGAAATTGTTGTAACTCCTTGCCAAACTTATCATTTTAAAATGGCTATTGCAGATGCTTTTGATGGAGTTTGGGATTCTGCTGTTTTTATTGATTTCCTTGATTGTTCTACTTCACTTTCTGCATCTGTTACTACGACACCCGTTTCTTGTGCTGGTAACGATGGAACGGCAACAGCAACGGGTATAAATGGTTTTCCGCCTTACACGTATACATGGAATACAAATCCTCCTCAAACAACGCCATCCATTTCTGGTCTTTCTGCAGGTACATACAGTGTGGTAGTTGATGACGCAGGTTCATGTACGCCACCGACAATTCAAATTTTTACCGTTTCAACAGACATTGGGGTTCCACAACTTACTGTAACTGGTGATACATGTGTTCAAGATTCAACAATTTTGACAGCAACAGCTTCTGTACTTGGTGGTACTTATTTATGGTCAACAGGAGAAACAACAAGTACAATACAAGTTTCACCAACCACAACTTCTACCTACACTTGCACTTACGATTTAGCTGGATGTTTAGCTATTGATTCTATGCAAGTAACCAGAAAAATAGTAACTACTTTTAATCCAATATCAGCTTTGTGTCAAGGAACAACTCCTTTGGCATTGCCGACATCTTCTTCTAATACGCCAACGATTACTGGTACATGGAATACACCAACCATTTCGACTGCTGTTGCTGGAGTTACCAATTATATATTTACTCCTGCTGTAACGGAATGTGCTACAAATGATACACTAACAATTACAATTAAACCTAAGCCTACAATTCTTTTGAGTCCAAACCAAACGATTTGTCAAGGGCAAGAGGTGACAATTAATTCAACTGTAAGTATCGCTGGTGGAACTTATGATTGGCAACCTGTTGACTCAACTACTGCTAATCTGACATTAATACCAGACAGTACAACAATTTATCAGTTAATTTACACATTAGACGGATGTCCGAGTTTACCTGCTACATCAACCGTAACTGTAAATCCAAATACTCCTGTTTATGGAGGTGAAGACACATTAATTTGTATTGGAGAATCGATTACTTTACATGCAGTTGGTACACCAATTATTGAATGGGTTGCTCCAGTTGTTGATAGCGTTGCATTTTCTCCAACAGAAACAGCAACCTATACTGTTTACGGAACTGGAGATAATGGATGTGTAACAGTTGATTATATTACTGTTGTAGTAATTCAAACTCCAATTATCGACCCAGGAACTCCACCAATTGCTTGTGTAGGTCAACAAGTAACTTTGAATGCTTCAGGAGCTGGTCCAGGTGCAACGTATAGTTGGAATTTTGGAGTTACAAATGGCGTTCCTTTCGTAATCAATCAAAATAAGGTTTACACAGTAACAGGAGTTGATCAATATGGATGCGTTGGTCAAGCTACAATTTCGGTTACAGCCCTGCCTATTCCAATTGCTGATTTCACACCAAACCCATCTGCTGGCTATGTTCCTTTACAAGTGACTTTTACAAACACTAGTTCTTATGCAAACAATTACACTTGGGATTTTGGAAATGGCTTAGACACAATTACATCAAACAGTGGTAATACGTTTTCTACTTATTTAGTTGCGCCACAAGATTATGTTGTTTATTTAGTTGCTTCAAATGGTTATTGTACAGATACCGTTTCAAAAATTGTGACAGCTTTACTGCCACCCGAAATTTTTGTTCCAAATGTTTTCTCACCAAATGACGATGGTAGTAATGATATTTTCTTTGTTACTTCCAAAAATTTAGCAACATTGGAGTTAATGATTTTTAATCGCTGGGGAAATTTAATGGCAACAATTGATACTCCGTTTGGAGGTTGGGATGGTAAATCAGAAGGAGGAAATGATGCAAAAGAAGGCGTTTACTTCTATAAATACGTTGCAACAGGGCAAGCTGGAGAAGAAATTAAAGGTCAAGGCTTTCTAACGTTGGTTCGTTAACGGATAAATCGATAGCGAACAACTAAAATTATTAGCATTAGAAAACCAACAATTACTGTGAAAACAGTCCAGCTATTATTTTCTTCGATAGGAGTAAATTCTTGATTTAAAAGTTGTGTTAATTCCTCACGTTCCTTTTCATTTGTTTGATTCAAGGATTTAATTTCCTTCTCAACGGATTCGATGTCTTTACTTAAATTTAATTCTTTGAGCTCATCGCGCTTGAATTGTAAGGCTTCTAATTCTAGCTTTAGATAAGCACTTTTTTTAGCTACAATGCGACAACTTTCCATGAATTTACTTGCCAGCGAAGGATTTTCTTCAACATAAAAACTTGCTAAATTGAAGTAAGCATCATAAATCTTAGATGGAATATTTTGTTTTTTTCGAATACTTAAAATTTGTTTGAATAGTGACAAGGCTTCATTGGGATTACCTTCAAAATAGAAAATCAAGGCTTGATTGTTTAAAGCATTTATTTTTAAGTTCAAGGCATTCCCTTTTTTTGCATAGAATAATTGTTTTTTGCAGTAAATCTTTGCTCTTTCAAAATTCCCTTGATTCAAATAAACATCCGCAAGAACGGAATAAGCATTGGCAACAGCCTCCCATTTCTTCAATTCTTTTGCAGTAAACAAATAATGATTAAGAATTGCCATCGCTTGTTTAAAATCCTTTTCTGCAATGTAAACTTTTGCAAGATTTACTTCCGCCAAAATTGCATCTGTTTCTTTTGGAGATTGTGCACCCGTTGCTAACGAAGATTTGTAATAAAAAGCGGCTGTTTCTAAATCACCTTGCAAAAAGTAAGCAATACCGAGTTCGTTTAATTCTTCGCAAAGCAATTGTATATCACCGATTGAAAGAAAATAATTTTTAGATTCCTTCAATAATTTTATTCCTTCTTTTATCTTTCCTTTGCGAACTTGATAACATCCAAAAATTCGTTTGGAAACAGCAAGTGAAAATGAATTTCGATTGTTCGTTTTTACTAATTCAGAGGCTAGAATTTGCAAAGAATCAAGATCGTTTCGCAAATAATATTCCCATAATTCAAGTGCTTTTCGTGTTTTTTCATCAATGGATTTTGCGTTTTTAAAAGATTTAAAACTGCTTGGTTTTTGAGCAAAAGAGAAGTGGAATCCAACACTGCACACGGTAAAAACAACTAGAAATAGTTTAAGAATTTGCCTATGTGATTTTTGTTGCAATTATTTGGTTTTTATTTCATTGCAAGGATAGTTAACAATAGTTACTTTTGCAACAAAAATATTTATATGTCAAATGCATTTTTTAACGTTCCGAAAGCTATAAATGAACCAATTAAGTCTTATGCTCCAGGTTCAGTAGAGCGCACATCGCTTTTAAATAAGTACGCAGAATTGTATAATCAAGAAGCTATTGATGTTCCAATGTATATTGGTTCGGAAGAAGTTCGTACAGAAAAAAAGAAAGCTTTAACAGCGCCTCATGATCATAAAAAAGTGCTTGGTCATTTTAATATTGGTGAAGCAAAACATGTTGAACAAGCTATCGATGCTGCTTTAGCTGCAAAGAAAGACTGGGCAAATTTACCTTGGGAAGAAAGAGCAGCAATTTTTCTAAAAGCAGCAGATTTATTAGCTGGACCATTTAGAGATGAAATGAATGCGGCTACAATGTTGGCGCAATCTAAAAATGTGTTTCAAACAGAAATTGACGCAGCTTGTGAGTTGATTGACTTTTTTAGATTTAATGTTCAATACATGACGCAAATCTACAAAGAGCAACCAGAATCACTTCCTGGTATGTGGAATCGATTGGAATATCGTCCGTTAGAAGGTTTTGTTTTTGCAATTACGCCTTTTAATTTTACGTCAATTGCCGCTAATTTATGTGCTGCACCTGCAATGATGGGAAATGTTGTAGTTTGGAAACCGGCACAAACACAAGTTTATTCAGCTAGAGTGATAATGAAATTATTCAAGGCTGCTGGTGTACCTGATGGCGTAATCAATATGATAACAACAGATGGTTCTACTGCTGGCGATGTTGTATTTCAACACAAAGCATTTGCTGGATTACACTTTACAGGTTCAACGGGTGTTTTTAGAAATTTATGGAAAGACATCAGCTTGAATTTAGAGAAATACAGAAACTACCCACGTATCGTTGGAGAAACAGGAGGAAAGGACTTTATCATTGCGCACAAATCTGCTGTTCCTGCTGAAGTTGCAACTGCTATGTCACGCGGTGCATTTGAATTCCAAGGGCAAAAATGTTCGGCAGCTTCAAGAGCGTATATTCCTAGTAATATTTGGCCAGAAGTTAAACGTATTTTTGTGGAACAAGTAAATTCATTTAAAATGGGTTCGCCAGACGATACTTCAAATTTTGTTAATGCAGTAATTGATGTACGTTCATTTGATAAGATTGCAGGTTATATTGACTACGTGAAATCGCAAGACGATGCTGAAATCATTACAGGAGGAAATTATGATAAATCAACTGGATATTTCATAGAGCCTACAACAGTAGTTACAACGAATCCGAAATTCAGAACAATGGTTGAAGAAATTTTCGGACCAGTTTTGACTATTTTTGTTTATGATGCTGAGAAATTTGAAGAAACCTTAGATTTATTAGATGAAACATCTGAATACGCATTAACAGGTTCAATTTTGTCGCAAGATAGATACGCTATTAATTTGGCTACACGTAAATTGGAGCATGCTGCAGGAAATTTCTACATAAATGACAAACCAACAGGCGCTGTAGTTGGACAACAACCATTCGGCGGTGCGAGAGGTTCAGGTACAAACGATAAAGCAGGTGCAATGATGAATTTATTGCGTTGGACATCGGCTAGAACAATTAAAGAAACATTTGTTCCACCTACAGATTATAGATACCCGTTTTTAGGATAAACAAATAGATTAAAATCTTATAAAATCCTGCAAATTGAAATAGTTTGCAGGATTTTTTTTACCCGATAGAAGAGGAAATCCCCAGCGGAATTAGTTTTGAAGAATCAACTTTTACTTGAGTTTAACAACAAAAGTTCCAAGTCTTGGGTCAGGTTTATAGTAATCGGTTGAAATGATTTGTGCACCACTTTGAATAGCGGCATTTAAACGCGTATAATCATTGGCTCTTGCTTCTAGTGTTCCTGCGTCGGAACGAGTGCGCACAATGTATTTATGAGTAAGAAGATTAATTTCTTTTTCATTTCCAATAGGATCATTTTTAACAACAAAAGCAGTGTTTTCACCATTCGGAGGATTGTAAACAAACATCGGACGATTAACCCCAGTTTGTTCGTACAAGTTTTGGTTATTACCTTCCAAAATAAAAATAATTTTCCCCATACAATTTGAAAGAAGTGGCCATCCTTCGGTGTTCAAACGTTCTTTTATTGTTGCGTATTTTCCTTTTAAATCAATAGGCTTAAAGAGTTTATCAGCAGGAAGAATCTCTAGAATTTCTTTGTCTAAATCTTGAAAAGCCTTCGCGTTGAACTGTAAGGCTCGCTTGAAGCCCAAGAAACGCAAAAATCCTGATTCATCCCCTGGATTGTAACCCTTTGATTCAATATTTACAAAAATTGGTGTATGATTTGGGTGAGCGTTACTCCAAGATTTAAGTTCGTTTAAAACTTGTTTAAAGGTCAAATAATTGGTTTCGTAATCAACGTCAGCAATATGTAAGACTTTAAATCCGGGTTGTTTCATCAATGGGTCTTTAATTTTTTGTCTTAACCCACTAATTAATTTGTTCACCTTTCTTTTTCGGTACAATCCACCTTTTGGGTCGTAATTGACATCGATTTCAATTCCTCGAATGTTATAATTATCAAATTGTTCGCTTAACGAAACGTGTCCATAATCCATTTGTTCGGGATCATTGGAAGGACCAAGTTGCTTTTTGAACTTAGAAAGAAATTTGATGACCTTTGGGTTGGGATGTTTTTTATAACTATTGTGTGAAGCTAAAATCTTGTAGTGATTGAGTCGGATGGTATCAGCTGTTGTTTGTGAGAAAAAATTTGTTATGGACCAACAAATGATAAGAACTAAACTAAATTTCATAGTAGGGTAAAAATTGAATTGTATAACCTCAGTTCGATTGTAAAATTGAAGTTCAGATTGACATAAAAATCTGTTAGTCAAGGCGTTTAATCGAAGGTTTAGCGGGCTAAATCTAGATTAAACAACGTCGAATAACTGGTTTTTATGTAAAGCGAAAAATTATTCCGCTGATAAACAACGATTTACTTCACAAATCTTTTTCGATTTATCCCGATACCACTAAGTAGCATCGAAGGTAAATATTCAAAAGTTCTGTTTGTAACTCATTGTTTATGAGCGGTCTGAATCCAATTTTATTAATCGAACTGAGGTTGTAAATTTAGTCAACAATTTTTAGTTTGAAAAACGATTTTTTAATTTCAAGAGTGGATTCTCAAAATAAGTTTTGGAAAGCGCTGCTATGCCTATCGTGAAAGCAATCCCTAGCGTATGATAAAGAACGGTTTCAAGTGTAAATGGTAAATTTAAAGGTTGTAAAACAGCCCAAACAACAGTTATTACGATTAAATGATACATATAAATTCCGTAAGAGATTTCGCCTAAATAATTCATAATCGGCGCATCTAAAAATTTTGTTTTTTTGTTGTTCCAAGCGATTGCCCAAATTAATAAACCAAAGAAAATAGAACAAATAAAGAGATTTAGTGATTTATCTTCAACTCCAATTTTAAGTAAAAGCTGATTAAAAAAACGGCCATAAAAAACGATTAAAAAACAACTTAGAATTGAAATAGTAAGTGCCACTACTCTAATTTTCGATAACTTATTTTGAAAATTACTTGCGCTGAAAAATGTGCAAGCAAATATTCCACCGATGAATAAAGCTTCAAAACGCATCATTCGTATTACATAAGCAATTACAGGTGGAAAAACCGAAAGGTTTGCAATGTAATTTAGTGCAATTTTAAGAAGCAATGAACATAATATCCACTTCCATAAATCTTTCGGAACAAATTTCAATAAAGGTCCCCAAATCAAATAAAACCATTCTTCAACACCAATTGACCAAAGTGGTTCCAAGAGGTGATTTCCAAAATAGAAAGTGATAATTCCAGGTAAAAATGTAATGAAAAATAAGCTGCTTTCCTGCCACGAATAAGGCATTTCATAAGGTAAATTAAGTAATTCAATAAAAACAGGTTGAAGAATAAGTCCAATAAAAAGCAGTAAAAAATACAATGGCCAAATTCTAACAACTCGTTTCCAATAGAAGGATTTAACAAGAACCGTCTGTGTTTTATTTCTTTCCTTGAGGAGCAAAAATGTGATCAAAAAACCACTCAAAACAAAGAAAAAAGTAACGGCATGTTGACCGTTATTGAATAAATCTAAATTGTGAAAACTTTGCTTTCCAGCACTTGCCCGTAAGGATTCTGCATGTCCAATTAAGACAAGCAATGCAGCAAAAAAACGCAAGGCATTAAACTGATAGAAAAACAAGGTATTTGACCGATTTAAGGCAAAATTTCCATTATTCTTTTCACTTGCCAACAAAACTGATTATAAATTATCAAGTAAAGATTCATCCACCATGTTTGGCAAAGTTACTTTAAGTAATGGCTCAGCTTCCATTGCTCGTTTGATGGCAAAAATGGCATTTTCGTTGCGCGCCCAATTTCTTCTTGCGATTCCATTGTTAACATCCCAATGTAACATCATTTTCAGGTTTCTGTCAGCATCTGCACTTCCGTCCAATAACATTCCAAAACCTCCGTTGATAACTTCTCCCCAACCAACGCCTCCGCCATTGTGAATAGAAACCCAAGTTGCACCTCGGAAACTATCGCCAATTACATTTTGAATCGCCATATCAGCTGTAAATTTTGATCCGTCGTAGATATTTGACGTTTCGCGATAAGGAGAATCGGTTCCTGAAACATCGTGGTGGTCACGACCTAAAACAACAGGCCCAATTTCACCATTTGCAATTGCTTTATTGAACGCTTCAG
The DNA here is from genome assembly GCA_018883325.1 of Flavobacteriales bacterium. GTDB lineage: Bacteria > Bacteroidota > Bacteroidia > Flavobacteriales_D > Crocinitomicaceae > UBA952. The sequence goes on along the minus strand of VEQH01000061.1, from coordinate 4,745 downwards.
CAATGCGCATACGACCTTCAGCATCTGCGTATAAAATACGAGCTTGCGAACCAACTACTAATTTATTTTCTTGCGCGCCTTTAATCCACTGGATGTTATCCGCCATTTGTTGTTGGATTTCTTCAGGGCTAGTCAGCATCATTTCTTCTAAAACCCGACAAGCAATCGCATCTGTTTTTTCCAAATCTTCGGGTTTACCAGAAGCACAAACCCAACGGAATGGACCAAAACCAAAATCAAAACACATTGGACCTAAAATATCTTGTACATAGGATGGATATTTAAAGTCAATGTGATTTTCAGCCATAACTTCACCGCCAGCACGCGATGCTTCTAATAAAAAAGCATTTCCGTAATCGAAGAAATAGGTTCCTTTTGAAGTGTGTTTGTTTACAGCAGCGGCATGACGACGTAAACTTTCTTGCACATATGTTTTAAACTTTTCTGGCTCGTTTGCCATCATATCATTTGCGGCATCGAAGGAAAGTCCAGCTGGGTAATAACCACCCGCCCACGGATTGTGCAATGAAGTTTGATCAGAACCTAAATCAACATAAATATTTTCTTCGTAGAATTTTTCCCACACATCCACCACATTTCCTAAGTAGGCAATGGAAACGATTTCTTTTGCATCTTTTGCCTTGCGCACACGGATCGTTAATTCATCTAAATCACTGATGATTTCGTCCACCCATCCTTGCGAATGACGTGTATGTGCCGCTTTTGGATTGACTTCAGCAGTTACGGAAATTACACCTGCGATATTTCCAGCCTTTGGTTGTGCTCCAGACATTCCGCCCAAACCAGCAGTGATGAATAATTTTCCCTTTATATCATCGCGATTTTTGGCAATGCGTCTAACTGCATTTAAAACAGTGATGGTTGTTCCATGTACAATTCCTTGTGGGCCGATATACATATAAGAACCCGCAGTCATTTGTCCATATTGTGTAACACCAAGCGCATTGAATTTTTCCCAATCATCTGGTTTAGAATAATTTGGAATCATCATTCCGTTGGTAACCACAACTCTTGGTGCATTTTTATGTGAAGGAAACAATCCCATTGGGTGACCAGAATACATCACCAACGTTTGCTCATCAGTCATTTCTGACAAATATTTCATTGTCAAGCGGTATTGTACCCAATTTTGGAAAACGGCCCCATTTCCTCCGTAAGTAATGAGTTCGTGTGGATGTTGCGCAACTGCATGATCCAAATTGTTTTGAATCATCAACATGATTGCTTTTGCTTGTTCTGATTTTCCAGGGTATTCTGAAATTGGTCGAGCATACATTTTGTAATCCGGTCGATAGCGGTACATATAAATACGACCGAATGTTTCCAATTCCTCAGCAAAATCTTTAATTAATTCAGCATGTTGTTCCTTTGGAAAGTAGCGTAAAGCATTTTGAAGTGCTAATTTCTTCTCCTCTTTTGAAAGTATTTCCTTGCGTTTTGGCGCATGGTTAACCATTGGGTCAAATGCTTTTTTAGCCGGGATTTCTGCTGGAATTCCTTGTTGAATGTCTTGTGCAAAAGTTAGATTACTCATGTAATTTTATTTTAGGCAAAAGTAATCAAAGCTGATATTACATAAAGTAAAAGTCCTTTTTAATTTAATTGAACTTTATGACAAAAAAAGCGAGAAACCAATTAAGATTTCTCGCTTTCAATGTATCGATCTTTGGTTTTTAGTATTTTACAACCACAAAACCATGTTTAACAAACTCTTCTGTAAGCCCATCGAAACGACCAACAATTTTATAGAAATATGTTCCTTCTAAAACAGGTTTACCGTCTGCTGTTTTACCATCCCAAGTTCCAGCGGGATCATTGTATTCGTAAATTAGATTTCCCCAACGATTGAAAATCTGACAATTAAAATCAGCTATTCCGTTGTATTGAACGAAGAATAAATTATTTCCAACAGTTGAAGATAAATTGATAATGTTTGGAACTTCAATGTCACATGGTTTTAATTCTACTGTTGATGAAGCACTCCCAGTGTAACACTCATTTGAAACCGTTGCAGTATAAACTCCAGCAGCATTAATGACTCTGATAATGTCTGTACTGTTATTTTCCCAAATTAAACCAATAGGGTTAATGTAGCCATTTTGAATAGGGGAAATATTATTAAAGACAGGAATTAAGTTAAAGTTAGTTCCAATACAAATTGAGGTATCAATTAAGGAAATAAACAATTTAGGAGGGAACTCTATCGTTGCATTAAGTTCCGTTTGGCAAATTGGATCGGAAAATTTAACATTGTAAATACCCGCCATTGATGCATTTATTAGTGGATTAGCAGTGTTTGTATTTGAAAACGAAATTTCAGGAAATGATGAAGTCCACAAACTTCCGTTTGGAGCATAAGTTCCAGCAACTTGATATTTTAAATTACAAGCTAAAGTATCTGAGAATATGGAAGGTTGATCATAAACCAAAATAGAGTCGGAATCAGTTGCACAAGCATTTGATACGGTAATAACATAGTTTCCAGCTGTATTTGCTAAATAAGTAGTATCCGAAGATCCATCCTGCCACTCAATAGTGTAAGCAGTATTCAATGAACCATTTGAGGAAAACACAGGTTCAATTAAATAATTATTTCCTGCGCAGACGGTTGCGTCAGGAATATCGACGGCAATGTCTGACAGAAACTGAATCTCGGTAGAGACAGAACCGCTACATTCATTATCTAAGAAATTGACGGTATATGTTCCTGGACTAGAGGTACTTATTAATGGGTTGTCCACATTTGGATTAGAGAAATTAATTTCTGGGTCTGTTGACGACCAAACACCGCCATCAAATGAAATTGTACCAGAAACTTGGAAAGTTGAATTACATGTTATTGTGTCTGGAAAAATTTCTGGACCTTCCACAACGACAAACGAAACAAGTGTATCAAAATGACAACCAAAATCATCAATTACATTAAATTGATAGTTAAAAGTTCCCGTTTGTGCAGGTTGAACAACAATTAAGGTATCTCCATTCAATCCTGAAATAATTGTTGGATCAAAACTCCACCAATTGGTATCAACAATATTAACGTATCCTTCAGACTCTGGATATAATGAAGAATTAAAATAAATACCCCATTGGAAAATGTAGCCATCGTCAATTCCTTGGTTATCCCTTACAGTGATGGTCCAATTACCATTAACAGGACATCCAATAAAATCATTAAAGTTACCATCAGGTAAATAAATTCCATTGGGATCCATCATATTGAAACCGTATGCATTTTGGATGGTGTTCCCAGCTGCATTTTCTGCACAAATAGTTCCTAAAGTAGCTAGTGATGGAGAAAAACAATAAGATTCTACAGGGCTTCCTGGTGCTCCTCCGTCGATATTTGTATCGTTACCCAAAAATGTACTGATTCCACTTCCACAACCTCCAGGAATCATTTGAGAACCAAATAATCCTGCTGAATAGGCGTTCATGAGCGATACAGATGTACCGTTTGGACAGGTTAACTGTATCTCTAAATCTCCAATGTAGGAATGCTCAATGTCTAAACACAATTGGTCAAAATCAGCAGCTCCAGTGATTACGGCAGACGAATCAAAACCCGAAATCATAATATCCGTTTCGTATTCTTGTCCAGAACCATCTGGTAGAAACGTTAGTCCAGCAAATACACCGCCAATTTGAAAACTACCATCAGGTATATCAATTCCAACTGTATCTGTTGGGGTAACACCACCAAGTAAAATTGTACTTGAACCTAAACAAACTGAATCTTCTAATGGACCAGTTCCTGTGAAAAACGGCTGTTGTGATACACGAACTTTACAAGTTATTCTTTCAATTAATGGAAATGGATCTGTAATTCTTAAATCAACATAATAACCTACACGTTGCGGTGGAGTAAACCAAATTGAATCATTTGTAAATTGACCGATTCCGCTAATTGTCCATTGATATTGAGCATTGTTTGCGTTTTGAGAATACCCAGTATTGGTGTTTTCTAAAGAATAAGGAAAAAGTGGTTTTGCAACAAGTAAGATAGAATCGCCAAGACAAACATCAACATAACCTGTGTCAAGTGGATTTAGCACGTTTGGCCCAACACCGTTTTTAAATGCTTCAATGTGAGGATAAAACGGCTGTGGTCTATTTCCACAAGCTAGTAAGGCAACCCAACCTGTTCCTTCAGATGCCCCATCTGAATGAAATACTAAAGTCAAACAACCACTTGGATTATTCAAAAAAGATGCTTGAACATAAAAACCATTTGGGTCAGTTCCTGAATTGAATGCCCCTAAAAGAGGTGAGCTAGTATTTGGACCATCAAAAACATACAATGTGTCTGTTGGGTGTATGTTAAATTCGTATCCGATGTTGATGGCAAAAGCAATAGAAACTTTAGAACCTTGCGTTAAATCTGGACAAAGAACCAAAGTATCACTCATGTTTGGAAGGTAGTTTCCTGCGCCGTCAATAAAGTTTGTTCCACCACTTCCTGCAGGTACAATTGCTGAACAGTTTAACGGAGATGTTTGAGGAAAATCTGGACCAGTTAAGGTCATTTGTGAAAAAGAAATGGTGCAAATAAAAAATGCAATGAAGCTTAAAATACTGTTTTTCCTAACTACATGACAAAAAAATAAACAATTGATTGTCAGTAAATTACCTTTGGAAACATCTGTTTAAAACCTTGAAAATCAGTATATTAGATGATGTTACCACACAATCATTTAAGCCCGATTTCCAAGGTTAGTCACGAA
>VEQH01000060.1 GCA_018883325.1 Flavobacteriales bacterium | reverse complement strand
TTGGAAATCGGGCTTAAATGATTGTGTGGTAACATCATCTAATATACTGATTTTCAAGGTTTTAAACAGATGTTTCCAAAGGTAATTTACTGACAATCAATTGTTTATTTTTTTGTCATGTAGTTAGTAAAATCTATTTTAACGACATTCTATTTCTGAAAAGCGACCACGTTTACACAGAGATATTTGTAAAAAATGGAGAAAAATACATTATTCGTGAAAGCTTGGGTGAATATGCAAATCAATTAAATGAAGATTTTGTGCGTGTTCATAGAAGTTTCATCGTTAATTTTCAATACATCTCCAAAATTGAACCTAATCAATTGATAATCAATGAATTTGAGATTCCAATATCAAAGCAACATCGAAACGAAATTCTTGAAAAGCTAGAAAAATAAACGCATTTCAGAACAAAATAATAGCTATTCAGAACATTGTTGTCGGAAGGGAAAAGACTTGGTATACATTTGTAATGTGATTTGAGAGAGAAATTACAAAATTTAAGAGTTAACTGAGTTTGGTTATCACAACCTATTACAAAACTTACAAGATTTACCACCGACACTATAGCATAGCTTTAGCCGAACTCAGCCAACTCTTAATCCCTCATCACCTTCCAAAACAAATTTCACTGTAGAATTTACGAACATATTAAAGCGGTATTATTTTCTATATTTGTGATTATGCCTTTTACGCTTAAATATGTCAAATAAGTTTGTTTTCATTTTTGTATTGCTAGCCTCCTTACTTGCAAGTTGTGGTATTGAAGAAGCAAATCAAAACAACAAAAATGAAATAGTTATTGCATCTGATTTTTTAAAGTCCAAAGACAGCGTTCTATTTCAAAATTTTACCAAGGCAAACAACATTCGCGTAAGAATAAAATTTCTTCAAGCTGACTCAATTAAAAAAAGACTTCAAAAAGAAGGTTTTAATGCAAACTTTGATTTGGTTTTTGTGAAATCCCTACTTTCGGTAAAAGACTTAAAATCAATTACTTTTCACCATTTATCACGCGCTACAATCAACGAATCGTTGTATAATTTTAGAGCATTTCAAAATAATTCTTGGTTCGTAGTTGGTTTTGACCCTTATGTGTTTTCTTTCGTTCCAGATACCTTAGAAATTCCCACTAGCTATCGCGACTTAACCCAAAATTTTAATTACTGTAGTTTAAATCCATCTGAAAATGCAGTTCTGTTGGCACATGTCAAACATTTAACCAAAAAGAAACCTAGTTATTATTCAAGTTGGAAAAAGTCTTTTGAGAAAAATTACATTCCTTTCAATCCTGGAACAGACAGTTTACCATCGAAACAGTTCCTACTTTTAAAATGGTCATACTATTTAGAAAATCAAATTATTAAAAAGAATAAAAAACGAAGTGTCAATTACATTTTAAACAATTCAGCTTTATACGCCGACAGAAAATGTGTTGCAGTAGTTTTACAGGCTAAAAATTTTAAAAATGCTTGTTTGTTTTTGAGCTTCTTAAATTCAAAAAATAAAGACGCTTACTACTTTGAAAAAATGAAAGCTATTCCAATTCTTCCCAAGAATGAAAATTATATTTATGAAAAAATTCAAGGGATGAAAATATTAAAAGTCAATGAAGACTCACTTCTCATGAACTTGTAGCTTATTTTTTATAGTTATAAGCAAGGCTGAGAAGACATGACAACCATTCAATTAACGTACAATTCATAAAATGCTTTATATTTGGTTATAATATGAAGAATAATTTGACGGGATATAATTTTAATTAATAGAAAAAATGTCAGACATAAAATTGCAATCCTTCACCATTAAAGGATACAAGACAATAAAAACAATTGAAAACTTCGAACCTCGCCCAATCAATATTCTCATTGGTCCAAATGGAGCTGGTAAAAGTAATTTTATATCATTTTTCAAATTTCTAAGCTGGATGCTTAATTCAGATGGTAAGTTACAGGAACATGTTGCTTATCTAGGAGGGGCGAATGATATTTTGCATGACGGGGCAGATGTAACAAAAAGTATTGATGCTAAAATTTCTATAAGTAATCGTTATGGAGTAAATGATTACAAGTTCAGTTTAATGTTTGCAAAACCCGATAAGCTTGTCTTCAAAGAAGAAAATTATCGGTTCAGTAGTTACCAAAAAGGAGGGACTGCGACATGGAGTTCTTGCGGGGTTGGTCATGATGAGGCAAAATTACCAACTGTAAATAATTCAACCACAACGGTAATTCTTAATCTACTCAGAAAATTAATCGTTTACCAATTTCACAATACAAGTGACACTGCACCAATGCGTTTGAAATGGTCACAAGCAGACGGCAGATGGTTAAAACAAAACGGGGAAAATTTGGGTAGTTTCCTCTTTCGTTTACAAAATGAAGAAAAGCCTTACTACCTGAGGATAATTAAATACATACGCCTCGTACTACCTTTTTTTGATGATTTTGAATTATATGAAGAATTCGGTCAAATTTTGCTCAGATGGAAAGAAAAAGGAACAAATAAAGTATTTAATGCTGGTCAAGCATCTGATGGCATGCTAAGAACAATTGCACTTATAAGCCTACTTGCACAAAATCCCAAAGATCTCCCAACGGTTATGTTTTTAGATGAACCTGAACTTGGATTGCATCCAAGTGCCATCGATGCTGTTTCAGGTTTAATAAAAGCAGCTTCATCACACTGTCAAGTTTTTGTCGCTACTCAGTCGATAAGTCTAGTGAATAATTTTGAATTAGAAGATTTGGTAGTCATTGACAGAAAAGGGAGAAGTTCAGAATATCACAGACCCGATATTGATAATCTACAGGCTTATTTAGAGGAATTTTCAACTGGGCAAATTTGGGAGAAAAACATAATTGGAGGACGCCCATGAAAAACTTACAAATAATAGTTGAAGGAAGTTCTGAAGAGAACTTTGTAAATGATGTAATGGTAAAACATTTCGCCCAATTAAATATTTTCATTTCAGCTAGAAAAATTAGAACAGGTTGGGATAGATTGAACAATAAACCAGCAAAAGGAGGTATGCTGAAATATAGTAAATTCAGAAATGATGTACTTAGGTGGATTCAATCAGACAATGGTAGGTCGAATACTTTTTACACCTGTTTTATAGATTTATATGCTTTTCCAAAAGATAATGAAAGTCCATACACTTTCGAGATTCAACAGATTTCAGATCCATATCAAAAAATCAGTGCTCTGGAAGATGCGATTGGAAAAGATATAAATCACCCTAACTTTATTCCTTATGTCCAATTACATGAATTCGAAGCTTTATTGTTAGTTGACCCAGATAGACTATTGGTAATGTATCCCGACGCACAAATGGGGATTTCAAAACTAAAGAAGGATATTGGGAATACTAATCCAGAAGAGGTCAACGAATCTTATCAAACAGCGCCATCGAAACGAATTATTAAATATTTACCTGCTTATGAAGGTCAGAAAGCACAAGTTGGACCATTGGTTGCTGAAGATATAGGAATTACAAGGTTGAAAAATAAATGCTCACATTTTAATGAATGGATAACCAAATTAGAAAATTTGTAATTCATTATCAATATGGCTTGACTTCGACTATAAAACATTTTGAACAACAGTCTCAAATATAAAAAGACATACTTATGACAAATTCTTAGCTCCTTTTTTCGCAGCAAGCGCAAAAAAAAGAAAACGGTTCCACGTGCCAACCGATTATTTACGGCACTATTTTTGGTAAATTCGCACTTATGAATTCATTATTGTCAATCATTACAGGAATCCTCATTTTCTTCACTACAACCATTGAAGTTCCCTATAATTCCATTCAAAAAGCCATGACAGCAAACGATGCGAAGGCAATTGTTCAAATGGGAAAGGATAAAGTGCTTTTGAATATTCTTGGAAAAGAAGGTGCTTACAATCATGCACAAGCAGAAATGGTACTCAATGAATTTTTCACCAAAAAACCAAAGGGAACTTTCATATTTGTTTTTAAGGGAAAAGAAACTACAGATGGAATTTTTACTATTGGAAAATATACTTTCGGAAAAGAATCCTATCGAACAACATTTCATTTTCGTGCTGAAAAATCTGAAGCAAAGCTGGAAAGTTTGACTATCGAAAAAGAATAGTCAACGATTTAAGTTCAAAATCAAGCTAATTATTCTATTTAAACCAAAATTAACCATCAATCGAGGTTAAAAATGCGCTATTTCAAAATTCCTACTTAAATTCGCCTTCTCAAATTTTAAAAAGCGCACAGTTAGAAAATGGTTTTTTCAAGTCTTACCTTTATTTACTTGTTTTTACCATTAAGTGTACTTTTTCATACAATTACTAAAAACATCATTTTTAGGAATTTAACACTAACAATCTTTTCGTTAATTTTCTATGCTTGGGGAGAGCCAATGTGGATTTTCCTGATGTTGTTCAGTGCCTTTTTTGACTATTTCAATGGAATTTTTATTGAAAAATGGCACGGTAAATTTGGAGCAAAATTCTTCGTAGGACTTTCTATTTTTGGGAATCTTGCCTTACTTATTTCGTATAAATACGGTGGTTTTATTTGGGACAATCTTCACGCTGTTTTTGGATATTTACCATTCGACCGACCAATGAATTCACTACCCATTGGTATTTCTTTCTATACTTTTCAGACGATTTCTTATGCTGTTGACGTTTACCGAGGGGATGTTAAAGCACAGAAAAACCCATTAAACTTCTTGATGTTTGTTAGTTTGTTTCATCAGTTAGTAGCAGGCCCGATTGTAAGGTACCAAACAATAGCTGAACAAATTGAAAATCGTAAATTGAATTGGTCACAAATGAGTGATGGCGTTACGCGCTTTTGTTTGGGATTGTTTAAAAAAGTTGTGATTGCAAACGTAGCAGGTGAGCTGGTAAACAAATATTTAGAGGTAGGTTTCAACGATTTATCTTCTTACGAAGCTTGGTTCGGAATCACTATGTTTTCTATTCAATTGTACTTCGATTTCAGTGGCTATTCAGACATGGCAATTGGTTTAGGAAAACTTTTTGGTTTCGAGTACGACGAAAACTTTAGACATCCTTATGCTGCTCAATCGGTGGGCGATTTCTACCGCAGATGGCATATATCATTGGGAAAATTCTTTAGAGATTATGTTTACATTCCTTTGGGAGGAAATCGCTCGAATCAATTACGAAACATTATGATTGTTTGGTTATTAACCGGTTTCTGGCACGGCGCAAGTTGGAATTTTGTGCTTTGGGGATTCTACTTCGGTTGTTTCATGATTATTGAGAAGTTGTTGGATAAAGTGCTTAAAAAAACGCCACGTATTCTACGACATACTTACACTTTAATCCTTATTGTTTTTTCACGCGCTATTTTCTATTTCCTCGATTTTGAAAAACTTAAACTTTTTGTAGTCAATCTATTTTATTCCAAAAATCCAATTCGCGAAAGCTTTATGACGGACGCATTAGAACACGTGTTTTGGTTTATTTTGGTTATTATTTTCTGTATTCCGTGGGATGAAGTATTTAGTCCGGAATCAAAAATCAGAGTCAATGCTACTGCTACTTTTAATGTAGTCAAACCAGTCGTAAATATTGCTTTACTATTTTTGGTAACCATGCTATTAGTAAATTCAACTTATAATCCGTTCTTATATTTTAGATTTTAATGGTCAATAAATTAAATACAATTCTGTTTCTAATTTGCATCGTAACTGCACCGATATTGTATTTCTATTTACCTAAGCAAAAGGTTTCACAAGACGAAAAAAGAAATTTGGCTTCCTTCCCTGAATTAAATTTCAAAAATTATGTAAGTGGAAAATGGGCAGATAGTGTTGATAATTTCGTGGATGACAATTTTCCTTTTCGCCAAGATTTTATTAAAATGGCTGTAATTGCCAAAACGTACAAAGGATTTCGTCTGAAAAACAAAGAGATTCTTTTTGTACCAACAAAAAACAACAACCTTCAACAACATCATCAAGGAGATACCACACGCGGGAAACTCAATCTTTTAGATGATTTTGATTTAAGCTATAATGGAACTTTAATTATCATTGACGGCTGTGTTTATCCAATGGGTGGCGGAAATACTTCAATGTCCAAACGTTTCAGTAAAATGGTAAATGAATACGCCGAAGAATTAAAAGGTGAAGTGCGCGTTTTTTCAGCTGTTGCGCCTTTGTCTTCTGCTTTTATGCCCGTTGCGAAATATGCACACTACTACGGACAAAACAAACGAACGCTTGCTGCAATTGGTTCAAGCCTTTCTAAAGATGCTTATTTCTGTGATGTTTTTGATGAATTAGACAAGCACAAAGACCAACGCCTTTTCTTCAAGACCGATCACCACTGGAAACCGATTGGAGCTTATTACGCTTATGTGGCTTTCTGTAAAGCAGCTGGAAAAGAACCTGTTCCATTGGAAGAGATGGACAAAAAAGTGAAGTACAATTTCTTGGGTTCATTGTATCAAAAAACTTTAGATCCAACGGTTGGAGCAAATCCTGATACGATGGAATATTACGTTCCGAAAGTAGCTTCAACAGCAGAATATTACGGTGAATATGGTTTTAACAATCCAAAAAAATCAAGAGTATTTTATCATTCAAGTTCTGGCGGAAACACCTACTCTACTTTCTTAGGTGGAGATGTTCCCTTGATGAAAATCAATACTACAACAAAAAATGGCAAGAAAGCTGTCGTGATTAAAAACTCGATGGGTAATGCCTTTACTCCTTTCTTAATCAGTCATTACGAAGAGATTTGGGTGGTTGACTTCCGCTATTCAAAACAAAATTTATTAGAAATAATTCGCAAAAATGGAATTAATGACATGATTTTTGCTGTGGGAATGTATGCAGCGATGAGCGATGGAACAATTAATATGATGCGACGACTTGGAAAACAAAATGGAGAATATATTCCACCTAAAAAAGTTGTTGTCGATACTTTAAAACCAGCGAATCCAATTGTTGAAGATACATTGAAATAAATTGAAAATTAAACTATTTCTTGGCTTCCTCTTTTTGTTTTCTAGTCCACTGTTTATTGGTCAAGAAATTACCTACCCCCCTGCCCTAAATATCGACTTAAATTACGCTTATTTACAATTTTACAACAACGACCAATTAAAGAAATTTGCAACGCATTTTGAAAATGTTGATAAAGATAAGCTTGTGATTTTACATTATGGTGGCAGTCACATTCAAGCAGAAAATCCGACAACTATTGCGCGTGCCAACTTCCATAAAAAATATGGTTCGGGTGGTAGAGGATTAATGTTTAATTATTCTGCTGCCAACACTTATTCATCGGTAAATTATTCCTCCTCAAAAAAAGGAACATGGAAATATGCCAAGAGTTTTCAAGCTCGAAATGCAGCAATTCCGCTTGGTGTGTGTGGGATGACAGTAGAAACAAATGAAGTTTTTGCAGAATTAAATTTCAAACTGAAAAATGTAATCGCACCAGAAAACCACACTGTTTATGTGTTTTTTGAAAACGATTCTATTTCCTACGATGTTGATATCTATTTTGACAGCGTTTTGGTAAACTCAAACGAACATCAGCTTCAATCACAAGCTTATGGCTTGTCTTTCAAATACAAAGAAGGAATCCAAGCAATTCGTTTAGTAGTGAAGCCAAAACCCAATGCTAAACGCTTCCGTTTTTACGGTCTTTCAGTTGAAAATGAAGAAAATTCAGGTATTGTTTACCACTCTACAGGTGTTGGTGCTGCCGCTTTTCGTTCCGTTTTATTGCTAGATAAAATGCCCGACCAAGCACGCGTTTTGAAACCAGACATGGTGATTTTAGATTTTGGTACAAACGATATACTTTCAACCAATAAAATTGATGTAAACCTAGAAAAACAAGTCATTAAATCAATTAATAAATTCAGAGCTGTTAATCCAGACATCATCATAATTCTCACAACCACACAGGATTTATTCTACAAAGGAAAACCTGTCACCGCGTGTTTTGCTTTTAGAGATTTGATGGATTCAATTGCGCGCAAACAAAATTGTTTATTCTGGAATTGGTTTGATTTGGCAGGAGGAACTAAAACGATTAAAACTTGGAACGCTGAGGGCTACGCACAAAACGATTGCATTCATTTAACGAAAAAAGGATATCAAGTGAAAGGGCAATTGCTATTCGAATCATTTGAAAATACACTTTGCTTGTACCGAGATCAACACGAAATCACGGATTACACCATTCCAGGAAAGCTATACACAGATTACGTTCCAACAGTGGTAATTCCGAATCCTACGAATACTGTTGTTGTAGATTCAACGGCAACGATTGCTGATTCTATTCCACCTAAGGTGATAAAAATTACACCTCCGAAAGTGGTTCCAAAGCCAGCACTAAAAAAATACGTTGTCAAAAAAGGAGACACACTTTCTCAAATCGCTGACAAAAACAGAACAACCGTTTCTAAAATAATGAAAGCAAATCGTTTGCGTAGCGATCGTTTGAGTATCGGACAAGTGTTGGTGATTCCGAAGTAAGGGATTGAGATTATGTTTATTTGAAATTTAAATTAAATCCTTCAATTGGATCGTCAAAATTTGCTTTCATTTTAATAAATCCTTTGGCTTTTCCCGCTAATCTTTTTTCAGTATGAGCCTCTTTATTTTGGTTTTTGAATCTAAGAAACTCAATAAAATTTTCCACTTCTTTTTTAAATCAGAAGGTAAACCAGAAAGTTTAGTATATAATTGAATATCAGTCATAGATTAATTATCATAAACCAAAGTTACAAAATTTCATTTGTAAAAAAACAGTGGATTAATCAGCTATTGATTCTTGGTCAAGTATTGGTGATTCCGAAGTAAAATGTAAACCTTAGCGTTTGATTTTATAATTAAAAATGTTCTAGATTAATTGATGTTAAATCACTCAATTCCATACTTTTCCATTTTGCTGACCAAAGTATTAATCGCCCATCCAATCGCTAAAGCTGTTTGTCGCTTGTTTCCATTGAAATGTTTTAAAACACGTTCTATATGTTCTTTTTCAATGTATTCCCAATTCATCGGTTTATTGAATGCTTCTTGCTTCAATCTTTTTGGCAAGACATCAGCGGTAACGGTTTCCTCATTGAATACATACAACCTTGAAATGATATTTTCCAATTCGCGAATGTTTCCGGGATAGGAATAATTCAAGATGACTTCCATCGCTTCTTTGGTAAAATTCAATTTTTTTGCCTTGCGTAATTCCTTCTTTTTCTGACCGATAAAAAAATCTACCATTGCTTTCAAATCCGTTTTTCCGCGTTGCAAAAGAGTTGGTAAATCCAATTCCACCACTGAAAGCCGATAGTATAAATCCCAACGAAACTTTCCTTCTTCACAACGATTAACCAAATTTTGATTGGTCGCAGCAATTACTCGAACGTCAATTTTTCGGGCTTTCCCTCCCAAAGGCATCACTTCTTTTTCTTGTAAAACACGCAAAAGCGCCTGTTGCATATAAGGAGAAATGTCGCCAATTTCATCTAAAAAAATTGTTCCTTCGTTCGCTAATTCAAACAAACCCTCGCTGTCTCTATCTGCGCCTGTAAACGCTCCTTTTTTATAACCAAACAAACGCGATTCCAACAACGAATCACTAAAAGCAGAGCAGTTTATCGCGATGTAAGGTTTGTTGGCACGAATGGAATTATGGTGAATATGTTTGGCTAAATTTTCTTTTCCTGTGCCACTTGCGCCCAAAATCAAAACAGTCACTTCATCTGTTAGGGCTACTTTTCGCGCATTTTCATAGATGCGTTCAATTGCTGGCGTTATTAAAAAACTGTCAGAAACAGCAGCTTTCTTGACTTCTTGTTGGTGATACAAAGCCGTCAAACCAATGGCTGAACGTTCCATTTGAATTTTAATCAATTCTGGTTTGTCTTTTTTGGAAGTATATTTTGCCGGACGCGTTTGAAAAAGAGTTGTTTTCAAATTCAAACTCATGTGTGACAAATACCAAACAACTTGCATGGAAGGTGTTCCTGGAGAAACAAAAATATCAATTTCATCATCCTTTAGTTCGGCTAAAAACGGATGGATTTTGGATTGAATTTCTGCGTGATCTATTGGGTCATGGACATCCAAGTAGCGAATTTCGACCACTCGCTCGGGATAGTTTTTTAGCAAATAACTTCTCAAATGCAAGGCGCGCAAATCTTCTTCCTTTTGGGTAGAAAGCAAAATGTGTTTCTCCTGTTTGTAAAAATATTTATGGTAAGCAGCCGTTGGACCATCTTCCACCACTTGACCATTTGTGAAATCCTGATTGTAAGCATGCCAAGAAACGAGAATTTTCATTTTGTAGAATTTCAGTTAAAAAATGTAGAATCAAGCCTACTTCTGACGTTGATAATACAAACGTTTACCCAATTCGGATTCGCTAAAAACAGGAGGACAAAGCTCGTCGGGTGTTGTGCAAAATGGAATGTCTTTCACTTCAAATAATTTTTTAAATGTGGTTTGAAGTGCTGCCAAGCTGTATTGACCAAAAACAGTATGTCCACCTTCGTACATTTGCTCTTGGTATTCTTCAAAAGTGGTAATATAACCAGAATAGGAATTTGCGTAAGGACATAAAATCACTTCTTTTCCGCCTTGTGTTGCATATAAATCCTCGATTCCTTTTTTCAATCTGCGACCTGCTGTTGTCGTAATTTCAAATGGAATGCTCACCAAAACGAGATTGCCAATTTCAATGAATTGAACAGGTAAAACTTGTGGCGACCAAGCTTGTTCCTCTAAAGCATTGCGTTTTGCGTATAGTTTAAAGGTTGCAATCGTAGGGTCTAAAAAATCAGGAATTGGAAGTTTTTTAACGTTTTTAGCTCCTAATAATCTTTTGCTTCCTGTTTCCAAGGCAATCGCTTTTGGACCTTGCGCTTTGTATTTTTCAATGATTTTTTGAGACGCTTCGTCGCGTTTAATTCGAGCTTTCGTTAATTCAAAAGCTTTAAAAAGTCGAATCCAAACTTTTGCCACTTTCACAATTGCTTTTGGCGCAGCAGGACCATCCATCAAAGCTCCACCCAACATATCCATTCCAATACACGAAGGACTCGTTTTTTTAAAATCAGATGTGTTTGTATAAATTGTATCAATTAATATGTTTGAAAAATCAAAATAACGCAACGCACAATGAATTTTACTTTCAGATACAATAAGTTGCTTATCAGATTCTATTAATTCTAAAGCTTTTTTAAATTGCAATTGACCGTTGTATTTTGCACTTTCTACATCATCAGGAAACTTTCCTTCCCAAAAACCTCTTTGCCAGTGGCGTTTTGGATTAAAAACAAATTTTGGGGTAACATCTCCAGCCGTTCCTTGCGCAAAAGCTCCAACATATTCTGGATTCAATTTTAGAAAATGTTTTTCCAAATAAGTTGCTGCGTATCCTTTATTGTCAGCATTGATTGCTGTAATATCATTTGAAATACTCGTTGCGTGCACACCAAACCAATTCAAAGAACCCAAGGGTAAATCATTTTCACCTTTAAATTGTAGCAAAGTCATTTCGCGATTTACGGCTTTATTTCGCTGCGAATGCGGCAACGGAACAACATCTTCATTGCGGTTATAAGCCGGCAAAGAACGATTAAAAGCAACTTCCCAATCTTCTGGAAAGAAACCTTTACTTAAAGAAATTGAACATGGAACAATTTTATGATTTGCTTTGATTATAGACTGTGCGATTTGCCAACTCAACCAATCAAAAATTTCTGGAATAAAACCAGGAACAGACATATTGTATGAAGCATAATGACAATATCCAGCAGGTCCACAATGGGTATGTTGCGCCATAATCAACACATTTTCCTCGTTAAACTCGTGGGTTTCGTCGCTTTGCTGTAAAATATCGACAATTGCACTTTTTAATTCGGAAGGAATAAAACACAATTCACATTCTACAATTGCTGCTTTGTTACCTTTTTGGTCTTGCAAAACAAAAGAGCGTGCGTGTAGTTTTGTCTCCACACGCTCTGACACGTTGAAAGCCATACTGTAGCCCAACATACCTCCGCCTTTTTTATAAATTGTAATGTCTGTTTTGTCTAATCCAACACTGTACGTTTTTTCTTGTGAATAGACTGAAATTGAGGTGGATATTAAAATTAAAAAAGAAACAAGACGCAACATAATAAATGGAGATAGTGGACTCCATAAATTTAGCAATTAAAAGTCATGCTTATCAATACAAAATTTAATTATTTTCTACTTGGAAAAATTGGGTTGCTTAAGAATGCTCTAATGAAACAATGCGAGAAAAAAATTGCAGTTTTTAGCGCACAAATTCTGATTTCAGAATGGCTGGTTTTCCTCTTAAATCAAGGTAATGAACATTGAATTTTAAGACTGTTCCTTCGGGTAATTTGCTAATCTTTTGTTTGACTACCTCCGATAATTTTGAACCTTTAACAGTTGTACTTGTGGAGTCGTATTCAATATCGATTTGTGTGATTGTTGCATTGCTTTCCAATCCTTCATCGGGAAGTTTTATTTCAAAATTCAAGTTGCTTGGATCTATTTTCTCTCCCGATGAAACATTTCCAATAAACACTGTTTTCCGCGGAGATCCTTTTAATTTTACGGGAAACTTGTCAATTATTACTTTTTCTCGTTCGTTTGTTTCTGGGTTTACTAAGTAATCGAACAAAATCATTTCTGCTTCCAAACGCGTAACGGTGTCCATCATTTGGATCAAATAGGTTTTGTGTTTGTTGGTGCGCTCAATAATAAAAGTACCGTCAAAATTTACGGGATAACCTTTTTCTGCATAGAAAGAATTGGCATATTCTCTGTAAAAAACAGAGTCCTTTTTTCCGTTAAAAAAGTAAGTGTTATCTAACTGAGAAAATAAATTCCAAGCGCTAAAAAGCAGTGCAGAAAGTAATACGTTTTTTAACGACATCCGATTTTATCAATACGTTTCTGATGGCGACCTCCTTCAAAATCTGTGCTAAAAAAAGCATCCACTATTTCTAAAGCTTCGGTTTCATTTAAAAAGCGAGCTGGTAAAACAAGAATATTTGCGTTGTTGTGTTGACGTGCTAATTCTGCAATTTCTTTTTTCCAACACAATGCACTTCTGATTCCTTGGTGTTTATTTGCAGTCATATTGATACCATTTCCTGATCCACAAATTAAAATGCCAAGCATTCCTTCATTGGATTCCACTTTACTTGCAACAGGGTGCGCATAATCCGGATAATCGATACTTTCTTCGGAATGACAACCAAAATCTTCGAGGTGTTTACCTTTTGCTGTCAAATGTTTGATGATTGTTTCTTTCAGTTGGAAACCTGCGTGGTCAGCGCCAATTGGGATGATTTGAGAAGCCATTTTTTTGTTTTTGTAAAATTAGAGAAAATTGCGAATTACCCATTAAATCTTAGGTTCAAACTTTTTTTTTACATTACAATTAAACATTCAAAACGCTTAAAGCGGAATACTAATTCTAAAAGTTGTGCCTTTATCAATTTCGGATTTCATCACAAAAACTTTTCCCTTGTGGTATTCTTCAACGATACGTTTTACAAGCGTTAATCCCAAGCCCCATCCTCTTTTTTTCGTTGAAAATCCCGGTTGGAAAATCGTTTTGAATTGTTTTGGTGTTAGTCCTTTACCTGTATCGCTAATGTCGATGTGAACCCATTCAGGTACTTTTTGCATTTCAATGGTCAAATTTCCTTTTCCTCCCATCGCATCGACAGCATTTTTACAAATATTTTCTACCACCCATTCAATTAAAGAAGAATTATGAGGGACAATAATAGGTTCTTCATCAACGACTTTAAAAACGATTTTTACTTTATCGGAAAGGCGAGCGCGTAAATACTCAAGGTTGTTGCCGATAGTCACAACTAAATCTTCATTTACCAATTTTGCACCCGAACCAATTTTAGAGAAACGGTCGGTGATTTTTTCTAATCGGTCTAAATCTTTTTGCATTTCGTTGACAATCATTGGGTCGGTGTTGTTAGACTCCAAATAAGAAAGCCAAGCCATTAAGGAAGAAAGAGGTGTGCCCAATTGATGCGCTGTTTCTTTTGCCATTCCAGCCCAAACTTGATTTTGCTCTGCTTTTCGGAAAGTGGAAAACATCAGGTATCCAACAATAACAACCAAGCCCATTACTCCAAATTGAATGTAGGGATACCAAATTAATTGCTTAATCTCAGCACTATCACTGAAATACAAGATTTTTTCTCCCGTACCGAAATTGATTAAAATTGGTTCATTTTGCTCTTTAAAGCTTGCGATTGTTTTGGGTAAATTTTCTTTCGAAATTTGACTTGCAGGCAGATTCGTTGCCTCCACATTTTTATTGTTTTTGTCCATCAACAAAACAGGAATCAGTGTTTTATTGCTTATCAATTCGTTATTAAACGATTTTATCAAAGAATCGCTTTCGTGTTCTAATCGCAATAATTCGCTTGAAACACCAAAGACAAAATCCATTTTCATATCACCAAAAACTGTAATTGTGAAAAATCGTCCTTCGTTTTTCCATTTGTTTGCTAATGAAACGATTTCTTTATCACTTGGAATTGAGTCGTTTGTGACGTTTTTAGATAGATTCCGATGTTGTGAAAGCGTTCCGTCGTCGTTCAAGAGAATCACAGGAATATCTTTATTGGATTCTATGATTTTCAAGGCGAAATCGATGTCTTGATTCATTGATAAATCGGAAGGATTTAGAATCGTTAATTGCGCATCGACAACCGTTTGGATTTTTTCGCGCTCTTTTTCGCGTAGCGCAGTGAAAATCTGTGTGCTTAACTTCACTAATTCTACCTTTTTCTTGATTGCGTCTGCCCATTGTTTGGCTTTATCGCGTTCGCGTTCTGCAATTTTTGAAACCATCGAATTAGACACAAACAGCGAAGTACCAATGATTAAAAGTGAAATTAAAATCAATGCAATTTTCCAGCGTTGTTTGGAAGAATAAATATCCATAGAAGTACGAAGGTAATTAGTTTTTAAGTATTGGCTTTTGTATCAGTATTATAAATTCATCAGCTGTAAATAATGGTTTGAGCTAATATGTTTTTTGCCTTTCTTTTTCCATGATAAAAAAGAAACACCACGGAGTAGCAGCGAAGCTAAAAAATCTAGGCTCTGAATTTCTATTTTGTTCGCAAATCATTGTTTTACAATTAACTCCAACTCGTTGCGAACAATTTTAACTCCTTTCTGAAACTGAAATTTTTGAAGTCCGTCAGCTGACGGAACAGAAATTCTAAAAATTAACAGTTTCAGTTCAGTAGCTAAAACCATGAAATTCAAGGCCGATAGTTGTTCGCTGCTATTTACGAAATAGTTCTCACTTCGATAAAATTCTTGATTTTCAAAATAAAATATTTTTACTTATTCGATTAAGGACTATCAATTTAGTTTTTTAACTTAATCCACCAACCACTACTTTATCGCCATCAATCAAAACAGGACGTTTGAGAAAGGTGTATTCTTCTAGAATAAGTTTGCGAAAGTCGTCTTCGCTAAGGTTTTTGTCTTTAAGTCCAAGACTTTTATACTTGATTGCTCGTTTAGAAAACAAAGCTTCATACGAGCCAACTTTTTCTTTTAGTAAATCCAAGGTGGATGCGTCAATCGAGTTGGTTTTAATATCCACCAACTCGAAATCAGCACTTGGGTTGAATGCTTTTATCAATTTTCTGCAATTGTCGCAGGTACTTAAATGATAAATGCGTTTCATCTTAACAAAATTCGTCGTAAGCTGCAGCAAGATTAGCAGCAATCATTTGAGCTGTTCCACCTTCAATGTGGTGACGTTCTAAGAAATGAACCAATTTTCCATCTTTGAACAAAGCAATAGAAGGAGATGAAGGAGGATAAGGTAAGAAATACTTACGCGCTTGTGCAACAGCCTCTGCGTCAACTCCTGCAAAAACAGTTGCTAAAGCATTTGGAGATTTTTCGTGTTGAACCGACAATTTCACGCCCGGACGCATATTTCCTGCCGCGCAACCACAAACGGAGTTCACGACCATTAATAAAGTTCCTTGGGTATTTGAAATCATATTGTCAACTTCTGAAGCGCTAGTTAATTGAGTGAATCCTACGTTTGTAAGATCGTCTTTCATTGGTTGTACTAATTCTGCTGGATACATATTTTTAAATTTTAGTGTGTAAAATTACACAATTCTATTGTTTGCAAATTCTGAATTAAAGTTAAGATTTTTAGATTCGACACGAATGAGCGGAAGTTAAATTATTAATGGATAATTTTGTCCACTAAAAGAAATTAATTACTTTTACGAAATTAAAAAAGGAAACATGTTTTCAAAAGCTTGTGAATACGGAATAAGAGCTACAATTTACATTACAGAACAATCTCTTTTTAGTAAAAAAGTGAGTTTGAAAGATGTTGCAAATGCTATTGAATCACCAGAAGCTTATACCTCAAAAATACTTCAGCAGTTAGTAAAAAATAACATAATTCAATCAGAAAAAGGACCTCACGGTGGTTTTACGATACCCGAAAAAGAAATTAAAAGTTTAACAATCAGTCAAATTGTTGTTGCAATTGACGGTGACCAAATATTTAATGGTTGTGGTTTAGGTCTTAAGCAGTGTAATGAACGAAAACCCTGTCCTGTTCACAATCAATTCAAGTTAATACGTGGGAATTTAAAAATGATGCTCGAAAGTACAACCATACATTCGCTTGCATTGCAATTGCATCAAGGATTTTCATTTCTAAAAAGTTAAAAAAATTTATATTAATAGTGGACATTTTTATCCATTAAAGACGAGCTAAAAATAAAAAAATGAAAAATACAGAAATTCAAAAACAAGGTTGGTTTGAGGTTCAAAGCCAGCAATTTGAGGAAAAACGTTTTTTCCAGATGACATTATTAATGACAGCTCAAAGTTGTTGGGGTTCAATTGCCGCAATGTTGTCATTGCAACACGAAAACTATATTTTGCTGTCAATTGTGGCAGCTTTAACAATGGCATCAAATTCAGCATTTATTGCGCAATCTCCTGCAAAATGGTGCTTGGGTATTTTTTACACAAGTGTAATTGCTAACCTACTTGTTATTGTTTCATTATTACTGATGTAAACAAATGAATTCGTCACAAATGAAAAAGGATATTGAAACATTGAATGATGTACGACTTTTGGTGGATACATTTTACGATAAAATTCGAGAAGACGATCTATTAAAAGACATTTTTCAAAATGTAATTAAAGATAATTGGGATGTCCATTTAGAAAAAATGTATCGCTTTTGGCAAACCGTTTTATTGGATGAACACACTTACAATGGAAGTCCGTTTTTACCACATGTAAAATTGCCAATTCATACTGCACATTTTGAACGCTGGTTGACTTTGTTTAATGAAGTAATCAATTCATTTTTTGAAGGTAAAAATGCAACAAAGGCAAAATTGCAAGGAGAAAGAATGGCAGCAATGTTTCATTCTAAGATAAATTACTACCGTGAAAATACTTCAACTCCTTTGATATGATTACGTTTAATTTGGCTTTAACAATAATAGCAACGTTTCTTTGGATTGGATTTGTTGGTGCAATTAGTTTTATGGAAGCTTGGTTAAAATTTCGCGCACCAGGTGTCACATTACCAATCGGTTTAGGAATTGGAAGGTTGGTTTTTAAGGCACTCAACAAAGTTGAAATTGTTTTCGCTTTTAGCATCTCAATTTGTATTTTATCTACAGAATCTACTTTTGTGACGATTGAAAAAATAATCTTTTTTATTCCCTTATTGATTCTCCTCATTCAAACTTTCTGGGTTTTGCCCAAACTCGACAAAAGAGCAGAATTACATATTCAAAACCAAATTGTACCTCCTTCAAAACTACATTTTTTATATGTCGGAATGGAGCTGGTAAAAATTGTATGTCTTATCACATTCGGAATTTCACTTTTTAAATAAATGCACTATGAGTAATGAAAAAATCATCAGCGATATTGAAAAAAAATATAAAGAATTAGGCGAAAATTCAGAAACCTATTTAAAAGGACTCTTACACGCCAAACCAATAAACTACTGGGATTATGTGGAGGTGGAAAGCTTACTTTCACTTCAAAAACCGAGAACAAATTTTAAGGATGAAGAAATCTTTATAATGTATCATCAAGTAACAGAACTTGTTTTAAAAATGATGGTACACGAAATAAAACAATTGGTGTATGAGGAATTAGATGAACCAACTTGGATTGACAAATTAAACCGTTTAAACCGTTACACAGGAATGCTAATTACTTCTTTTGATGTAATGAGTGCAGGAATGAATTACGATGATTACAATACGTTTAGAAGTACATTAACGCCTGCAAGTGGTTTTCAATCTGCTCAATTCAGATTCATTGAAATTTATTGCACACGCTTACAAAATCTAATCAACGAAGAAGGAAAAAAACGCTTGGGTAATGAACCTTCAACGGAAGATTATTTTGAACATATTTATTGGAAAGATGCAGGTTTGAATCGACAAACAGGGAAGAAATCGCTTACACTTCTTCAATTTGAAGAAAAGTATTTAGACAGTTTTGTTTCCTTGGCACAAAAAGTTAATGGAAAAACGCTTGAAGAAAAAATTAAGTTATTTCCTAATCCTTCCGATGAACTTACCTCAAAACTAAAAGAATTTGATTTTAAATACAATGTGGAATGGCCACTTGTTCATTTAAAGACAGCTCAACATTATTTAGACAGTAAAGGAGAAAACAAAGCAGCAACAGGTGGCAGTGAATGGAAAAAATATTTACATCCTAAATTTCAACAACGCAAATTTTTCCCTGAATTATGGTCAGTAGACGAAAAACAAGAATGGGGTAACTAAAGAAAAATGAAGATGAATTTTACAGAAAATAATAAAGTTGGAGAGTTGGTCGCACAGGATTACCGAACCGCATCAATTTTCAAAGAATATGGTATTGATTTCTGTTGCAATGGAAACAGAACGATTCAAGAAGCCTGCGGAAAAGTAAAATTGGATTGCAATGTACTGATTGAAAAACTAAATCAATCTCTTCAAAATTCCGACAGCTCTGGTATCAATTTCAAAACGTGGGACCTTGATTTATTGGTAGATTACATTGAAAAAAAACACCATAGATACGTAGAACGGAAAATTAAAGAAATTACACCTTTTCTAAACAAAATTGTAAGTGTTCATGGAGAAGCTCATCCTGAATTACATGTAGTTAAGCAATTGTTTAATGAATCAGTTGGCGAACTTACGGCACACATGAAAAAAGAAGAGTTGATTTTGTTTCCATATATCCGAAAAATGGTAATGGCGAAAAATAGCGGCCAAAATTTTAATACTGCGTTATTTAAAACCGTCGAAACTCCAATCGCGATGATGCAAAATGAGCATGAAGTAGAAGGCGAACGGTTTCGTAAAATTGCCAATCTTACACAAAATTACACTCCACCTGCTGATGCTTGCAACACTTATTCTGTAACGTTCTCCTTATTGAAAGAATTTGAAGAAGACTTGCATTTGCATATTCATCTTGAAAACAATATTCTATTTCCAAAAGCAATTGAATTAGAGAAATGACATCTTTTTGTTAATCGTTGTTTCTAATTTTTACAAGATTCCTCCCTCCGGTCGGAAGGACACAGCGGTTAGAGTAGATGGCGAAAATGCTTCGCATTTTCGCATGCCCTTCCACATTCACGAGTACTTCCGAGTGAAACGAGGAATCTTATTAAACAATTGTTAATGATTTAAAAGTGACATTTCGGAAAAACTCATCATTAAAATAACAACCAAAAGAACCGAAAACAAGAAACAGAATATCCACAAAGAATTTATGATTTAAAGCCTTTTGCTATTGTTTTTTGAATTAATTATTTAGAAATTTGAGAGACCAAAGTTTTTACCTTTTTATCCCTTAAATTTTATGGAAGATTCATCTATTTACATTCTTATTGCAATCCCTTTTTTCTTCGCAATGATGGGCATTGAATGGTTGATTGCACGCGCTCACAAGAAAAAAGTCTATGAACTTAAAGACACAGTGACGAATTTAAGTATAGGAATTGGTAATCAAGCGATTGGTCTGTTTTTTAAAGTCATAATGATTGGTGCTTACGTTGGTGTTTATAAAAATTTCGCTTTCATGCACATTGAAAATCCTTGGCTTGGTTTTTTGGTTGCAACAATACTTTTTGACTTTATTTTTTACTGGGCGCATCGTTGGGGTCACGAGATAAATATTTTCTGGGGAGCTCACATCGTTCACCACCAAAGCGAACACTATAATTTATCGGTTGCCTTGCGTCAGTCTTGGTTTCATAATTTACTTTCTTTTTGGATGTTTTTGCCGATTCCGCTTTTTGGTATCGACCCAATTGTATTTTTAGCTGCAAACGCTTTTAACACCTTGTATCAATTTTGGATTCATACTGAATTAGTGGGAAAACTTGGTCCTTTGGAATGGATTTTAAACACACCTTCAGCGCATCGTGTTCACCACTCTACAAATCCTCAGTATTTGGATAAAAATTACGGAGGACTTTTAATAATCTGGGATCGTATTTTTGGAACTTATCAAGAGGAAATAGAAGCACCTGTTTATGGAATCACAACTCCACTTAAAAGCTGGAATCCAATTTGGGCGAATTTTCATTTTTATGTTGAGATTTGGCAAGCATGGAAACAAAAAAGTCTTGGTTTGAAACTTAAAATTCTATTCTGGGAAGGTCCATCTCAATTAGGAAAATGGCTAACAGGCAAAGTAGAAACACAACTAGAAAAATCACAACAGTTAAAAACAAACACACAAGTTTACATCGTTCTTCAATTCGCGATTTTAATGTCAGGGACAGTTGCTTATATGGCTTTCTTCGACGAATTGTCTTTGGGTTATCGTTTTGGTTTTCTTTTCCTAATAATTTGGACAATGTGGTCGATTAGTGCTTTAATTGAGAAAAAGAAATGGGTGAATTGGACAGAAATTCCAAGATTATTAATCGTTTGTTCTTATTTGAACATCATGTATTATTTACAATTTATAAATTGGTTTAACGTGTTTTTGATCGCTTCGGCAAGTGCAACCGTATTAATTCTAATTTGGTGGATTTGGCATTGGAAAAGTGAAACTCAATCCAACATTGCTTAATTTATGCGCTCAAAAAAAACACTTTTTTTCATGTTACTTTTAGTTCTGTTTTCTTGCGGACAAGGAGAAAGTAATTTAGGTCCTGCGGCAGGTGGCGCGGTCAATGAACAAAGCAATCTTGCACAAGAAACAGAAAATAACGACCCGCCCGATGACGAGGCAGAAGGCATTTTTCCAAATCAAGACGAAGTCGTTTTTCCAGCTGAATTTGAAATTAAAACTTATTATATTTCCATTGCAGGAAGTTATCACAACACAGACGAACTAACGAAAATTAAGCAAAAAAAAGAATGGATAGGATGCTACAAAAATGACGTTGGAGAAATGGAATTGAAGGCGGTTAAAATGACTTTCAAACGCGTTTTTGATGAAATGATGGATTCCGACAAAAAACGACCAACAGGAATTGAACCCGTTCCTTCAGATGCTGTCGATTGTGCGTTTGTGATGAACCCAATTGGCGGAATGAAACCAAAAAAAATAGTTTCGCTCCTACCAGAGGATTCGGAATTTCTACCTGGTGAACAAAAAATAATCAAATCAAATGATGTCGTTTACAGAATTTATGCAACGGGCGAACGAATAATGGAAAACGACCAAGAAGGAATAAGAAACTACAAACTTTTCATAACATCAAAAGATAAAAATGGACTGGAAAAAACGCAATTATTGATGCAAGTTCCAACCTTTGGCGAATATGACCTTCCTTCCATTCGAATTGCCCTAGCTTCCTATTTAGACGATGACGCAATTCCAGATTTCATTCTAAGTAATGAATCTCAAACCTTAATCTATCTGTCAAAATTTGCTTCAGAAAATGAAATCGTTCACATTGTTGGATCGGACGTTTTATACAGCGGATGTTAATCATGTAAAAGCAATTGAAATTACTGTCCTCCTCCAAGCGCTTTGTACAAGTGTGTATTCAAATGTTGCTGTTCGAGAAATAATTCAATCAACTCCAATCTTGCTTTTAAATAACTTTGTTGCGCGTTGATAATTTCTAAGTAATTCGCTCTTCCTGAAACAAATAATGAGTTTGAAGTTTGAATCGAACGCTCCAAAATATTAACCTGATTTTGTTTTAAAATGGTTTGTTCTGCTAAAATTGTACTCGTTCGAACCAATTGATATACTTCTGTGAAAGAATTAACAATCGTTTTTTCTAAAACTAAATACTGTTCTCTTTTCTTAGATTGATTGTCCAATAAATTCGCTCTTAGTTCTCTTCTGTTCAACAATGGCGCTGTTAATCCGCCCAAGAATTGAAAAGCAAAAGAAGAAGGCGCTTCCAACATTAACGCTGCTTTAAAAGCATTTAAACCCAATGAACCTTGAATGATAAAGTTTGGATAAAAAGCTTTTTTTGCAGCTAACACTTCAGATTCACTCGCCTTAAGTTCTAAAAATGCCGCTTGAATATCGGGACGATTTAATAAAACCTCACTCGATACGCCTTCATTCAAGTATGGAATTGAAATTTTATCTACCCAATTCGATCTTCTAACATTCTGAGGATAAGTACCAATCAATATGTTGAAATTATTCTCTTCTTCTAAAATGATTTTTTTGAGCACTAACAAATCATTTTTCGAGGATAAAACAGCTGCTTCTAAAATATCTACAGCCAACTGATTGTTTTTCCCGCTTGATTTTTGTGCTTCCGAAATTTGAAGGGCATCTTCTTGAAGTTCAATGTTTTCTGAAATTAATTTTACTTGTTCATCAAAGAGAATCAAACGATAATAGCTTTCAGCTACGTTGGAAATAAGATTTGTTTGCAAAAATTTCTGTCCAAAAGTGCTCGCTAAATACCGATTCACCACTGCTTTTTTCTGTTGCTTCAATTTCCCCCAAATATCTATTTCCCAACTTGTTGTTAGTGCAATATTGTAATCAGGAATTACAGGGTCAGGAATTCGTTGCTTGTCGTTGATATTTGTTGAAAATTGGGTGTCGTAATTTCCTACGCCATCAATTGTGTAATTACCAAATTTTTTAGCGCCTGCACCAAGAGCAATTCCTAACTGCGGTAATAAAATCCCTTTCATTCTTGAAACGTGCGCTTGTTGCTGTGCAATTTTCTCCAATGCAATGCGATTATCAAAATTGTTTTTCAAAGCAATCTTAATGTATCTCTGCAAAATTGTATCCGAGAAAAACTGTTCAACGGTTGGTAAATTACTTTGCCTATTTTGGTTCAAAGAATCAACAGCTATCAACTTTCCTTTTTCTGCAATAGATGTTGGAATAAGTATGGGAACTTGTTTGGCTTCATCAAATAATTTGCACGAACTTAAAACAAAGATGAATGCGATTATGAATAGTTTATTTTTCATTATTTATTGTTTTTTTAGCTCCAATCGAAGCAAAAATGTAATATAATCCTGGAATGACAACGACACCGAAAATTGTTCCGAACAGCATCCCTCCTGCTGCTGCGGATCCAATGGTTTTGTTTCCAATTGCACCAGCGCCAGAGGCTAACAACAACGGAATTAAACCAGCGGTAAATGCAAATGATGTCATCAAAATTGGTCGAAGTCGAGCGACGGCTCCTTCAATTGCTGCTTCAAAAACTGTTCTTCCTTCTTTTTGCTTTAAAATGGCAAACTCAACAATTAAAATGGCATTTTTCCCTAAAAGTCCGATGAGCATGACCATCGAAACTTGTGCGTAGATATTGTTTTCTAAGCCAAATAATACCAAGAACAAGAAGCTACCAAAAATTCCAATTGGCAAAAACAAGAGCACAGGCAGCGGAAGGAAAAAGCTTTCATATTGTGCAGCTAACAGTAAATAAACGAACAATAAACAAATGGAGAAAATAATAACTACCTGATTTCCAGATAATATTTCTTCCCTCGTAATTCCCGACCATTCGTAATCAAATCCATTTGGCAAGTGTTTTTCTGCTGTTTCTTCAATTGCATTAATCGCGTCGCCAGAACTGTATCCTGCGGCAGGTTCACCGTTCAACATAGCAGAAACATACATATTATAGCGTGTCAATTGCTCTGGACCAAAAACACGTTCAATCCTTGTAAACGCATTGTATGGAACCATTTCGCCATCGCTATTTTTTATTCTTAATTTCAAAATATCAGCTGGTTGAGCGCGGTATTTTGGATCGGCTTGCAGCATCACCTTATACATTTGACCGTAGCGAATAAAGTTTGTTGCGTAATAACTTCCGATCAATGATTGCAAGTTGTTCAATGCGCTTTCGGGTGTAATTTTCTTTTTTGCAGCATTTGCAGGGTCAATGTGAATAAGGTATTGCGGAAAAGAAGCATCAAAACTTGAAAACACTTCTTTGATTTCAGGTCTTTTCTTTAATTCTGCAATAAAAGCGTTGGTAACTTTTGCGGTTTGTTGAAGGTCTCCAGAGCCTGTTTTATCCAAAATTCGCAATTCAAAACCACTTGCATTACCAAATCCTGGAACTGCTGGAGGAGGAAAAAACTGAATGTCGGCATCTTTTATGTGCGCTGTTTTTTCTGTCAAAAGTTCAATAATTTCATTCGCTGATTCTTCACGTTTGTCCCATGGTTTAAGGTTAATGGTACTCATTCCGTAAGATGAACCAACGCCTTCTGTCAACATACTGTATCCCGAAAGACTTGAAATTGACTCAACGGCATCCACTTTTTGAACAATTTGATCGATTTCATCCATCACTTTTTCAGTACGCTCCAAAGTGGAACCAACAGGAGTGGTAACGTTGATATAAACTGTTCCTTGGTCTTCTGTCGGAATGAAACCCGAAGGTAAAAAGCGACCAACTCCCCAAGTGCTGACAACAAAAACAGCTAAAATAATTACGGTAATCACTCTTCTATTTACGATGAGTTTCAGTAAGTTTTGATAGCGCAAAGAAAGAGCATCGTATCTTCTATTAAAACCTTTAAAGAATTTGGTTAAAATCGTTTGTTTTGGATTTTCTGGAAGAGGCTTCAACATAAGCGCACACAAAGCTGGAGTCAAAGTCAAGGCGTTTATTCCTGAAATCACAATTGAAATTGCCATTGTGATTGAGAATTGACGGTAGAAAACCCCAACGGGACCACTTAAAAATGCCACAGGAATAAAAACGGCTGACATCACCAATGTAATTGCGAGAATTGCACCTGTCATTTCTTTCATTGCTTCAATCGTTGCTGTTTTGGCATCGAGGTGTTTTTCGTGCATCTTCGCATGGACGGCTTCCACCACCACAATTGCATTATCCACCACAATTCCAATAGAAAGAACTAAAGCAAACAAAGTCAATAAGTTAATTGAAAATCCAAAAAGTTGCATAAAAGCGAAGGTTCCGATTATCGCAACAGGAACAGCCAAAATTGGAATCAATGTTGACCTAAAATCTTGAAGGAAAATGAAAACAATCAAAGCAACAAGAATGAATGCTTCAATGAGTGTTTTTATTACTTCGTGAATGGAAGCATCAAGGAATCGAGAAACGTCGTAACTGATTGTATAGTCCATTCCTGGAGGAAACGTTTTTACTTTTAGTTCATCTAAACGATCTTTCACACGTTGAATCACTTCAGATGCATTAGAACCTGGTCGTTGTTTTAATACAATTGCAGCAGAAGGTTGGTTGTTTTCTTTTGAAAGTACGTCGTATTCCACCGAACCAAATTCAATTTCTGCAATGTCTTTTAGTCGCAAAATTTCGCCTGTTTCAGTAACTTTCACCACTACATTTTCATATTGTTCTTTCTCCGTCAACTTTCCAGTATAGCGAAGAACGTATTGCATAGATTGCGCTTTTCTTCCCGATGCTTCACCAATTTTTCCCGGTGCGGCTTCAATATTTTGTGAACGAAGTGCTTGAATGACATCTTCCGCAGAAAGCTCGTAGGCATCTAATCGCTGTGGTTTAAGCCAAATTCGCATCGCATATTCACGATTTCCCATAATTTGAGCATAACCAACACCTTCAATTCTTCGCAACTCCAACAAAACATTGATATCCGCGAAATTGTAAATGAATTTCTCATCCAACGAAGGGTCGCTACTTTTCAAATTGATGTACATCAACATCGAATTGATTTCCTTTTCGGTAGCAACACCTGCTTTAATTACTTCTTCGGGTAATTCATCCAAAACAGTTGCAACGCGATTTTGAACATTTACAGCCGCCAAATCAGGATCGGTTCCTACTTCAAAGTAAACTTGAATTACGCTCGTTCCATCATTTCCAGAAACGGAAGTCATATATGTCATTCCAGGCACACCATTGATCGCTCTTTCAAGCGGCGTAACAACAGCTTTCGAAGAAGTTTCCGCATTTGCACCTGTGTATTTTGTTGTTACAGAAACTGCAGGCGGTGCGATGTCGGGATACTGCGTTATGGGAAGCGAAACCAAACTCAACAATCCCAATAAGACGATAAACAAGGAGATAACCAATGATAAAATTGGTCGTTCAATAAATTTTTGTATCATTTTTTATTGTTTTGAAAGTTCGCTAATGATACTTTTCAATGAAACGAATTTCTGTTCAATGACTAATCCTTCTTCGGCTAATTGAATTCCTTCGTATAAAATTCTATCCGACTTAGAAACGCCTTTTGAAATGATGTATAGATGAGGAATTCTACTACTTACTTCCACTTGTTGCAGGTGTAGCGAATTGTCTTTTCTCACAACATAAACAAACACTTTGTCTTGAATTTCAATTGTTGATTTCTGTGGAATTACCAACGCATTTTTGAACTTCTTTTGAATTCTTAGTTTGCCACTTGCACCGTGTTTTAGAATATAGTCTGGATTTTGAAACCTACTTCTAATTGAAATATTTCCTGTGCTTTCGTCGATTTCACCTTCAACAATTTCTATGTAGCCTTTCTGATCGAATAATTTCCCGTTTGCTAAAACCAATTCAACTTGTCGATTTTCAGCATTTCCTTTAGTAATTCGTGACATAAAATCAAGATATTCAGGCTCCGACACATCGAAATAGGCAAAAACCTCATTGTTCTGCGACAAGGTGGTTAGCAAAGAACCTTCTTCAATTAAACTTCCGATTTTTTGCGGCAACCGATTGATTATTCCTGAAAAGGGCGCTTTAATCTGTGTGTATGATAGCATCATTTTTGCGTGAGCTAAATTCACTTTTGCTTCATCTACTTTTGCCTTTGTAATTTGCAGTTTATTTTTTGCAAACTCCAATTCTATTTTTGAAATTACATTTTTTTGAACCAGCTCTTTCGTGTTTTGAACTTCAAGTGTCGCACTTTGCACTTCAGATTCTGCGATTTTTAGAAGCGCTTGATTTTTAATCACGTTTTCTTTGTAAAAATCATCGTTGATACTAAACAAAACCTGACCTTCACTAACCGTTTGACCTTCATCCACGTGAACTTTGGACAAATATCCTTGAATCATCGATCTGATTTCGATGTTTTTAACGGCATCAATTTCTGCCACGTAATCAACGTGTGTGTTCGTGTCAATTACGATTGGTTGAGTGACGGGAAACAATTCTGCTTTTTTCGCAGTTTTGTCATCTTCACATGCGTACAAAAAAATAAACGAGAGCGACAAGCTCCAAATAGAAAAATAGCTAGACATAAGAAATGAAATAATGAAGTAATTGGAAAATTAAAGCGATTATCAGGGTCTGCTTAAAAAGCCAGAAATGAGCCAGATTCTAGACGCAGTCAATGAAGATGTATATTAATACTTCGATTTACCTTCGGTGCTACTCCGTGGTGACTGCAACGAAGAAGATGGTTTATTTGCTTTCAGCGCTACTTCGTG
>VEQH01000059.1 GCA_018883325.1 Flavobacteriales bacterium | reverse complement strand
TTTACATTTTCAATTCATTTATTAATTAGCACACTTCTCACTTTTAACTCTTCTCTCTTCACTTTTAACTTCTTATACTGAGCCCATCGAAGTGTTAATTTTTAATTAGGATTTTAACGCGAAGAAATTATTGATAAATCTTAACGCGAAGAAAGGGGTTTTAGTTTTTGATGTTTGATGTTTGATTAGGTTTTACTAATCGAAGAAAATTTTAGCGAATCGTTTCATCGAAGCAATCTGAATTTTACATTTTCAATTTTACATTTTCAATTCATTTTATTAATTAGCACATTCCTCAATTAGCACACTTCTCACTTTTAACTCTTCTCTCTTCACTTTTAACTTCTTATACTGGGCCCATCGAAGTGTTAATTTTTAATGTTGAATTAAGATTTTGGCTCGAAGAAAATATTAACGAATCGTTTCATCAAAGCAATCTGAATTTTACATTTTCAATTTTACATTTTCAATTCATTTATTAATTAGCACACTTCTCACTTTTAACTCTTCTCTCTTCACTTTTAACTTCTTATACTGAGCCCATCGAAGTGTTAATTTTTAATTAGGATTTTAACGCGAAGAAAATTTTGTGAATCATTTCACCGAAATCTGAATTTTACATTTTCAATTTTACATTTTCAATTCATTTATTAATTAGCACATTAGCACATTTCTTAATTAGCACATTTTTATCTTTTCTCTCTTAACTTGAAGTTTCAAAGGCTTCCTTTTAAAAAATTAAACGTTATCTAGTTCTTGATTGAATCTATTGTTTTTAAAGAAATTCATTTTTCGTTTGATTCAATTGATTATTATTGAATTAATAAGTTTGTTTTATTAAAATTTCTTAAATTCGTTGACCTTAAACTAGAATGTGGAACACAGTTTTGACTAAACTATCACTGATATCTAAATTTCTCTCCAAAAAATCTAATGAATCAAGTAGATTATTGTCTAGTTGCGTTGGTTTTTTTGCGCTCTTAATTCTTGTTTTTCAATCGTTTGTGGGTTTTTCACAGCAAGATTGTTCTAGTGCAATTCCTGTTTGTCAACAAACGTATGTACAACCAAATTCTTATAGTGGTTATGGAACACAAGAGGTATTTAATTCTTGTTTGACCACTAATGAACGTGCATCAGTTTGGTATGTATTTACAGTTCAAACAGCGGGTTCTTTTGGTTTCAATATCAATACCGCAAACGATTACGATTGGGCTTTATATGATTTGACAGGAACTTCTTGTGCAAATATCCCGAACATGACACCGGTTCGTTGTAATTATTCGGGAACTTATGGTAACACAGGAATGAATGCTGGTAGTATCGGTGGCGCTGTTGAAGGTACTGGTGCAGGAGGTTCTCCAATATCAAATGGTTTAAACGTTACAGCTGGTCAAACGTACGCATTGATTGTGGATAATTATACGCAAGATCAAAATGGATATACTTTAACTTTCTCTGGAACTTCCTCCTTTTTGGATGTTACAGCACCTCAAATTATTTCTTCTACTGACAATTGTTACGGCAATTATGTAACACTCACACTTTCAGAAAATGTGACTTGTGGTTCCATAGCTGCAAATGGAAGTGATTTTCAAATTTCTGGGCCAGGTTCTCCAACAATTACTTCTGCAATTGGTGTAGGATGTCCAACAGGTGGTACAACCAATCAGGTTCAAGTTTACTACAACGCAACAAGTTCAGGGCAATTTACCATAACATCAAAGGTTGGAAATGACGGAAATACTTTGCTCGACCGCTGTGGAAATGCTTTATTAGTTGGACAAAGCACTACTTTTAACCACCTTGGAACAGTAACCGCTAGTGCAAATCCTTCTGCAACAATTTGTGCGGGTGCTTCAACAACTTTAAGTGTAACCGGACCTACATCGGGCGGAACTTACGCTTGGTCGAACTCAGCGAATACTTCCTCAACAACTGTAACTCCATCCTCAACAACAACTTACACCGTTACCGTAACTTATGGCGGCTGTACAAAAACAACAAGCACAACTGTAACAATTGCTGCAAATCCTGTGGTAAGTATTTCTCCAATAAATCCAATTGTTTGTTCTGGAGGAACGGTAGATTTGACCGCTACCTCTTTGGTGAATGGTGTGAATTGCTCAAGCTGTTCTTATAATTGGAACACAGGTACTTATGTTCAAAATAACGTTCCTTCTTCTGTTTGGACAGGTAGAGGAATTGGTACTTACACAGTTACTGTAACTACAGCTTCTGGCTGTACAGGTACGGCAAGTACAACCGTTTCAGGACCATCTGCAAATCCAGCATCGTGTAATGTGATTTTTGCCTCTCCTTCAGGTGGAGGTACAGGATTAGCAGCGGGTTCACCTACCACTTTGGCAAATGCTATATTACTCGCGGCGTGTAACAATGCAATTATCAAATTACAAACAGGAACCTATACGCTTGATAACCCTCTTTCTATTGGTTCAGCAATGACAATAGAAGGAGGTTATAACGTGGGTTACACGACAAAAACCAGTCAAGCAGGGGCAACGACCATTACAAGAAGTGCTTTAAACCCAGAAGGCTTACCCGATGCTGGAAGACTTGTAGCATTACAAGGTTTGAACCAAAGTAATTTTAGGTTACAAGACTTAACAATTACAACTGCCGCTGCTCCAGCTGCAACACCAACTTATCCAAAAGGGATTTCTACTTATGGTATTTATCTAACAAATTGTTCCAACTACGATATAGTAAGATGTCAGATATTACCAGGTGCTGCAGGTGCTGGGTATGCCGGTTCTCCTGGTACAGCAGGAACTAATGGAGGCTCAGGAATTACAGGAAGTAAAGGTAATTCATCACAAGGTTTGGTATTATGTCAATCTGACGGACCAGGGGCTTATGGAAACGGAGGTACCGCAGGATTAGGTGGAGCAAATGCAGCAATAATTGGTGGTTCAGCGACAAATGGTTTTGCAGGAGGTAGAGGGGGATCCGCAAGTGGAGATGATCAGTACAGCAATTGCACAAACGGAAATCCAGGTATAGCAGGTAGTGGACCAGGTGGTGGAAGTGCTGGTATTGCAGGTGTTAGAGAGGGTAGTAACGGTGCAGGTTCTCCAGGTGATGGTGGTGCTGGAGGTAATGGTAGTCCAGGAAATCCAGGAAATCCAGGAATTACACTTGCTACAAATAACTATACAGGAGGGTTTTATAATCCATCTTATGGTACAAATGGAACAGCAGGTACTGGTGGATCTGGTGGAGGAGGTGGAGGTGGTGCTGGATGCGATGATGATGGTTGCAAAGCTTCTGGTGGTGGAGGTTCTGGTGGTTCAGGCGGCGGAGGCGGAGGCGGTGCAGGATCAGGTGGTTTTGGAGGAGGAAGCTCCTTTGGTTTATTTTTAAATAACTGCGTAACACCAGTCGGAAGTCTTGTAGATTGCTTTGTAAACGGAGGAGCACTTGGATTAGGCGGCGCTGGTGGCGCTGGTGGTGCTGGTGGAACAGGCGGTCCAGTTATTCCATTCGCCGCAGGAAATCCATGTTCAAACGGTGATGGTGATTGTAACAGAGGTGGTGCTGGTGGTGCTGGTGGCGCTGGTGGCGCTGGTGGAACAGGCGGAAATGGTGGAAATGGTGTTTCAGTACCTGTTTATTTTTATGGTACTAGTCTTCCTTTAGCAACAAGCATAACCAATTTCAATCTAGCTGGACAACCTGTAATTACAGCTACCAACATCTCTTGTACCAATACAAATATTACACATACTGGTGCAACTGCTGCAAATTTTACCAATTTTGGAACGGGTTCTTCGCCAGCAAGTGGAAATTTAACTACTCAATATTCATCAATTGGTAGAAAAACAATTACTACAAATGTTACATACTATACAGGTTTCACTAATATTTTAATAGCTGCATCAACAACTACTCCTTCAATCATTACAGCTTCTACAACGATTTGTCCGGGAACAGCAAATTTCACAGCTTCTACAATTAATCAAGGTGGATTAACTTATTCTTGGACAGTTACAAATCCTCCCTCTGGTGGAACTGCAACAATTGCATCTTCAACAAGTGGTTCAACAAATATTACTTTCACAAATACAGGTACAACGAATTTAACTTTTGCAGTTAACTTGAACATTACTTCTTCTTGTTGCGGTCCACTTCAGCCAGTAACTTTAAACATAATTGTTCAGCCTAATACTTTTCTGTCACAACCTGTTAATGCAAGCGTATGTGTGGGAGGAAACACAAGTTTCACTTCCAACGTCACAGGACCAGGAAGCAATGGTCAATGGCAATTTAGTACCGACAACGGAGGTTCTTGGAACAATGTACCACAAGGTGGAGTTTACGCTGGTGTTACAACTTCAACGCTTTCTTTAACAGGCGTAACCTCAGGAATGAATGGTTATCTTTACCGTTACACCATTGTTGGACCTTGTGGAACAGTAAACTCGAACTCAGCTGTTTTAACGATAAATAACCCGCCAACTGCTACCGTAAACGCAAGTCCATCAAATATTTGTTCAGTAACGAATCAATCCTCTACTTTAACATTTACTTTCACTGGTAGTGCGCCTTGGACAGTAACTTACAACACTGTAACAGCAAGTGGTTCAACTCCTACAACTTTTACAACTTCTAACAATCCGCATACGATTAGCGTCACACCAACGCAAGATGTTTCTTACAATATTACAAGTGTTTACACAATAGCAGGTTGTGCAAATACTACCTTGTCTGGTACTTCCATCAATGTGACAACTGTTGCTCCGAATTTAGTGCTCACAACTAACAGTGTTACAAGTTGTGGAAATGTAAATTTAACCACGCTTGTTTCACCTCCTCCAACATCAACATTAGATGGACCTTTGACGTATTCTGTTGGAAACCCTACAACAGTAGGTTCAGGAACTTATACAATTTCGAATACAAACGCATGTGGACCAAGTTCTCAGCAAGTAACGGTAACGGTAACGCCTTCTCCAACAATAACTTTAACACCTTCATCAACGATTTGTAGTGGAACATCTGTTAATTTATCGACAACTGTTTCTTCAGGTGGTGGAACTTATCTTTGGTCGCCGGGTGGACAAACAACGACTTCTATTATCGTAACACCAGGTTCAACCACAACTTATGGTGTCACTTATACACCTCCAGGTTGTTCTCCAATCACAGCTTCCTCAACCATTACTGTGCGCCCAACGCCTAGTGCTTTTATTTCTGGAACAACTACTGTCTGTCAAAATGCAACCCAACCAACTATTACATTTACCAATCCAAATGCGGATCAAGTTTTAGTCTATTACACCAGTACACTTAACGGTGGAAGTCCAGAAAATTTTAACGTTGGGGTAAATGGCAACAGCACAGCAACCGTTTTAGTACCAACAAGTACCGTTGGAACTTATACCTATACAATAACAACTGTACAATTTCAAAGTGGAACACCCAGTTGTGCTTTGACACAAACAGGTACAGCAACTGTTACGATAACGCCTTTACCAAGTGTTACCATTTCTGGAAGTGGAACTGTTTGTCAAAATGGAGCTTCGCCAATTGTAACGTTTACCAATACAAACGCTTCAGATGTACTTGCTTCATATACCGTAAATGGTGTTGCTGCCACTCCGCTTCTTGTACCTGCAAATGGAACAGCAACTGTCGGAGTTAATACCGCCACAAGTGGAACAATTACCTACGCTTTGACAGGAGTTGCTTTCAATACACCGGGTGGTTGTACGAATACAGCTTCTGGTTCAGCAATTTTCAATGTTGTTCCCTTACCAACGGTTACGATTTCTGGAACGGCTTCCGTTTGTCAAGGTGCTTCAGCTCCCAATATTTCAATTAGCAATCCAAACTCAGCTGCGGTTACTGTAACTTACAATCTTACAGGAAATCCCAACCAAACTATGGTTATTGGAGCTGGTGCAACGGGAACTATTCCTGTTTCAACTGCGACAACTGGAACATATACTTACAACTTGGTAAGTGTTGCGCTCAATAGCGGTGCAGGTTGTTCGGCAACAGCAACGGGCTCTGCAACGATAACCGTGATTCAAACGCCGTCCATTTCAATCACTGGTGACGCAACCGTTTGTCAAGGTGCAACAGCGCCAACTGTGACTTTTACAAATTTCAGTTCAACAGCTGTTTCTGTTAACTATACAATTGGATCAACGCCAAATACAATCACTATTCCTGCTTCGGGAACAAACACAGTAACTGCACCTACTTCTACAGCTGGAAATTATGTTTATACGCTTGAATCAGCAAGTTACACCAGTGGGAATGCTTGTCCGTCGCCTGTTTCAGGTTCAATTTCCGTGCTTGTGTTGCAATTACCAACAGCAACCCTTTTCGGTGCTGAAACTGTCTGTGAAAATGGAAATGCAACTGGTTTTACAATTACCAATCCAAGACCCTACGATGAACAAGTAACTTACACTTTTACAGGTGGTTCAGCAACAACGGTACTTGTGCCAGCGAATGGAACTTACACGATTTATCCCAACACAACGCCGTCAGGAACTTTTACCTATTCATTGACAAGTGTATCTTATGCAAATTACAGTACTTGTTCTAGTGCCTTGACAGGACAAACTGCAACTTTGAACGTGCTTCCTGCGCCAACAGCAACAATAAGTGGTACAACTACTTTGTGTTTGACAAATCCAGCAACGCCAACAACGATAACCTTTAGCAATCCAAGTTTAACTTCTGGTGTTGTTGTTACTTACAATTTTAATGGAGGTGCTAGTCAAACAATTAACATCAGTGCAAATGCTACTTCAACTGTAACATTTACGCCTTCAGCTGTCGGTACTTTTACTTATAACTTAGAAAGTGTTGAATATACAGGTGCTAACGCTTGTAGTTCTCCATTAACAGGAAGCGCTGTTGTAACAGTCAATCCATTGCCAACAGGAACAATGACTGGCGCAGCAACCGTTTGTCAAGGTAGTATAACAAATTTAACTTTCACCAATACCTCAAGTGCGGAAGTTGTAATGACTTATGCGCTTGGTGGCGTAAACAGTACTGTGATTGTTGCTGCAAATAGTTCAACGGATGTAGCCGTAGCAACAGGAACACCAGGAACTTTCACTTACAATTTAGTAAGTATTGCATACACAAGTGGTTCTCCTTGTTCTCAATCGTCTGGTGGAAGTGCAATAATTACGGTGAATCCTGCGCCAACTGCCACTTTAACAACAAGCGTTGCAAGTGCGTGTCAAAATGCAGCTTCACCAATTGTAACTGTAACAAATCCGCAATCGTTGCCGATAACTGTTGCATATACGATCAATGGCGTTGCGCAAACTCCTGTTAACGTTTCAGGAAATAACACGACTCCGCTTTCAGTTCCAACAGGTACTGCAACAATTTATACTTATTCGATTACGAGTGTTTCGTATCAAAGTGGTGGCGGTTGTACGAATACGGGTGTAACAAGTGTAGTGACTATGGAAATTACTGCGCCGCCAACAATTACCAATACGCCTGTGACTGTTTGTAGTGGAGTCGCTTTGAATATTCCATTGACTTCTTCGCCGAGTGGTGCAACATTTGAATGGAATGCTACCAATAACATCAACGTTACAGGAGAAACTACTGCGGTACAAACAACAGGAACAATCGCTGATGTGTTAACAGCTTCAAACGTTGTGACAGTAGTTTATAACATTATTCCAACACTGAATGGTTGTGCAGGAACATCAAATACTTTAAATGTTACTGTTTCTCCACCACCATCAGCACCGATTCCGGGAACTGTTACCCAACCAACCTGTGCTGTTCCTACAGGATCAGTTGCCTTGAGTGGTTTACCTTCATCGGGCACTTGGACTGTAACTGCTTCTCCAGGTGGAGTAACTGCAACTGGAACAGGAACAACAGGTACAATCAGTGGTTTAGCTCCTGGAACAACTTACACATTTACAGTAACAAATGCAGCGGGTTGCCCTTCACCTGCATCGACTTCTGTAACAATTAATGCAGCTCCGACAACTGTGGCTGATCCAACTTTTTCAAGTATTCCTCCTGTATTATGCTCTTCGGGTGCTTCAATTACCATTAATGGTTTAGCGGGTGCAACTGTTTCTTATACTGTAACAGGTGCAACAGCAACACCTTTGAATTCAGTTGTACTTAATAGTTCAGGACAAGCGACTATTGCTTTAACAAATCCTACTGTTTTAAATGGTGAAAATGTTGTTGTGACTTTAACAAATATATCAAGTGGTGCATGTGGAGGACTGATCAATGTCAGTTCAAACATAACTTACAATTCTGGTTGTAATAGTTTTCAAGAATGTAATTTAGTTGTGTATAAACTAGGTGATGGATCAACAACTTTAACCTCTACAACAAACGTTCAAGTGCCAGTTACAATTGATGAATGGAATCCAAGTGGATCGGGGAGTTTTATATTAAATCATGCACCTTTTTCTGGTACATTAACCCAAAATGGTTCATTTTCTACCAATGGAAATTTAATAGGTTTCATGAACAGTTATAACGGACAGTTAGCTGTGCCGGGAACTGGATCAACGCCTTCATCTCAAACAGAAGCTGCTAATCCCAAAAAAACAGTTATACTTAATGGTTCTGCAAGCCCAGTTAGAACAGAGACATTTTCTACGCTTGCTGGATCACCGTATTTAGGTCTTAGGTTTACAAGTGCAATTCCTGGCCCTCAAGCAAATAGTTTTTATTGTGCAGGAGGTAATGCTAATAATCCTGTCGGGGGTGTTTGGTATTTTGACGGTAATAATTCAGCTCCAATTCAAATCTGTAGTAGTAATCAAATTATAAATGCTCAAAATATTGAAATCTTTAATGGGAATTTATATGTTTCTGTGAAAGCAGCTAGCGGAGGTATTTACCAAATTGGTTCTGGCTTACCCACAACAACAGGACAAACTGCTACATTGATTTTTAGTTACACAGGTAATAATATCATTGATTTTTCAATTAGCCCTGATGGATGTACTATTTATACGGCGGATGATGGTTCATCTGCAGCTGCGCGTAGAGGAGTATTAAGATTTAATAAAACAGCATCAGGAACTTGGCCTATAGCTGAAAACTATAAAATAACGGGAAATACTGCTAGAGGTTTAGTTGTGGATTATTCAGGTACAAATCCTATTCTCTATGCAACAACTGCGAATTCGACCACCTCTCCATCTGCAATTGGGATTCAACTTCAATCTTTTACAGATTTAGGTGCTGCTAATCCAGCAGCCAATTGGACAAAAACATTAGCGTCCACCTATCGCTACGCGGGTGTAGATTTCACCCCTAATTCCTACAAACCAATAACAATAACTACCCAACCTGTTGCTGTTAATGCTTGTGCAGGAAACGTAACTCCTTTAACTGTTTCTGCAACTTCAACTGGTTCATTAACTTATGAGTGGTTTAGAAGAAATGCTGATGATTGTTCAAGTCCAGCAGTTTCACAAGGTGCTCCAAGTGCTTCTCCAAGTTTTACACCTACCTCTTCAGGTTTTTATTTTGTTAAAATTGTTGCAAGCTGTGCCTCTGTTGTTGTAAGTAATACAGTACAAGTAACAATTACAAATCCACCAACGGCATCGCTTTCTAGTGGAGCATTTTGTGTAAGTTCTTCTACTTCATCTTCATTAACATTGACCACAACAGGCAGTCAAACGGGAGCATATTGGACAGGAGGAGGTTTAGTAAATTTCAATACAAATTCAGGAGAATTTACACCCGATCAAAACGCTGTTGGAGATTATACGGTTGAATATATTATTCCAGCAGCAAATGGTTGTCCACAAGTTCAAGCTACCGCTACAGTTTCTATTATCAGTGCACCAACAGCTAATATTTCATATTCTGGAAGTCCATTCTGTTCAAGTACTGGAGCGCAAACAGTAACTTTCTCAGGAACTTCAGGAGGTACTTATTCAGCAACGCCAAGTGGTTTAACAATTAATTCACTCAATGGAACAATTACCCCAAGTTCAAGTACTCCAGGAGGTCCATACACTATAACTTATTCCATTCCTGCTGCAGGTGGTTGTCAAGCTGTAAGTGTAACTACTCAAGTAACAATCACCGCTGCGCCAACGGCAAACATCAGTTACAGTGGGCCATTCTGTGGAAATATCACAACGGTTCAAAGTGTAAACTTTAGTGGAACAACAGGCGGTTCTTTCTCTGCAACGCCAAGCGGTTTATCAATTAATACAACAACAGGAGAGATCACACCAAACGCTAGTACAAACGGAACTTACACCGTTACTTACACACTTCCAGCTGCAAATGGCTGTCCGATTTTCACAACAACAGCAAGTGTGACCATTAACGCATTGCCAAACGTAACGGCTTCACTTTCAAGCACAAGCTCTTGTATCGCTGGAACATTGACATTAACAGGAGGCCCAGCAGGAATGACAAGCTATTCTTGGACAGGTCCAGCAGGTGTAACTTTTACACCAAATGCCTTCTCGCAAGGTCCAACTGTAACCATGGGGTCAACAGGAGGTACATTCACATTAACCGCAACAGATGCTGCAGGCTGTACAAATTCAGCTACAACCGCTACTGTAACGATTAATCCAAGTCCAACAGTTGCTGTGAATTGTAACAATATTTGTGCGGGTACCACCACAACTGTTTCCGCCACCCCAAGCCCAGCAGGCACGTATTCTTACGCATGGACAGTTCCAAGTGGCGTACCAGCACCGGGCAACGTTCCAAGTCTCTCCACAGGCGTCGCAGGAACTTATTCTGTTGTTGTAACCAATACCGCAACTACTTGTCCAAGCTCCATCCAATCGTGTACGATAAGCACGTTTACCTTGCCGAGTATTATCTTTTTGAGTCCACCGTAGGTTAATTTTGAATTTCTTGCACTGAGCCTTTACACTGAGCTTTTACACTGAGCCCGTCGAAGTGTGTCGAAGTGTTAATGTTGAATTTTGAATTAGGATTCATAACTCGAAGAAGGGATTTTTGGTTTTTGATGCTTGATTTTTGGTTGGGGTTTACTACTCGAAGAAAATCGAATTTTGAATTTTTAATTTCTCGCACTGAGCCTTTACACTGAGCTTTTACACTGAGCCCGTCGAAGTGTGTCGAAGTGTGCCGAAGTGTTAATGTTGAATTGGGATTTTGGCTCGAAGAAAATTCTAGTGAATCGTTTCACCGAAGTAATCTGAATTTGTCATTCAATTTTACATTTTCAATTCATTTTTTAATAGCACATTTCTCACTCTTAACTTTTCTCTCTTCACTTTTAACTTCTTACACTGAGCCTCTCGAAGTGTTAATTTTTTATGTTGAATTTTGTATTTAATTTCAACTTTTCTCCGCAAAGCGGTTCTATTTTTTCTATGTTTCTATGTGGTTAACATTTTTTATTGAGCTATTTAAATGTTGAATTTTTAATGCTTAATGTTGAATAAAAATTTTGGGTCGAAGAAAATCGAATTTTTAATGCTTAATTTCCCACACTGAGTCCGTCGAAGTGTTAATGTTTAATTGAGGCTTATAAGTCGAAGAAAATTCTAGTGAATCGTTTCACCGAAGTAATCTGAATTTGTCATTCAATTTTACATTTTCAAT
The DNA here is from genome assembly GCA_018883325.1 of Flavobacteriales bacterium. Taxonomy (GTDB): domain Bacteria; phylum Bacteroidota; class Bacteroidia; order Flavobacteriales_D; family Crocinitomicaceae; genus UBA952. The sequence goes on along the minus strand of VEQH01000059.1, from coordinate 16,427 downwards.
TCATTTTTTAATAGCACATTTCTCACTCTTAACTTTTCTCTCTTCACTTTTAACTCAGTTTGTTTAATTTCTAACCATTTTTATTTCAAAAAATTAATCTTTTTCTTGTCAGAAATCAACTATTTCACTAACTTAATGTTAAGAAACAATTAAAAACGAAAGTGAAATGTTAGTTAAAACCTACTCCAGTACTGTGTTTGGCATCAATGCGACGACCATCACCATCGAAGTAAATTTAGGAATCGGAGTCAATTTTTATTTAGTCGGTTTACCTGATAGCGCAGTGAAAGAAAGTCAGCAACGAATCAAAGCTGCTTTCAAGAATAACGATTTGAAATTTCCGGGGAAAGAAATAACGGTAAATATGGCGCCTGCTGATATTCGCAAAGAAGGTTCTGTTTTTGATTTGCCAATCGCTATCGGAATTTTAGCCGTGAGTGACCAAGTTCAAATTGACTTGTTAGACAAATACCTGCTCATTGGCGAATTATCCTTAGATGGTTCGATTCAAGCCACAAAAGGAATTTTACCAATCGCTTTACAAGCAAAACAAGAAGGATTCAAAGGAATTATTGTTCCAAAAGCAAATGCACAAGAAGCCGCAGTTGTCAATGATTTGGAAGTTTATGGTGCAGAAAAATTGTCGGAAGTAATAGCATTTTTCAATCAAGAGGAAAATTCATTAGAAAAAACGGAGATTGATGTACTGAAGAAATTTGAATATTTAATCGATAATTGCGACGTTGATTTCCGCGACGTGAAGGGACAAATGAACATTAAACGCGCGTTTGAAATCGCAGCTGCTGGAGGGCATAACGTCATTTTGATAGGTCCGCCCGGCGCAGGGAAATCAATGTTGGCAAAACGACTTTCAACCATTCTTCCACCCATGAGCATGGACGAAGCTTTGGAGACAACTAAAATTCATAGCGTTGCTGGAAAAGTCAAAGGTCAAGTTGGTTTGATAACGCAACGTCCTTTTCGAAAACCACATCACACCATTTCAGACATTGGATTAATTGGAGGCGGAAGTTATCCCTTGCCCGGAGAAATTTCATTGGCACACAATGGCGTTTTGTTCTTGGATGAACTTCCAGAATACAAGCGTCAAGTGCTTGAAGTTATGCGTCAACCTTTGGAAGATAGAGTTGTGAATATTTCCCGCGCAAAATTTTCAATTGATTATCCTGCGGGTTTTATGTTGGTTGCTGCTATGAATCCTTGTCCGTGTGGGTATTACAATCACCCTGAAAAAGAGTGCGTTTGCGGCCCGGGTGTCGTTCAGAAATACTTGAATAAAATCTCTGGACCTTTACTCGATCGGATTGATATTCACGTGGAAGTTACGCCCGTTTCTTTTGATGAATTATCGAATGATGTTCCCTCGGAGGGCAGTAAAGAAATCAGGGCGAGAGTGGAGAAAGCGCGGGATTTACAAAAAGGCCGTTATCAGCAACAAGAAGGAATTCACTGCAATGCACAAATGTCAAAAAATGAGTTTGATATCCATTGTAAAGTTGATGAATCCAGTCAAAAGATTTTGAAAAATGCGATGGAAAAAATGGGCTTGTCTGCGCGCGCTTATGATCGAATTTTAAAAGTTGCAAGAACAATTGCCGATTTGGAATGTTCTGAACGAATTAAAGCTCAACACGTTGCAGAAGCAATTCAATACAGAAGTTTGGATAGAAGCAATTGGGCGATGAGTTAAAACCCACAAGTCGCAAAAAATAGCTATTTTTAGAAACTCAAAAAATCAAACTATGAACAAGATTTTATTTTTATTTTCAGTTTTTATCAGTCTGAATTTAACAGCTCAATACCAAGTTGGGCACACAACAATTACCTTTAACGATCCAGGAAGAACGGGTGGTACAGGCTCAGGTGGTGGCCCTGGAAGACAAATTCAAACTGAAATTTATTACCCTGCGACAAGTGCTGGAGATAACACACCTTTAGTTTCAGGACAATTTCCAGTCATAACTTTTGGCCATGGATTCGCAATGGCGTGGGATGCGTACACCAACATTTGGCAACGATATGCGGCAAAAGGCTACATTCTTGCTTTTCCGAGAACAGAAGGTGGTTTGATTCCAAGTCCAAGTCATGCAGATTTCGGAACGGATTTACGACAAGTTTCTCAAAAGATGTTGGCATTGAACTCAACGGCAGGTTCCATTTTCAACGGAAAAATCAAACAAAGAGCAATGATAATGGGTCACTCAATGGGTGGTGGAGCAACAATCTTAGCTTCGGCAAACAACACAAATATCGTTGGAATCGTTGGTTTAGCACCTGCTGAAACAGACCCAGAAGCAACATTAGCTGCGCCAGACGTTACTGTTCCTGCACTTATTTTTTCAGGTACAGCCGACGGTGTTACACCAGCAGCAGAGCACCATACACCAATTTATAACGGTTTAGCAAGTTCTTGTAAGAATTTCGTGAATATTGTTGGTGGAGGACATTGTTATTTTGCACAAACAAACTTCAATTGTGATTTCGGCGAAGGAACTTCTTCTCCTGATATCGCTATCGATCGAGCACAACAACAGCAACTTACTTACACGATTCTAGACCCTTGGCTAGATTATATTTTAAATGAAAATTGTGAAGCTTACACTAGTTTTCAAACAGCTTTAACATCTACAACTGGAACAAATGGAATTTCAACTTGTCCAAGTGTTGCAGCAGTTTCAATCAATGCGAATGGGGCTGTTTTGACTGCTTCAACAACAGGAATTAGTTACCAATGGTATTTCAATAATTCACCAATAAACAATGCTACAAGTCAATCTTACACTGCAACGCAAGATGGTAACTACACTGTGAAAGTAACTTACCAATATGGATGTGTTACAAGTCCTGCTTACGCTTACTCAAACGGTGGAAGTGGCGTTGGAATTGATGAAAACATTATTGTTTTTAAATTATATCCCAATCCTGTTTCAAATATTTTGAATATCAATAATTTAAGTGGTAAAATAGCAACGTACACCTTGTTGGATTTAAGTGGAAGACCAATCTTCTCAATTGAATCGAGTGATGCAAACGTTTCTATGGATTTATCAAAATTTTCATCAGGCAACTATTTTGTAAATATTGAAGGTTTTTCAGGGAAAAAGACCTATCGAATTGTTAAAGATTAATTCGATTGCTCATTAACTTTTCTTTTGTAATAACATTTACTTAATTTCGGGGTCTCTTAATCAAACAGATGCAAAGAATTTATTCGCTAATTACACTTGTATTCCTTTCATTTACAAGTTTTTCACAAGATTACACGGTACGTGGATTTATATACGATAAATCGAACGGTGAACCAATGAGCTTTGAGAAAATTAAAGTTCTCAAATTAGACAGTTCAATTGTGGCAGGAGCTGTAACCGATTTGAATGGATTTTTCTCAATTCCAAAACTTGAAAAGGGAAACTTTTTATTGAAAGTTGAGAACTTTAAGTATGAAGTTGCTATTCAAAAAGTTGAAATCAAAGAAGGTAAAAAAATCTACGATCTTAAATTTGAATTAATTAAGAAAGATGTTGTCAAAGAGTTAGACGAAGTAAAAGTTTCTGCTGATAACAAGACCAAAAGAACTGAAATTGAGATTTCAAAGTTGAAATTAGATCAAAAAGGTTTGGAGCGTATCCCAAGCTACGGTGCTGAAAACGATATTGTTGGAGCATTTAGTGTGACACCGGGAGTTGTAACAACAGGTGATCAAGGTGGACAATTATATGTTCGTGGAGGAACGCCCATTCAAAACAAAGTTTTATTAGATGGAATGACAGTTTACAATCCGTTTCACTCTATCGGGTTCTTCTCGATTTTTGAGACTGAGTTGGTAAAAAATGTGGACATCTACACAGGAGGTTTTGAGTCTAAATACGGAGGAAGAATTTCATCTGTTATGGATATTACTTACCGCGATGGAAACAGACAAGAATTTGGAGGGAAAGTTTCGGCTTCTCCATTCTTAGCAAAATTAGTGTTGGAAGGTCCAATTGGTAAGAAAAATGCAGATGGTTCACCAAGAGCAGGTTCGTATATTTTTTCTGCAAAACACAGTTTGTTAGACTACACTTCAAAAACACTTTATCCACGTATCAACGATGGAAATGGTTTGCCTTTCAACTTTACAGATTTATATGGTAAGGTAACATTTACGGCTGACGGAGGTTCAAAATTTAGTGCATTTGGTTTTCACAATCAAGACAGTGTAAATTATTCTGTTGCCGATTTGAATTGGGATGCATCAGGTGGAGGAATCAACTTTTTAATGGTTCCTAGCGGTTCGCCAATTTTTATTCGTGGTCATGTAAACGGAAGTAATTTCCAAACAACATTCGCTGAAACAGCATTGGAGCCACGTTTTTCAAAAATCGGAGGATTCGACCTTGGATTCGATTTTAGTGTCTTTTTGAAAAACGAAAGTGAAATGAATTACGGTTTCAATTTAAGTGGATTCAATACGCAATTCGTTACTTACAACGAGGCAAAAAGAAAAATCGAAGCGAATAACTTTACAACAGAAATCGGAACTTATTTCAATTACCGAAAAGTTACCAATCGTTGGGTTATTCAAGCAGGAATGCGTGTGCAAGTTTATGCTTCTCTAAATACGATTTCTCCTGAACCTCGACTTGGTTTGAAATACAACGCCAACGAAAATTTAAGATTCAAGTTCTCAGGTGGACGTTTCTCTCAAAACTTTACATCAGCTTCTTCTGACAAAGATGTTGTGAATTTATTCAATGGTTTATTATCAGCACCAACGAACGTACAAGAACAATTTGTAAATGAATTTCAAAAGATTAAAAACACAAAAAATGGATTGCAATATGCTTGGCATGCAATTTTAGGTTTTGAATATGATTTAGGGAAAAACATCACTTTCAATGTTGAAGGTTACTACAAATACTTCTCGCAATTAAGTAACATCAACCAAAACAAACTTTACGAAGATGTTGCACAATTTGAACAAATTGACGATGTTTTCAAAAAGGACTTTATCCTTGAATCAGGTCAATCTTATGGTGTTGACTTTTTAGTGAAATACAACAAAGATCGTTGGTTTTTATGGGGTGTTTATTCATTGGGTAAAAACACACGTTGGGATGGATTCATTGAATATTTTCCTGTGTTCGACAGAAGACACAACATCAATTTAGTGGGTTCTTATTTGTTTGGTAAGAAAAAGGATTACGAGGTTAACGTAAGATGGAATTTAGGTTCAGGCTTACCATTTACACCAAATGCAGGATTCTACCAAGGAGAAACTTTCCAAGGTGGTGTAACTACAGATTACGTAACCAATAATCCAACGACAACTTCAACATTACTAGGTTCTTTCAACAGTCAAAGATTACCTGCTTACCACCGTTTGGATGTGACTTTCAAAAAACAATTTGTTTTCAAAAACAAAACTTCAATGGAATTAATCGCAAGTGTAACAAATGTTTACGGTAGAAATAATATTTTCTACGTGAACCGTGTTACAGGTGAAGAAATCTATCAATTCCCTATTCTACCAAGTTTTGGTTTGAGTTATAAATTCTAGTCAATGGCTGAAATTGCTCCTTTTAAAGCGGTACGACCAGTTCGTGACAAAGTACATTTAGTTGCAACGAGACCTTTTTATTCGTATAAAAAAAATGTACTTAAAGCGAAATTAGAGGATAATCCGTTTACCTTTTTACACATTATTAATCCAGAGTTTGGAAACGATGTGAAAACAAAACCAAATTCCACAGAACGTTTTCTACAAGTTAAAAAGCGCTATGAAGAATTTGTAGAAAAAGGAATTTTAATACAAGAGGAAACGCCTCGAATTTATATTTACCGCCAAACAAAAAATGGCCATCCTTTCACTGGAATTATTGCTGGTGCAAGTGTTGCGGAATATAAATCGGATAAAATTAAAAAGCACGAAGCCACTTTAACTTCTCGTGAAACAATGTTTACCAATTATTTGGATATCGTTGGATTCAATGCAGAGCCTGTGCTTCTTTCTTACAAAGGAAATGAACAGCTTGAGCAAATGCTTTTTCAATTCACCGAGGCGCGTCCAGAATACGAGTTTTCTACGACTGATTGTGTTAAACATGAGTTGTGGGTTTTGTCTGAAAATAACAGCTTGGTTTTAAAAAACGCTTTTGAGGCAATCGAAGCACTTTACATTGCAGATGGTCACCACCGTTCAGCTTCTTCTGTACGTTTATTTGACGAACTTGAAAAGAGAAACGGAGCGCCAAACGAAAGTGCGAAATACTTCCTTTCCTTTTTTGTCGAAGAAAATCGACTAAAGATTTTGGAATTTAATCGTTTGGTAAAAACCTTAAATGGTTACGAAGAGGAAAGTTTTCTTCATGCACTCAAAGCACTTGGAACTTTGACGCAATTAGAAGCCGCTTGTCACCCTGCTGAAAATCATCAAATTCATATATGTCTGAAAAATAAATGGTTCCTATTTATTCCTTTCGATTATTTAATTGAAGACGAGCATCCTGTGAAATCCTTGGATTCTGATTTGTTAACGGAATTGATTCTAACTCCAATTTTAGGCATAGAAGATTTGAAAACGAGTGATCAAATAGAATTTGTGCCAGGAGTTGAATCACTGCAATCGATGGAACAGAAAATAGAAACAGGTAAATTCCAAGTTGGATTTGTGCTTTTTCCAGCAACGATTGAACAAGTGAAAAAAGTTGCCGACCACGGAATGAACATGCCACCGAAATCCACTTGGGTTGAACCAAAATTAAGAAGTGGTTTAACAATTTATTCAATAAGCGAATGATTTCCCAAAAATTAGCTGAAATTCAAAAAGCGATTCCAGCAAATGTCTGTTTAGTTGCTGTTTCCAAAACAAAACCTGTAAGTGATTTATTGGAAGCTTATCAAGCTGGTCAACGCCATTTTGGTGAAAATAAAGTGCAAGAAATGACTGAAAAATGGGAAGTGCTTCCGAAAGATATTCAGTGGCATTTGATTGGTCATTTACAAACAAATAAAGTGAAGTACATCGCTCCGTATGTTCATTTAATTCATTCAGTGGACAGTTTAAAACTATTAGCTGAAATCAATAAACAAGGCGCAAAAAACCAGCGAGTAATTTCAGTTTTGCTTCAATTTTACATTGCCAAAGAAGAAACTAAATTTGGTTTAGACTTCGAAGAAGCAGTTGAATTATTGACATCCGATACATTCAAAAGCTTTAACAATATCCACGTTGTTGGCGTTATGGGTATGGCATCTTTCACGGATGACGAATCAGTTGTTAGGGCTGAATTTTCGCAGTTGAAGGCGATTTTTACAAGACTTAAAAATTCATTTTTTCAAAACGATGATTCATTCAAAGAAATCTCGATGGGAATGAGTGGCGATTATCAACTTGCTATTGAGCAAGGGAGTACAATGGTTCGCGTGGGTAGTTCTATTTTTGGAGGACGTTGATTTAGCGCTAGTAATCTTATTTATCTTCAATCAGAAAACTAAAGTCTTACTATCAACTTTAAATTAAATCTTCTTGAGGTTAAATAATTTGGAATGGAATAGTATTTTCCTTCCACATCTTGAATCCATTGTTTAGAGAGTACATTGTTGATTCCCAAAAGATTGAAAATTTCCAATGAGATAACTGCCTCTGAAAAGTTTTTATTCCAAAATGTCTTTTTATCTTTTTTGGTGTCAATCAAATTGTAAGACATTCCCAAGTCAACACGAAAATACGATTTCATGCGCAAAGTATCTTTGTAGCGCGTGTAATCAGGTGGACCATAAGGCAAACGTGAACCAAATTGCATTCCCATTTGAACCGTAAAATTCTCCAAACCTGGCATTTGATCTTGAACTAAAGCTCCAAACGTAAATAATTGATCTGTTGGTCGAGGAATATATCCCGGATAAATCGTTGCACTATCCACCACAACTTGGTCTTCACTAAAACCAAATATGATTCTTTCGCCAGCGGCATTGTAAAATTCCTTGTACGAATCGCCAATAATATCTTCTTTGGTTGACATTATTCCAAATTTGAAAAACGATTCGATTCCTTTTACAAATTCACCGTGAATATTGGCATCGATTCCATAGGCATAGGCAACAGCATTGTTTTCAGCGTAATACCTTGTGCGCACGTTTTCAATTTCATACGGGTTCACATCCCATAAATATTTGTAGAACAATTCACCAGTAAATTTGAACGGTTGTTCACGGTTCCACATATTGAAGAAGAAATCTGTACCTGCCACCGCATGAAAAGATTTTTGAGCTTTTACATTGGTATTCAATTGCCCGTCAAAAGTTCTAAATTCTCTGTAAAATGGCGGTTGATAATACAAACCAGTAGAAAAACGATACGATAAATTTCTTCTTGCAACGCGCTCATTTCGAACCATGTATAATCTTGGGAAATAACTTACAGAAACGCGCGGTGTTAAATAAAATTCATTATTAATGGCTGTGTAACCACTTCTTAGTCCGACGGTTAAGGCGAATTTATCACTTGATTCGCGAATGACTTCTTCGTAATGTTTTTTCTCTTTTTTGTCGCCAACTTTTATTTTTTGATCTAAGGAAACCAAGTAATTTTTCTTGGTGTGAGACCAACTTTTATTCAATTGTAAAAAGCTTGAAAGTCGATAAGAATGAATTGACAATTCGCCTTTGATTGTTTCAAATAATTCAACTTCATTGTTATTTACTTGTGGTAAACTATATCCTGCTGAATCAATCATTTTCCACTCACTCAATTTATCATTGAAGTTATCTTGTTGAAATTGAAGTCCCCATTTCAAAACAGAACTTTTAAATTTTGTTTTTTCATCGTTGGTAAAACCAGAGAAAAAATTATGCTCTCCGTTGTGATAAACACTTAAAATTGTTGCATTCAACCGATTGCGTGCGTGATTTAAAAAAGTTCCAATTCCAAGTACTGCAACAGAATCACCGTATTCCTCTTTTGAAGGATCGGTTTCTAGTTCATTGATGTAATATTGTCCTTGAATGTCAAAATACTCGCGCTCGTCGGTATTAAAAGCAGAAGCATAAAAATCCAATTTTGTATCTTTTGAAGCTTGGTATTTCAGCGACAAACCTCCCATCATTGTTTGAAAACGCGTTTGTTCAGAGCCGTCAAAATAAATTCGGAAAGAATAAGCTTCGTTTGCTGTTCCAAAATCGGTTTCTGAAGTTTGAGGACTAAACCTAAAATTGTTTGATGAATAATGTCCTAAGAATGAAAGCACTAACTTTTCACTTAGGTTGTAGTTTGTTAAAATTTGAGCGTCTGCAAAAACAGGATTATACGCACCTTTAGTCGGCAATGAATTTAAAAAGTAACCATTTGAACGGTAACGCGCTCCGACCAAATAATTAAAACGATGATTTACCTCTTGCTCAACGTGCGTTTCAACACCTAACAAAGAAGCCAAACCTGATGCGTTAAATTTCTGAGGAGTTTTATAAGTTATATCCAAAACTGAACTCAATCGGTCGCCAAATTGCGCATCAAAACCTCCTGCAGAAAATCGAACATCTTCTACCAATGCCGAATGAATGAAACTCATACCCTCTTGTTGACCACTTCGTGTAAGAAAAGGACGAAAAACTAAGAATCCATTTACATAAACCAAATTCTCGTCGTAATTTCCACCGCGAACATTGTAATTGGTAGTTAACTCATTGTTTGAAGTCGCAGCTGTTGTTAAGGTTAAAGTGCGTTCAACGCTTCCCGTAATTTTTTGTGCGTCAACAGTTGGCATTTTTTCCAAAACAAAAGGATCTATTTTATTTTGAGAAATAACTACTTCTGTCTGCTGTAAAATTGGAAAACTAATTATTGGCAATTCTTGACTGCCTTGTTGATTGATAACAATAGTTTGAGTTTCTCGCAGCCCATCGATTGAATAAATAAAAGTAATCGTGTCGTTTAAATTAAAATTGAAAGCATAGCGTCCAATTGAATCGGTAAAAGTGCTTTGTACGGGTTTTGTTTTTGAAACAACGAGCACATTTTCAAGCGCTTTACCATTTTTTCCGGTGCACATTCCTACAACGCGTACATTTTGACTAAACGATGAAAAGGACAGTAAAAGAAAAAATAGGACAGAAAGTTGTTTCATTGAACGCAAAGATAGAAGCTAAACGCTTTTAATCTAGAATTATTTTGATTGGATATACTTTTTAAAAATTGAATGGGAAAGAATTCAGAAACAGAATGAAAATGATGCATTAGTAAAAAGAAAAAAACCTTAGTCTTTTTAATCCTACTCAATCGTATGATCTTTTAATTTTTCTCGGTAGCCTGAGAAAACATTGGATTTTGAAATAAAACCAACAAATTTATAGTCTTTTACAACGGGGAGAATCCAAGCTCCTGTTTCATCGAAATACTTCATTACTTGGTTCATATTTTCGTCAGATTGGATGATTGCTAAAGGCATTCGCATCAATTCTTTAATTTGAACGCTGTCGTACGAATCTTGTTTAAACATGATTTCACGAATATCATCCAAAAGCACAACGCCCATTAAATTTTCATTTTCGTCAGTTACTGGGAAGACATTTCTTTTCGATTGCGAAACGACTTCAACGAGCGTTCTCAAGGTTCCAAATGGCGATAAATGTGGATAATCTTTTTCAACTAATTCAATTGTTTTTATGGTTGTGAGTACATTAAAATCTTTGTCAGTTGTGAAAGTTTCTCCTTTTTTTGCCAAGTTTTTTGCATCCATCGAAAAAGGCTCAAAGTATTTTGAAACAGCAAAACTGATGGAAGAAACGATCATTAATGGAATCATCAAGGAATATCCACCAGTTATTTCAGCAATTAGGAATATCGCAGTCAGAGGAGCATGATACAAACCACTTAAAATTCCTGCCATTCCAACTAGTGTGAAATTTCCTTCTGGCAATTCGGATATTTTGAAATAGTTGACAATTCTCGAAATAAAAAAACCAAGATAAGCACCAATGAATAAAGAAGGAGCGAAGTTTCCACCGTTTCCACCACCACCAATTGTTAGTGCTGTTGCAATTGACTTCAAAAAAACTAGTAAGCCAACAAAACCAATTACAACTAATTCATTTGAATTCAAAAACTGAAAAACTGAGTTAGTGAATAATTCCTGTGGATGCTTGTCAGCGAGTAATTTAATACTTTGATAACCTTCACCAAAAAGCGGAGGGAAAACTGCAATTAAAGCTGCTAAGACAAAACCAGCAAGTAAAATTCGCCAGATTGGTTTCTTGATTCGTTTTGACAAGAAATGCTCGATATTGAAGAATGTTCGCGTATGGTAAACTGCAATTAATCCAGCGAAAACCCCAAGTAAAATATAAAACGGCAAGTTCCAATAATTAAAATTTTGAGTCGATTTAATGTTCAATAGAATCGAATCATTCAACGTAATAATTGAAATCAATGCGCCTGTTGCAGATGCAATAATCAAAGGTGTAAATGCTGAAATACTGATGTCCACCAATAAAACTTCAAGTGCAAAAAGTACGCCTGCAATCGGTGCATTAAAAGCCGCAGCAATTCCCGCTGAAATTCCACAAGCTAATAACAAAGTGCGCTCGCTGTAATTAAGGCGATAGGTTTTGGAATAGTTGGAACCAAAGGCCGCACCAGTAATAACAATCGGAGCTTCTAACCCAGTTGAACCACCAAATCCAACAGTCAAGGAACTTGTCAAAACTTGGTCAAACATATTGCGTCTTGGCATGAAACTCGATTTTTTGGCAATTGCTGAATGAATTTGAGCCAAACCTTTGCTTAATGAACCTCCAAGGAATTTTCCAATAACAAAAACAGTTAAGAAAATCCCAATCATCGGTAGCAGCAAATAGAAAAACTTGTAGTTTGAAATGCGATTATGTGTTGCAAATTCAAAAATGACGTGAACAAAGCGTTTTAAGACTATTGCAGCAAAAGCGGAGGATGCACCTACAACAACACTTGAAAACAAAATAAACTGTCGGCGACTTAACTTTGATTTAATTAAGTAAATCCCTTCCTCAAGTTTTTTTTGTATATTTTTAAAAGTAACCATTTCAACAAAGATACACCAACATAATAAGCTATAAAAGTTAATTCTAATTTTAGCTTGATTCAATTATTTGTTTGGTTTTGAATATTCACAAACGTACCAGAAGATTCCTCGCTTTACTCGGAAGGACTTTTCAATGGATAAAAATGCGAAAATGCGAAGCATTTTCGCTGAAACACCCACACAAGTAGTCTTTTTGACTGAAAATAGACCGCGTAATAGCTCTGGAAGAAAATCTACCAGCATGAAAGCGTTTACTCAGATTTCCTTCATTCGATCCTTCATTTTTGTGAAATTTTAAAATTCCTCACAAATTAAATTTCGCTTCTTTTCTTTATTCTAACTATTTTTGAAGCGATGCATCTAATTTCTGATTTTTCTATTTGGTGGTTAATTCCAATCGTACTTGTTGCAGCTGGAATTACCTATTTTCACTATCAAAATAAAGGTTGGTTTGCGGAAGTTAAACCGAGTTATCAATGGATTTTGCGTGTTTTGCGCTTTTCATCCTTGGCACTTATTGGTATTTTACTGCTCGGACTCATTGTTCAATCTTTGAATTACCGCGAAGAGAAACCTGTTTTTATAACGCTCATTGACAATTCTTCTTCTATGTTGAATTACAAAGACAGCGGAAGTGTTCGAAAAAACACAACGGATTTTCTTGCCAAATTGAAGGAGAAATATGCTGAGCGTTTTGAATTAGTTACGATGACCGTTGGAACTGAAGTAGGTTCTGATATTCCAAGCTTTAAAGAAAATAGCTCTGCCTTGGAATTGGGGTTTGAAAAAATCAATGTCGATTATTATAACCGCAATATTGGTGGAATTGCTTTTGTTTCAGATGGAAATTACAACGTTGGTGCCAATCCAAGTTATGCGGCAGAAAAAATTAGTTTAACGCCAGTTTTCACACTTGCAGTTGGGGACACAACTCCTAAAAAAGATCATTTAATTCGAAATATTACAGTCAATGACATTGCTTTTTTGAAAAATGATTTCCCTGTTGAAGTTGATTTAGAATCTTTTAAAATCGGCGCTCGCAGTGTAAATATTTCGATCTTTCAAAATGGACAAAAAGTTGCTAATCAGGTGGTTCAATACAAAAATGGCAAACGCGATTTTCAGCAAGCAAATTTTGTTTTAAATGCCACAAAACCAGGATTTCAAACTTACACTGTCAAACTCGAAGCAATTGATAACGAATACACGCTGAAAAACAATACGCGTACTTTTTACATTGAAGTGATTGATGCCCGCAGTAAAGTTTTGCTTTTGGCTGGAGCACCGCATCCTGATGTTGCAGCTTTGAAAGATGTTTTGGACGCAAACGAAAACATCGAGGCGGAAAGTTTAATTTTGAAAGATTGGAATAAATCTTTAGACAAGGTTAATTTAGTGATTTGGCACGAACCCGGAATTAATTTTGACCAATCGGCTTTAGATGCAATTCAATCGAAGAAAATTCCTTTGTTTTTTGTGATTGGTCCAAATACATCGAATGGAGTTCTTTCAAAGTTGAATCTTGGACTTGCAGCAGCTGCAGGAAACCAAACGGACGATAATCAAGCATTTCTAAATCCAAGTTTTTCATCGTTTGAAATTGACGATAAAGTGGCAGATGCTTTAATGTATTATCCACCTCTGAAAAGCAAGTTTGGAAGTTTGAAAATGAATGGAAATGCAGAAATCTTGTTGCATCAACGCATTGGACAAATTCGTAAAAAAGAACCATTATTGTTTTTCTTACAACAAAACGACTTGCGCTCAGGTGTGCTTTACGGTGAAGGATTATGGCGTTGGAAATTAAATGATTTTGTCAGAACGGGAACGCACGATGCTTTTAAAGATTTGTGGAGTAAAATCTTTAATTACCTATTGGTGAAACAACAAGGCGCAGGTTTGCGTGTCGAATTTCAAAAACGCTTCACAATTGACGAAGATGTGATTGTTAACGCTTCGTTCTACAACGCTTCGTTGGAAGCAATAACAAAACCGTTGATTGATATGAAAGTTACTGCTGAAAATGGTAAAGTCTATCGTTCGCAGTTTGGTGTTTTTGGCTCATCTTACAAACTTTCATTGGGTAAACTTAAAGCAGGAAAATACAATTGGTCGGCAAAAACTTCCTACGATGGAAAAACCTACACGAAGCAAGGTTATTTTGTAGTGGAAGATATTCAAATTGAAAAATCTGAAACAACTGCCAATCATGGTGTTTTGAAGCAACTTGCAAAACAATCTAACGGAAAGTTCTACCAATTGAATCAATATGAATCTTTACTTTCAGCTATTGAAAAAAGAGAAGATATTGCCAACGTTCAATACGAAGAAACGGCTTTCAACGACCTTATGGATTATTTTTCCATTTTTCTATTACTTTTTCTTTTACTTGCTGGCGAGTGGTTTTTGAGAAGATATTTGGGGAGTTATTGAATTTTTAATGCTTAATTTCTTGCACTGAGTCTACCGAAGTGTTAATGTTGAATTTTGAATTAGGATTCATAACGCGAAGAAAAGATTTTTGATGTTTGATTCTTGATTTTTGGTTTTTGGTTGGGATTCATAACTCGAATAAAAATCTTGTTATAGCATTACTTCGAAGTGAGATTTGCTTTCATCCTTTGAAGTCTGACGACTCTGACGAGTATCAGACTCCGTCAGAGGAGGACGGAAGGTGGATGAGAGTTTGTATTTTAACGCGAAGAAAGAAGTTTTGATGCTTGATTGAGGTTTACTACTCGAAGAAAAACTTTCAACTATCAACTTTCAATTCACAATTTTACATTTTAAATTTAATTCTAACTCTTCCATTTTTTAGATATATTTGAAAGAAGATAGATGCGAAATAAACTTTCGACAAGCTTACATAGTGTTAAATGCTATGCGAAGATTTGTTTCGAGTATATAAAAGTTGAACTAAACCGATTTGACAATCGGTAATTCTCAGATACTTTTAAGTTGAACTTAAAATTTATCAGTATGAAAAGAGAATTATCGACAGATGTCAAAAAGCTTCGATTTGAATTAGAGTATCGAAATTACACCATCAACACTATCGACGCTTATTGTGATTGCATGCAATTGATGGAATTGAAGCTAGGAAAACCACTAAGTTTAATCTCTGAGGATGAATTAAAGAAGTATTTGCATCAACAACTTGCAATCGACAAAAAATCCACTTCCTATATCAATCAACACATTAGTGCATTCAAGATTTTTGTTCAAGACGTGCTAAAACAACCTTGGAAGGGAATCATTATCAAACGACCAAGAAGGGAGAAAAAACTACCTACCGTACTTTCCGTCCGAGAAGTGGAAAGTATGATTTCGAACACCAGAAATATCAAGCATCGAGCAATGCTAACATTAATGTATTCAGCGGGTTTGCGTAAAATGGAACTACTCCAAATGAATCCTAAAGCAATTGATTCTCAGAGGATGGTGGTGAATGTAACGCAAGGAAAAGGAAGAAAAGATCGACAAACAATTCTTTCTCCAAAAGCGCTAAAACTTTTGAGGACTTATTTCAAGTTAGAAAGACCATCGACATATCTCTTTGAACCAAATGGTGAAAAAGGAAAGATGATTTCTGATAGAACACTTGATTACATTGTCAAACAAAGCGCAGAGCGAGCAGGTATTTCAAAGGATGTCTCGGCACATACACTTCGTCACTCATTCGCAACGCACCTTTTGGAAGCAGGAGTAAACCTTCGATTGATTCAAGAATTTTTGGGACACACTTCCTTGAAAACCACCTCCGTTTATCTACATCTTACGAATGTAAACCTAAAAAGTGTTATCTCTCCCTTGGAAGGAATGAACGTGTAGAATCTATGTCTAACAAGCGTTCAAAGGTGGAGATAGCATCCATTTTTGCTACTCGAGCTAACTTTTTTGAAGAACATCAAAAGAAATTTACTGATGTTCAAAAAAAAGCTTTCAACGATATTCTAAAATGTCGAACCGCACAACTTGGTGGACATTTAAAGATATGTGATAAATGTAAGCATACCAAGCAAGCTTATAACTCTTGTCGGAACAGACACTGTCCAAAATGTCAGTTTGTAAAAAAGGAAAAATGGATTGATAAACTCTCTGGAAATCTACCGCCAGTCAAGTACTTTCATTTGGTATTTACCATTCCTGAATGTCTGAACAAATTGTTTTATATCAATCAAAAAGAAGCCTATAATTTACTTTTTTATGCAGCAACAAAAGCCATTACTCAAGGTGCTAAAAATACAAACTATTTAGGGGCAAAATATGGCGCAGTTGGAGTTTTACATACTTGGGGACAAACACTCAGCTACCACCCTCATATTCACATGATCGTTCCCGCAGGAGGGCTTTCAGAAGACAATTCAGAGT
>VEQH01000058.1 GCA_018883325.1 Flavobacteriales bacterium | reverse complement strand
CAAAAAATGTATCGATTAAAAAGCAAACCCCATAACAACACAAAGTAGGGCTAGCGAAAGCATCTGTCAACAATAGACTAAAGCCGAACCTTCACTGCGTTGCGCTTCGGTTTAGTCCTTCTATGTTGCTATGGTTTTTCTTTTCATCCGTTCAAGTGTTTTAAGTTTGTTTGTTCTGCTGTCGCAATGAGTTCAAGCATTTTTTCTTGTTCGTCTGTTGGTATGTTAGCTATCATTTTTTTGAACTTGTCTAGTTTCGATTGCAATAAGACTTCTTCAAGTCTGTCGCATCTTTCTTGAATTTTATCAGTCGAAATTTTGTCTGCTCGGTCGTAAGCTATTGTATCAGGTCTGGCGGAAAAAGGTATTACCGTGTTTAGTTGAATTTGTAAATGCTTTGCCAAATCAATTGTCATTTGAAAATCTTCTTCCGTTTCTCCGGGAAAGCCAATCATCCAATTACAGTAAAAAGTTGTAACTGTGTTCTCTGTCAAGTCCTTATAAAGCGGAATTACCCTATCTAAATTGTGATTTCTATTCATCTGCTTTAAAAGTTCTTGAGAACCTGTTTGCAATGGAATGTGAAGCAAGTAAATTCTATCTTCAATACAATACTTCTTAATGGTATCAAAGTTTTTATAGAACGGTGTAGGTTCAATATATCTAATTGCAATTTTTAGTCTTTTGTCAATAGACAGAATTTCATCAACAAGCGTTTTGAAATTGCTTCCATCTTTTAAGTCTCTTCCGTAATTTCCAACTTCATCACCAATTAAGATTATTCTGAAAATACCTTTAGAAATAGCTTTACTAACTTTTTCTATTATAGTTGAAATTGGCATTGAGCTATATTCACCGCGCCCTTTAGGAATTGTGCAAAACGAACAATTGTAAAGACAGCTTCTTGAAACAGTTATCATTTCTGTTGGCTCTGTTTCATTATAAAAGAAAAATCCACTTGTTGAACGTCTATATTCATTAACCAATTTTAAACCATACTTTCTGTCAAGTTGGTCGAGAAACATTAATGTTTTTTCCTTTAATGGGGTGACTTTTTTTCTCAAAGGATTGTCGCCTTCAAGGTCTGTTTGTTCATTTTGGCTGTAATCTTTTTCAAGCAAGTCAAAACTAAACTGCGTGTAATCTTTAACTAAGTCTTGAAAACTTTTGAAGTGAACTTCATTTGTATTTAAACTACTCTCGATTCTGTTAGTTTCGATTTTTGAAATACATCCTGTTACAACTACTCTTTGATTATTTTTGCCTTCAATAAATGAGTTCAATTGCTTAATTGCATCATCTACCCAAGCTGCACGAACTCCACATCCTGCAAATACTATTTCATCAGCTTCACTTGGATTACTTACAAATTCGTAGCCTGCTTTTTCAAGCCCCGATTTTGTAATGTTGAAATCGTAACTAAGGTTTAGGCAACCATTGTGTTTTATGAATATCTTTTTCATTGCTTATAAATTTACCAACTTTCTTTGCCCCACGAAATACTTTGGCATTCTGAGTATGCTTTTTTAATCCAAGTGCCAACTTGGTCATTCCCTTGTTTGTGAAAGCCGTTTTCGTTCATTTTGTAATTTTCTAAAGGTGAACCAACGAGTGGAGTAAATCTTGTGAATTGAAGTCGTTCAGGTTGAAGTTTTTTTGCAAGGGCAATGCTTTGCAAAACAGTTTCTTCATTTTCTCCTGGCAGACCTAACACAAAACCGATACTTCTGCTAATTCCATTCTGTTTTAAAATTTCAGCACCTTTTACAAGTCTTTCAATTGTTGTTCCTTTTTTAATATTGTCAAGTATGCTTTGAGAACCGCTTTCAAAACCTAAATATGTTTGGTGACACCCCGATAGTTTCATTGCTCTTGCAATTTCTTCATCAATATGGTCGGCTCGTGCATTGCAAAACCAAGTTATCTGAATGTTTTTTTTTACAATTTCATTGCATAGTTCAAGAGTTCTCTTGTGATTGATTGTGAAAACATCATCCACAAAAGAAATTTCCTTTACACCTAATTCAAAGTGTAAATACTTCAGTTCTGAAATTACTTGTTCAACACTCCAACCCCTAACTTTTTTTCCCATAACGGCTGGGCTACTACAAAATTCACATCTGTATGGACAGCCCCTTGTTGTCATCATTGTTACCATTGGTCTGCTAACGGCATCGGGACACCAATAGTTATGAATTGGCATATTAGACAAGTCAGGAAATGGAAGCTGTGAAAAATCATTTACTTTTAGAATTTCATTATCAATATGAAAGTCATTGTCATTTCTTGAACAAACTCCTGATAATTGGTTATCAAATTTTTCAGTCAGAATTTGTTCAATCAATTCATTGATTACAACTTCTCCTTCACCACGAACAATAAAGTCAATGCTTGGACATTTCTCAAAAGTGTTAAGTGGACTTAAACTCGGGTGTGGTCCACCAACAATAATTTTAGCATTGATTGACTTACAGAACTTAGCCCACTTTTCAACGATTTCTAATGTAAATGAAGTTGCTGACAGTCCAACTACTCTTGGCTGCAATTCCCGTAACAATATTTCAGTTTGGTCGTCTGTTAGACCTTCTCCTTCTGCGTCAAATACTTGAATTAAATTGTTTCTGTCAACTGCGGCAAGTTGGCATAAGCCCAAAGGGGGATAAACCGAACCTGAGCGAGTAAAAATCTTGCATAGGTTTGGTGGTTGAAGTAATACAACGGGCTTATTTTTTGATTTCATTTACAAAGCGTTCAAGTAGTTCCAAGGTTTCTCCAACCGTTATATGGCTCGTATCAATATCAATAGCATCATCAGCACGTTTTAATGGCGAAATTTCTCGCGTTTCATCTTCTCTGTCTCGTGTTTCAATTTCTATTTTCATTGCTTCAAAGTCAGTGCTGTTTCTTTCTCGACCAAGTCTGTTAGTACGAATTGTTGTGTCGGCTTTGAAAAAGAATTTTATGTCAGCTTGCGGAAACAAAACTGTCCCAATGTCCCTGCCTTCAACTACTATGTTTGAGCTTGTTGCAGCATTTCTTAAAACTTCTGTTACACGCTCTCTAATAAATGGAAGTTTGGCAATCTGCGTCCCAAGTTCACTAACTTCTGGTGTTTTAAGTTTCAGAACGTTATTTTCAAGTTCTTCCAAGTCAACGTGAAATTGTTGTGTTAATTCCTTTATTCGTTCAAGTTTGTGTTGAAAATTTGACTTGTCAATTCCATTTGTCAAAAGATTATAACTGATTGCTCTAAAAACAAGTCCGCTGTTCAAGTGTCTGAACCCGATTTTTTTTGCTAATAAGTTAGCAAGTGTGCTTTTTCCTGTTGCTGAATATCCGTCTATCGCTATTATCATTTGGT
The DNA here is from genome assembly GCA_018883325.1 of Flavobacteriales bacterium. GTDB lineage: Bacteria > Bacteroidota > Bacteroidia > Flavobacteriales_D > Crocinitomicaceae > UBA952. Next base: position 24,790 of record VEQH01000058.1, on the reverse strand, counting down.
TGTTGTAGTGTCGTTAATAAAATCACAGCTAACTTAAACATACCCGCACAAACCTTCCCATAGCTTTTAACAGTTTGTTTGCCAGACGAAAGTTTGTATCGCGTTTATCTTCTTTCAAATATATCTAAAAAATGGAAGATTTAGAATTGAAAATTTAAAATGTAAAATGTAAAATTAAGAGTGAAATCTGAGTTGAGATTTATTCAGATTTTTCATCGAGTTAAGATTCCAATTAAAAACCAAGCATCAAAAATCAAAAACTTAGATTTAAAATCAATTCGTTTTTCTTCTTTCCAACTCTCTCATAATCAAAGAAAGTTCTCTACCTGTTTGACCAGCAACGGATGTGTTTTCGTCCGCTCTTCGCAATAAGTAAGGCATCACCTCTTTTACTGGACCAAAAGGGACATATTTTGCAACTTGAAAACCTGCATGTGCCAAATTGTAGGAAATATGGTCGCTCATGCCCAAAAGTTGTGCAAAATAAAATTGTTTGTTTGTTGGACTAATTTTGTTTTCTTCCAAAAGTTGTGTCAAAATCAAGGAGCTTTCTTCATTGTGAGACCCAGCGCAAAGTGCAAAAACATCAGCGTGTTTTACAATGATTTTTAAAGCTGCATTGTAATCAAAATCTGTAGCGTCTTTTGTTGATTGAATGGGCGAAGGATAATTTTTCAAGGCTGCACGTTCGCGTTCTTTTTCCATGTATGCACCTCGCACTAATTTAACACCATAATACACTCCATTTTTTTTCGCAAGTTCGTAGCAATCTTTCAAAAACTCTAAGCGATCATGGCGATACATTTGTAAAGTGTTGTAAACGATAGGTGCTTCTTTGTTGTATTTCAACATCATTTCAAAAGTCCAAGTATCAATTGCATCTTGAATCCAAGTTTCCTCAGCGTCAATAAACAAAGGAACTTTTGCATAGAAAGCAGCTTTTGCAATTTTATCAATTCGATTGATGATAACTTGAACTTCCTTTTGTTCCTTTTCTGAAAGTTTGTAGTGTTTATTTGAAGCTTTCTCCAATAAATCAAAACGTCCAATTCCTGTCACTTTAAAAACAGCAAAAGGAATATTTTTATCGTTTTTAGCTCGTTCAATTGTACTGATGATAATGTTTACCGTTTTGTCAAAATCTTCATCTGAAGTTTTTCCCTCCACTGAATAATCTAAAATTGTCCCAACTTGAAATGCACCAAGTTGATTGATTGTTTCAGTACATTCATCAATTGTTTCTCCGCCACAAAATTGCTTGAAAATTGTTGCTTTCACAGGTTTACGAATTGGCAAACCAATTTTTAATGCCGAGTTCGTAAAAAACTTCCCTAGCTTAACAATTGTCGGAGAAGCAATTATTTTAAAAAGCCAATAAGCACGTTTTAAATCCTTGTTTGTCTTGCTTTGAAAAGCTATTTCAGTATTGTCAAAAGAAACCATGTGTCAAAAGTAATTGCTTTTTTAAAAACAGAATCCAATCTTTAAAGTTTAATTACTTTTGAGCCACATTTTACCTATGAAAACGCTCTCCAACTCACAAACTCAAATAGAAATTGGTTCAATTACCGAAGGCTCATTAAGCAAAATTCTTCAGGCATACCAACAACACAATCTAATCATTATCGTGGATGAAAACACGCATGATTGTTGTTTGGAATACATGATAACTTCTTTTCCTGAATTGGAACGTGCAGAAGTCATTTTGTTGCCTGTCGGTGAAGAAAACAAAGTTATGGAAGTATGCTTCCAAGTTTGGCAAGCCTTTACGGAATATGGTTTTGGGAGAAAAGATTTGGTGATTAATCTCGGTGGTGGAGTTGTTACAGACATGGGAGGATTCATCGCTTCAATCTATAAGCGTGGACTAAAATTCATCAATATTCCAACCTCGCTTCTCGGAATGGTTGACGCGGCAATTGGCGGAAAAACAGGTATCGATTTAGACCGCTATAAAAATCAATTGGGAACTTTTTCACACCCAACGCATGTCTTCATTGACCCAATTTTCTTGAGCACTTTACCTGGGGAAGAGATTTTCAATGGTTACGCTGAAATGCTCAAACATGCTTTGATTAAAGATCCAGAATTATGGTCGAAAATAAGAACTATTCACTCCGAAGAAGCGCTGACAACCATTGAAAATATTTGGAAATCTGTAAAAATTAAAAACGATATCGTTGAAAGCGACCCAAGTGAAAAAGGCGAACGTAAAATTTTAAATTTTGGTCACACAATTGGTCATGCCCTTGAAAGTTATTTTTTAGATAAAACGCGAATTTCTCATGGTCATGCTGTTGCTTTAGGAATGTGTGCAGAATCCTATATTTCAATGAAAAGAGAATGGATTAACAACGAAGATTTTAAAGATATTGAAACAACAATTACTGCAAGTTTCCCTATGATTTCCTTAAATGCGGACGAAGTGAGTGCTGTGATTGCCTTGATGTATCAGGATAAAAAAAATGAATCAGGAAAAATTCTCGGAAGCCTTCTAAATGGAATCGGCAGCTGTTTATACAATATTGAATTAAGCGAAAAAGAAATAGGTGAATCACTTTTTCACCTTAGTTTATTGGCAAATCCATTGAATTAACACTGGGAAATTCACTTTTGTGTTTCAAATCAATATTGGTTAGTTTTACCAAACTAAAATTTCGCATTGACTCCTCGCATTTTACATATTGTCAACCCTGTTAAAGTTAGTGAGCAATCCGATTTGTATTTTGCTCAACCCATCACATTTGAAAGTTTAAAAAAGGCAAAATACTTTTCAAAACACGCTGACGCAATTACACTTGCTAGCACCCAATTTGAAGAGGACAAATCAATCATTCCAGAAGGATTTTTACAACTCTCGAATTTACAGCGTTCAATTTTAGATATTAAACCCAATTTAAAAGGTAAAAAACTTCCTTTAATTATTGACATTCTTAATAAAACCAAAGAATTTGATGCCTGTGATTACATCGTTTATACAAATATGGACATTGGTGTACTACCCCAGTTTTACGATGTTTTACAAACTTACATTTCACAGGGACACGACGCTGTTGTTATCAATCGAAGAAGGGTTTCTAGCCAATTTAAAAATCTTGAAGAATTACCAATTATTTACTCACAATTAGGAGCTTCTCACCCAGGATTTGACTGTTTTTTGTTTAAAAAAGAACTGCTAGACTCTTTCATATTGGACGAAATTTGCGTTGGAATTCCATTTTTGGAAGTAAGCTTTATTCACAATCTTTTCTCCTTTGCCCAAAAACCGTTGTTTGTTCCAGACATTCACTTAACATTTCATTTAGGAATGGAAGTTTTACCCCCAGTGAACAAAGATTTATATTGGCACAATCGAAGCGTTTTTTTTGAGAAAATAAACCCGAAATTAAAATCAAAATACGAGCTCAGTAAATTCCCTTATGCGGATTTATCATTTCCAAATAGAGCTTTGAAATGGATGTTAAACCCTGGTATTTTCACCAAAAACTATTTGGAATTAGAAGGAAAAAGTTGGTTGTATAAAATCAAATTTCGACTGAACGAAATTCGTTGGAAGATTTTACAGAAATGATTTTTTTTTCTTTCAACTTGTGTTGAACAAAAGTTATTTTTAATGCTGACTTACATCAATTAGTTTAAAAATTAGTTTATTTTTACTCTACCTTAAACACACTACAAATTTTTAATATGAAAAAAAGCTATATTTTTTTTCTGTATATTTTATTTTTATCAACTACCAATTCAATTGATGCGCAGCAAAATGTTAGCATTTCAGATGCAAACGTAACACCAGATGCAAGTAGTGTATTAGATATTAGCTCAACAACAAAGGGTTTATTGATTCCTCGTTTAGCTCTTTCAGCAACCAATGCAGCCGCACCAATAACTTTGCCTGCAACTTCAATGTTGGTTTACAATACTGCAATTTCAGGAACTGCTCCAAATAATGTAACACCCGGTTATTACTACAATGCAGGTACACCAACAGTTCCAAATTGGTTAAGAATTTACGCAGGCTCAACAGCGGGTGCTGAATGGAAATTACTAGGAAACGCTGGAACAGACGCAAATACTAATTTTTTAGGTACAACAGATCTTGTTGATTTGGTATTTAGGACTAATAACATACAACGTGCACGAATCAATAGTATTGGAAATATGGGTGTTGGAGTTGCGCCAATGACAGCTCTTGGACAAGCTATTTTAAGTGTTTCTAGAGATGGGGTTAACGCTTGTTGTGGAGGAGAGAATTCTACATTGGCGTTAGGAGAAGCAACAACTTCAACTGGAAGAAGACCAAGTATTTCATTTCATGCAAGTGGAGAATCGGAAGGAGTTATTCATATTACACAAGCTTCAACAGGTATTGGAGTGATTGGAATTGACAGAAGAATTAAATTTTTCGACAATCAATCACAAGGTTTAGGGATAGAATTAACTGGGAACTTATGGTATGGGACGAATAATTCAAGAACACAATGGAGAGATAACGCAGGTTTAAGAGGAGATGCTGGAGCCCAATCTGGATTTTTTGAGACATATAATCCTGTAAATTATCCAACGGGAGCTACAAGTTGGTGGCATTTACTTGATGTTAGACATAATAATCCCACAAATAATTATGCTATGCAATTTGCAGGAAGTTTTTTTGATCAAAATTTATATTTCAGAAAAACCAGTGATAATGCTTCTCAAGCTTGGAGCCAAGTGGTTACTTCAACTAGCAATTTAGCCTGGATGACTACTGGAAATTCAGGTACAGTAGCAAACACCAATTTTATCGGGACAACAGATGCTATTGATTTTGTTATTCGAACGAGTAATACCGAAAAGGTAAGAGTTTTAAGTGGAGGTAATGTTGGTATTGGTACATCAGTACCTGCCAAACCACTAGATGTTGCAGGCATTGGTGGTATTCGGATAAGTCAAACGGCAAATGCGTCGACTGATAATGAGATTTTTTTTCAAGATAATGGTCAAATTCGTAGTTTAGATAATAATCACCGTCTGATTTTTGATCGTTCAAGCGACATAATGGAAATGAGAGAATATGGAGATTTAATATTTTCTCCTGGTGCTACAGCAAGTGCTAGAACACAAAAAGTAACAATGAAGGCAAGTGGAAATGTTGGAATAGGAATAAATGCACCTGTTGCAACATTTCATGTTTACGGAATTAACGCCCCAACATGTGCTATCATTTCCTCGAATACAAGTTACTACACTGATTGGCCTGGTGGATGGGGAGGTGGTTTAGCTAGTTGGGATTTGTGTGTTGCTTCCATTAGGTTGTCTGGAACCTCGACTAGGTCAGATGTAAGATTGAAAAAAAATATTCAAGATTTACAAAACATGAACGCATTATCGTTAATTGATAAATTACGACCTGTTTCATTTGGCTATATAGACCCTAGAATGAAGAGAGAAAAGGTGTATGGCTTCATTGCTCAAGAAATACAAAAGATTTTACCTGAAATCGTTGAAGAGGGAACAGATTCTATGAAAACTTTAGGTATGAGTTATACAGATTTAATTCCCATTTTAACACAAGGAATTAAAGAGCAACAAATTCAAATTTTAGATTTAAAAGAAAAAAATCTAGAATATGAAAAACGAATTGCGATTTTAGAAGAAAAGTTAAATCAACTATTAAATGGTCAAAAATAGTACTAATTCATAAAGGTCTAACCCATTGTAAAGTAGCAAACCACAAAACAAACAATGAATTACTTTTACCTTTTACTTACTGGTTTCATTTGTTCGTTTTCAATAGGATTCTCACAAACTCCTACTCTAAAAAACAACGGCGCATTTATAAAAGCACAACCCGGCGCATTTATTCGTGTAAATGGAAGTGTGGAAAACAATAGTGCCGGAGTAATTACTGTGAATGGGGATGGATCGAGCGCAAGTGCTCAAGTTTATGTAAGCGAAGACATAACAAATAATGCAACAATCACAGCTGATGGTTACATTATATTACTTCGTCATTGGTTCAATAATAATACATTTAATTATGGTTTAAGTACTGTTTTTCTAGAAGGAGACAATCAATTTTTAGGTGGTACAGTAGCAACTACTTTTAACAATTTAACCTTAGACGGAACTGGAGTTAAAACCCAACAAATTAATAAATCTGCAGTTGGAATTTTAGACTTAAAAAATCTTGAATTGAATACTGATATTTATGGTTTTTTTATGCAAAATACTTCACCAACTGCTATTATTCGAACCTCAGGTAGTTTGACAGGAGGTTTTGTTTCAAGTGCAAATGGAGGTTATCTTTCGAGGGCAACTAATACTACCTCTAGTTATTTATTTCCTGTTGGTTCAACGGCTAATAATAGTGCCAACACACCTGGTACAGGAACAACACGTTATCGACCTGTGGATATTTCGCCAATAACAACTAACGCAAGTTCTTACACCGTTCGCATGGCAAATGTAGATGCAACTACAGAAACATTTGATCGCACTTTAATTGCCCCTACCATTTGTGCAACTAATCCCTTATTTTACCACCAAATTAATCGTACATCGGGTACAGCAGATGCCTCTGTGACTGTTAATTTTATTGCTAGTTCAGATGGAAATTGGCAAGGTTTAGCACGTTGGAATATCACTACTCCAAACTTATGGCAAGAAATAGCAGGAAACTCCATCACAGCGGGAACGCCTTTTTCACAAGCAACAAAAACGTCTTGGAATAACTTTAGTGCTACGCCCTACATTTTATACAATGTTAAACCAAGTGTTACAGTCACATGTGCTGATATTTGTTCTGGCTCAACAACTCCAGTTACGGCAACACCAAGCCCAAGTGGGACTTACACTTATTCTTGGACTGTTCCGGGAGGATTTTCTCCTAACCCTGGCAATGTAAACACGTTCAATTCAGATGTCGGGGGAACCTATTCTGTAGTCATTACGGACCCTGTAACGAATTGCGCAAGTGACCCAATTGATTGTACATTTAATATTACTCAAAATCCAAGCGTTTTATTTTTAAGTCCACCTTAAAAAGGTAGTAAGAAGAAATAATGCAAAATGTTCTTTTATTTTAAGTATTAAGTGTGAATCTCTATTAATGTGACTTCTTAAGCGTTTTTACCTTGATAATCAACACACTTAGAATGAAAGTGATTTTTGACATTTGAATTCAAATTGGGTAATTCAGAATCTTTTCGTATTTTTAGCAATGCAAATAATGTAAATTATTTCATTGACTAAAATGAAATTTAGAACAGCTACTACCCTACTGTTTATTTGTATTTTGACATTTGTTAAAGCGCAAAAAATGCCTGCGATTAGTGCAGTAGCTCCTTCCTGCGCACCACTTGAAAACAAAAACCAGCAATTTTCTTCCAATGAAAGTCCGCTATTGTGGAAAAATGAATCCTTTTCAAGTTTTAACCAAGCATCGGAAATCAATCATCTTCGTGATGAAAACACCAAACATTTTCGCAATCCAGATGGAACAGTTACTGCTTTTGTTGCAGCAGGAAAAATCCATTACAAAGAAGATAATAATTGGAAAACGATCTTCCACACGGTTTCCCCGACTAATACAGGATTTGAAAATGTAACAAATGCACATAAAACTTTTTTCCCTTCAACTTTAGGTCAACCATTAAAAACCATTTTACCAGACGGAAGCGAACTAAAAGACTTATTGGGATTGGAATTTTATTTTGAAGGAAATGGACAAAAAACCATCCCCAAACGAATTCAATCCAAAAAAGGGGAAGTTAACTTCAATGAACTCGTTTATCCTGCATTGGATGAAGGAGGTGTTGACGTTCGCTTGACACAAAATACTACGCAACGAAAAATGGATTTCATTCTTCGCAATGCAACAATTCTAAATACAATACCGCAAGGTGCAGAATTTATGGTTTTTCGCGAGTTAGTTGAATTACCAACTGGCTGGAAGGCGAATATTGTTGATGAAGAGATTTTACTTTTCGATGCAAGTGGTAATTTACAAGCAAAATACAATCGCCCTGTTTTCCACGATAGCAAAGAAGAAAATCACGATCACCAACATGATTCACATGAATTCTTTGAACAACAAAATGACGCAAGAAAAGAAATCAGAGGGAATTTTGAACTGAGTCAAAACGGGAATCAATTGGAGATTTTAACAAAAGTTCCTTTAGTTTGGTTGACAGCTACAGAAAGGGTTTTTCCAATTTATATCGATCCAACTTTAACAATTATTCCTGATAATACATCAAATTGGACAGGGAGTGTCAACACCTACACTGCGGGAAACTCAGGAACAGGACCTTACACTTCAACAAATATTCACGAAAGCTTTGACAATAGAATATTTCTTGGTCATGCTTGTGGTGCTGGATATTACGATGGGGCAAGCTATGTCGCTGGATCAGGAATAGCTGATGCGAACGACGTAGTTGGAAATGGTTGGATTCGGTTCAATACTTCTTCAGTTCCTAGTGGGCTTTGTGTGACAGCGATAACTTTGAACACTTATGTTTATGCAGGTTATTTAACGGATCCTGGAGTTTGTAGAACTGATGTACGTATTCGTCACATGGGCACAGATCCCGTTTCTGCCACAAACGCAACAAGACTCACCGATATCCGAGATGGGACAATTTATGCTAATGTGAGTTTTACAGGAAATAACAATTTATGGCGAACACATAGTTTGGCAACTACAACGTACAATGATATGTTGTCAGGAATGTTTGCTGTTGGTCTTGAAACCTACAACACAAATCAAAGTCACCACGAGCACGAGTACGTAATGATGTATGGTCATTCTAGTTCTAATAAACCTTATTTGTTAATCACTTACAATGATAATGTTACAGTAGGTACTTTTACTCTCAACGGTCAAGCTACCAACATAAACGCTTGCCCAGGAAGTGTAGTGACAATTGCCCACACAGGTTGGAATAATGGTGGCGGAACGATGGCGTATTATGTCGGAACAGAGAATCCAAGTAATCCCGGTTGGGTTTCTACTTGGGATATTCTTTCTGGTGGATGTCCGAACCAAAACTCTTGTAGCTTTACTGTACCAAATGTAGCTGAGGGTACTCGATTAATTGTCCATTCAAATGCCTACAATGGATGTACTTGGGGGCCTGGTGTAACTAGCATTATAACTGTAACTTGCTGTGCAACAACCAATGCCGGAACTCTTCAGAATCAAAATACTGTTGTCAATCTATGTTACGGTCAAACAGTTTCAGCGAATAACATCACTAGTACAAGTTTGAACGCAGGAAATGGAACTTTGCGCACTGTTTGGTTTGTGGGTGAATGGGGTTGGAATGGAACAGCAATGGGTTGGATTAACTGGCGAGAATCTACACCTGGAGCGCCAACAGGAAATATTTACAGTGCAAATCTTAATGCAGCAGTTGGTGGTGGAAATGGTGATGGACAATCCATGACCAATTACAATCCACTAATTGATTTCCCTAATAACAATCGCTTTTATATTATTCGTGGTTCTTATAATCCTACTTGTGCTTCATGGTGTGTACCAGCATGTGTTTATCAAGGATTTGAAGTCATTATTCGTCCGCCAATTCCAACACCAACAGTGAGTAATTCAGGTCCAATCTGTGCCAATTCAAGTATTACACTCTCTGCAGACGGACTTGCGCCTCAAGGAAAATCACTTGCTGCAACATCAGCAGCTGCACAAATGACTATTCCAAATGCAACTTTAGGTTCAAGTTGGACTTTAGAAGCTTGGTCACGATTTCCTCTTAATAATTCAGGTACTTACAATACACTCTTTAGAAATGCTGGAGGCGGCGGAGGTGGAGGCGACCATCAGATTCTTTGTGAAAATGGTATTTTAGGTTCTTGGTCTAACACAGGAACAAATGGTCCCCTCGGTTTTAAATCAAGTGGTTTCAATGTCACTACACTTTCTGCAGGTTGGCACCATGTTGCGGCAATTGCTTCAGGAGGAATTACAAGGTTTTATATCGATGGAACAATCGTTGGACAAATCGCATGGCAGTCAAATAATAGTGTTGAATTAATCAACGGTTTAACGGCCACTCAAGCATGGGGAGAAATTGATAATGTAAGAATATGGAATACAGCACGATCTGTTGGAAATCTCCTCCAAGATATGCATCGCAATGTTCCCACATTAGATTTACCTAATTTAATTGCAAACTACACTTTTGATGCTTCAAATGGAAATGCCTTGAATAATGGAACGTATAATGCCACGGGAATTATAAATTCTACGTATAACAACGTTTCTTTTTTAACTTACTCATGGTCAGGAACGAATGCACCTGCACCGTCAACAAGTAACACTCAAACAGTCACTAATCCATCACCAGGAAATTATTCCCTAACAGTTTCAGTTAATAATTGCTCGAGTACAGCTGCCGTTACAGCGGTTAATGGAAGTCCGAGCCCAACTGGTGCTACAAGTCAAACATTCTGTTCCACAGTTTCTCCTACAATTGCAAATTTAACTGTAACAGGTACCGCCATCCAATGGTACAGCACTGCAACTGGAGGAAATGCGCTGCCATTAACTTTTGGGTTGAGTAATGGTGTAACTTATTATGCCACTCAAACAATTGCAGGCTGTGAAAGTCCAATAAGATTGGCTGTTACGGTTACAATCAATCCTGTCGCTGTTTCACCAGCAATTACTGGCACAACAAACCTATGTTTTAACGGAACAACAACCCTAACCCCCAATTACCCAACTGGTGGAACAATCACAGACGTTGGTGGCTACAGAACACATACTTTTACAGCAAATGGAACGTTCACCGTTCCAACAGGTTTTTCAGGCGTAGCCGAGGTTTTAGTTGTTGGTGGTGGCGGTGGTGGCGGTGGTATAATCGGTGGCGGTGGTGGTGCTGGAGGTTTACTGTTTTCAACTGTAAGTTTAACTCCTGGGGCAAAAACAGTTGTTATCGGTGCCGGAGGACAAGGAGGAATTGGTTGGAATAACGCTGGTCAGCAAGGTGGTAAAGGTGGTGATTCGCAATTTGATGTAACGACGGCGAATGGTGGCGGTGGTGGTGGATTACACGGTGGAAATAGTGGTGCTCAAGGCAATTTATGGAATGGAGGCTCTGGTGGTGGTGCTGGAAACACGTCAACTGGTTTTGGTACAGGAACAGCTGGTCAAGGAAATAATGGTGGAACTGGTGGTTCAAACAATGGTGGTGGCGGTGGTGGATTCACAAGTATTGGTGGAAATGGTTTAGGAACTCAAGCTTGCTGTACTGGAGGAACTTCAGGTGGTTCAGGAGGAAGTGGTGTGTATTTCCCTCAATTTACTTCAAATGGTTCGCCTGTGGGTTGGTTTGCAGGTGGTGGTGGTGGCGGAACAAGAGATGGAAATGGAACTGCAGGAGTTGGTGGGAATGGAGGTGGAACAAATGGTACTTCTACATCAACACAAGCTGCATCTTCTCCTGCTAATACTGGCGGAGGTGGTGGTGGCGGAGGTTACAATGGAGATAATACTGCACGAGTTGGTGGGAACGGAGGTTCTGGAATTGTCATTATTCGTTACTATATCGGCACACCTATATGGTCTTCTCAAAATACAGCAATTGCAACAGTAACCAACGGAACTGTTACTGGTTCAGCACCAGGAGGAAGCACGACGATTGATTATACCGTAGCAGCTGTTGGTGGATGCGCATCAACAAACGTTTCAATTCCTGTAAATGTTATTGGTGGACAACGTATTGCTCCAACAGGACCGCAATGTTCTGGTACGCAATTGAATTTTGAAGCACTACCAAATCCATCGATTTCAGGAACTACCATCTCGTGGACAGTAATAACTCCAAGTGGTTTGTCGGCAACACCTACTTCTGGTAATACCAACCTATTTTCAACGACAATAACGAACACTACGGCCGGAGATCTTTCTCCAACAATAACAATTTCCCAAACAATTGGTGGATTAACTTGTATGCGAAATTTTTCACCAGTTATTAAACCTATTCCTGTTGCAACAATTTCAGGAAACTTAACTTTTTGCCAAGGCGGTTCGACAACATTGACAGCCACAGGAGGTGGAACTTACCTTTGGTCAAATGGTTTAGGGAATACAGCATCAGCAGTTGTCAATACAACGGGGAATTACGTGGTTACTGTTAGTTTAAATGGATGTGATGCTTCTTCAAATGTAAACGTAGTGATGAGTACGCTTTCTGTCGCACCAACTTCAATAATTGGTAATAATATCATTTGTAGTGGAGCTTCAACCACTTTAACAACTGACGGAGGAAGCCTTGGCACTGATGCAGAAGATTATTGGTATGAAGGCCAATGTCCAACAGAATGTTACACTCAAGAATGGCTTACACAACCTTTTGGATTATCAGGTACAACTCAAAATAATGTTTCAAATGGAATTCTAAATGTTACCTCAACTAACATAGATCCAGGAATTAATATGACGAACGTCGGTGCATTTAGCGCATCATCTTGCAGGTACATAAGTATTAGGTATAGAGTCATATCAGGAACAGGTGGAAATGTTGAGATTTATTTTTCAAAAAATGGAGGTTCTGATTTAGCTCAGGCAAATATGCAGTCTGGTGTTTTAGTTTCCAATGGACAATGGAACATTCTTAATATTGATATGGGAGTAAATGCTCAATGGACAGGAACTATTACTGGTTGGCGATTTGATTGGAGTACAGCTTCAAATGTTACAATGGAAATTGATTTTATAACACTTTCAAATACCCCAATATTTTCTCAAAGTACTTCCATAACCGTTTCACCCTCGAGTACAACAACTTATTTTACTTTAAAAAAAGGCTTGTGTAATACTACAACATGTGTCTCCTCTACAGTTACAATCAGCAATGCAAACACAGCTGGAATTGCATCTAGCTCACCAACCGTTTGTTTAAACACTGCTATTGCACCAAGTATCACTATCACAACAACAGGTGCAACAGGTATTGGAATTGCAACTGGACTTCCTGCTGGTGTTTCCGCGATTTGGTCAGCAAATACAATTACGATTTCAGGAACACCTACAGCTAGTGGCACTTTTAACTATTCAATTCCATTGACAGGTGGATGTGGAAATGTAAATGCAATAGGAACAATAACAGTTTCTGATATCATCGATTGGGTGAATTTACAATGGCCACCAAATGGTTCAATTTGTCAAGGAGGAACTTTTGATATTTATGGTCAATTATACAATACTGGAACAATTTCAACAATTGGAGCAGGAGTAGCAGCGGCAGGAGTAAGTGTAGAATTTGGTTACAGTACAACGAATACTAATCCTTCGACATGGACAAATTGGTCCGCAGCAACATTCAATCCAGGAGGCGGTGGAACCAACAACGATGAATATATTGGAACACTCTCTGGATTAACACAAGGAACATACTATTATACATTCCGTTATCAGATTAATGGCTGTGGATGGCAATATGGAGGATTTAGCACAGATGGTGGAAATATTTGGAATGGTTCAACTTACGTTAGTGGAGTACTGACAATTAACCCTATCCCAACGGTTGATGTTTCATGTTCAAATATTTGTTCAGGAACAACAACTACAGTCACAGCAACACCAACTCCAGCTGGAACATATAACTATAACTGGACAGTTCCAAATGGCGCCACAGCACAGGGTACAAGTGTAACGAATTTTTCAACGGGTATAGCAGGAACTTACTCAGTAACTATAACCAACACAACTACTAATTGTAGCAGTTTAGCAGATGCTTGTACAATTAGTGTTCAAGCGCTACCAAGTGTGATTTATTTAAGTCCTCCATAAAATAAACAGGTAGAGAAAGAAAACAATACAAAACAACTAAATGAATAGTTTTACTTCTTGCAATTATTTTCTGTTAGATGTAATTTTTGATAAATTTTAAATGCCTCTGTCAAGCAAGTAAAGAAAACTAGCGATTCCAGCAGCACCAAGTTCTAATTCTCGTTTATTTACACTTTCAAACACATCACTTGGCGCATGGTGAAAATCAAAATAACGCTGAGAATCGGGAACGAAACCAAAACAAGGAATTCCCGGGAAAGAATCTTTTAGTGGGCCAATATCGACACCACCGTAGCCTTTTTCAAAAATATGTAAATCATACTCTTTAAACAATGGCGCAAACGATTTTAAAAATGCAACTTGTTTGTCGTTTCCATCGCATGTAAAACCTCTTGGCGCAAATCCACCTCGGTCACTTTCTATGGCTGCAATGTGCTTCTCCCCTTTCTCTTTAACCCAAGCTGCGTAGGATTTTCCACCCATATTTCCATTTTCCTCATTCATGAAAAACACAACTCGCAATGTATGAATTGGTTTATAATTCATTGTTTTCAAAATTCTTAAAGCTTCCAAACAATGAATGACACCAGCACCATCATCGTGTGCACCTTCGCCTGTGTCCCAAGAATCCAAATGTCCACCGAAAGTGATGATTTCATTTGCGAATTTTGAACCCGTCATTTCACCAATTACGTTGTAAGAAGTAGCATCTGGAAATACACGACAATCCATTTCTAAAACCAACTCTGCTTTTCCATTTTTCAATTCTTCTGAAAGTAATTGAGCATCTTTTGTTGCCAAAGCACCAGCTGGAATTCGTGCAACATTCGCTTCATAGTGCATCGAGCCAGTGTGTGGATGATCGTCTAAAGGCAAGCCCAAAGAACGAATTACTACTGCTTTTGCCCCCAACTTTCCTGCTTCAACTGCTCCATTTCCACGAATTGCGTAACAAGCTCCATAAGCTTTAAACGTTTGGATTTGTGCAGCATCCATTTCTTGATTTAAAAAGACAATCTTTCCTTTTACTTGATTTTCAGTTGCTTTCTTTAAATCGTCAATTGTCTTAAATTCAACAACTTCTCCTTGCATCAAACCATCAGTTCCAATTGAACCTCCAAGTGCTAATAAATGTAACTTAATTAATTTGCCTGATTTTGTGCGAATCCATGCACTTTCCTTGGTTCCTCGTTCCCAATGTGGTACTTTGATTTCTTGCAAATAAACTTTATCGAAACCATATTCTTTCATTTTTTTCTCACTCCACTCAACCGCCATTTGTGCCTCCGCAGAACCAGATAAACGCGCACCAATATCTTTACACAACTGTCGCAAATCTTCGTAAGCTTTACCTCTCAAAAGTGCTTCGTCGTAAACTTTTCGAATAAAAGCAGAATCCGATTGAGAATAAATTGAAACCGAAAAAAGCAAGCTAATGCAAAGAATAATGAATTGTTTCATTTGTTTTAATTGAAGTAAAACCGAATCTAATCGTAAAATAACTGAACCTAATCTAAAGTTTTCACACTCCTTAGTCACTTCCTCAAGTGAGGTAACCGATTCATCTCTTAACTTTTAACTCAAATTTTACGTTTGAATCACACCAACATTGTATCTTTTTTCAATCGGAGCGTGGTTTGCCATTTCGATTCCCATAGAAATAATTTTGCGTGTTTCTGTAGGATCTATAATAGCATCAATCCACAAACGACTTGCTGCGTAATACGGTGAAATTTGCTCGTCGTATCGGTTTTTGATATGGTCGTACAATTCTTTTTCGCGCTCAGGTGTGATTTCTTCACCTTTTCCTTTCAAAGTTGCGACTTCAATTTGCAACAATGTTTTTGCAGCTGCAGCACCACTCATTACAGCGATTTCAGCAGTTGGCCATCCTACGATTAAACGTGGATCGTAAGCTTTTCCACACATTGCATAATTTCCAGCACCATAAGAATTCCCCATTACAATTGAGAATTTTGGAACCACAGAATTTGCCATGGCATTCACCATTTTTGCTCCATCTTTAATAATTCCACCTTGCTCACTTTTGGATCCAACCATAAAGCCAGACACATCATGTAAGAAAATTAGTGGAATATTTTTTTGGTTGCAATTCATAATGAAACGTGCTGCTTTATCCGCTGAATCAGAATAAATTACACCTCCAAATTGCATTTCTCCTTTTGCGTTTTTAACGATTTCTCGGTTGTTTACTACAATTCCAACGCTCCATCCATCAACGCGTGCATAAGCCGTAATAATTGATTTTCCGTAAGTTGGTTTGTATTCAGTATATTCTGAATTGTCAACCAAACATTTTAATATTTCTCTTGTATTGTAAGGTTTTGAACGGTCAGCAGGCATAATTCCGTACACATTTTTAATGTCTACTTGTGGTGCTTCTGCTTTAATTCTATCAAAACCAGCATTTTCTTTTTGTCCAATTCGTCCAATTAAATCGCGAATCGTTTTCAAACATTCTTGGTCGTTTTCAACTTTATAGTCGCACACACCAGAAATTTCAGTTTGTGTTGTTGCGCCACCTAAAGTCTCATTGTCAATGCTTTCACCAATGGCAGATTTCACTAAATACGAACCTGCTAAAAAGATAGTTCCAGTTCCGTTTACAATTAATGATTCGTCGGACATGATAGGCAAATAAGCACCACCAGCCACACAACTTCCCATAACAGCTGCAATTTGTACAATTCCCATAGCACTCATTTGGGCATTGTTTCTAAAGATACGACCGAAATTCTCTTTATCTGGAAAAATATCTTCTTGCATTGGTAAATAAACACCTGCAGAATCCACCAAATAAATGATTGGCAATTTATTTTCCATCGCAATTTCTTGCGCTCTTAAATTTTTCTTGCCAGTTATCGGAAACCAAGCGCCCGCCTTTACTGTTGCGTCATTTGCAACAACGATACATTGTTTTCCTTTTACATAACCAATAACCACAACAACGCCTCCCGAAGGACAACCTCCGTGCTCTTTGTACATTCCATATCCAGCCAATGCGCCAATTTCAACGCGTTCTGAGTTTGGGTCTAACAACAAGTCAATGCGCTCACGAGCAGTAAGTTTACCGCTTTGGTGCAATTTTTCGATGCGTTTTTTTCCACCACCTTCATAAATTTTTGCAAGTTGTTGTTCCAATGCGCTAATTTTTAAACGCATTTGATCTTCATTGAAATTGAACTCTAATTCTTTAGGAGAAATTGCCATGTTTTTGATTTGGGATTCAAATATAACAAAAGTACTTTGAGTTAATTCTATTGTTTTGTACAAATTGAATTCCCCGTGAAATCTTGCTATGTTTAGTCTTTTTTCTAAATTCACGAATTATTAAAAATTTAACTAATAAGTATGAGTAGTCATCACACGAACGAAAGCGTTGAAAAAAAGCCAAGAAATTTATTAACTGTTTTTATTCTTGTTGCCATGTTGGCGGGAGCAATTTTGGGTTCAATTATACATAACAACTACGATGTGGAAGCGGCTCAAAAATTCAGCTCAAACATAAAATTATTGGCTACTATTTTCATTCGTTTGGTACAAATGATTATTGCACCGTTGGTGTTTTCAACTTTAGTGGTTGGTATTGCTAAGCTAGGTGATATTAAGGCAGTTGGAAGAATTGGAGGAAAAGCACTTGCTTGGTTTTTTACAGCTTCATTTATCTCTTTAGTTATTGGTTTAGTTTGGGTAAATCTTTTGAAACCAGGTGTTGGCTTAAACTTGTCTGATGTTGATTTAACTGCCGCATCTGAAGTGACTGAAAAAACGCAATCATTTTCAATTCAAAATTTCGTGGAGCATATCATTCCAAAGTCAATTTTTGAAGCAATGGCAATGAATGAAATCCTACAAATTGTAATCTTTTCAATCTTTTTTGGTTTAGCAGCTGCTTCAATTGGCGACAATGCAAAACCTGTTATCAATGCACTTGATAAGTTCTCTCACATCATTTTGAAAATGGTGAATTATGTAATGAAATTTGCTCCAATTGGTGTTTTTGGAGCAATTGCGGGTGTTTTCGCTGTTAAAGATGTGTCTGAATTAATGCTGACTTACACTAAATTTTTTACTTCGTTTTTGGTTGGTATTGCATCGCTTTGGGTTGTGTTATTAATCGTAGGATATTTGTTCTTGGGAAAACGATTGAAAACCTTATTGCAACGAATTGTTAGCCCATTGGTAATTGCGTTTGGCACGACAAGTAGCGAGGCTGTTTTTCCTAAATTAACTGAAGAATTAGAGCGTTTTGGAATCAAGGATAAAATCGTTTCATTCATGCTGCCTTTGGGTTATTCATTCAATCTGGACGGAAGTATGATGTACATGACATTTGCGAGTTTATTTATCGCTCAAGCGTATGGAATTCCATTGGATATCGGAACACAAATGACGATGTTAATTGTTTTGATGCTTACAAGTAAAGGAATTGCAGGTGTTCCAAGAGCGAGTTTAGTGGTAGTTGCAGCAACTTGTGGAATGTTTAATATTCCAATTGAAGGCATCGCTTTGATATTGCCAATCGATCATTTCTGCGATATGTTCCGCAGTGCGACAAACGTACTTGGAAATTCAATTGCTACTTCAGTTGTTGGAAAATGGGAACAAGATAAAAGCTGATTTTAAATTGTCATAAAACTAAAAACGCCTTGAATTTCTTCAAAGCGTTTCTAACAATTTTAATTTGAAATTTAACTTATTATATAGTAGGTTAATAGAATAACATCAACTGAAATTGCTATTGCCGTTGAAGTCATTACCCATTTCATTGGAGAAACAGCTAGTAACAAACTTAAAGTAATCATTGTGGGAATTACAACTGCAACCAAAGCAATTGTGTTTTCGATAGCTCCCATACCAACGGTAAGTCCACCTAAACAACCTACCACAAGTAAAATAATTGCGATCCAACCAAAACGATTGAATTCCATGTCATTTGTCAAATTTTGAGTATTCATAGCGATTAATTTTATCTGACAAATTTCTTTGAATCAACTGCTGAAAAAAATGACTTTCAATCAATTTAAAAGCTGATTGTCTTCGAGTATTTTTACTGATTTAAGTCATAATTTTTAGGCTACATTCACCCAAATTGGCATTTCACAATATAAAACAGCCCTTTCACAAACTTTCTTCAAAATTTTCAAGGCTTTATTTTAGATTCGCAATAAAATATTCTATGAAGATTTGTTTTACATTATTACTTATTGTTTTTAGCCTTGTTTCATTTGCTCAAGCAAAAATCACGTTTAGAGATGGCAAGGAAATGATTATTAAGGGCGAAAAAATAGGATCTAAACTTGATTACGATTGGGAAGACCCAACTAAGCTTACAAAAAAAACAGAATATTTTCTTTCTGAACAAAAAGGTGAATACACTATTACCTTTTATTCGACTTGGCAAACAGCAGGTAATTTAGGCAAATTGGATGAATTGAAAATTTACACTTTTAAAATTGACCAATTCGACTCAAGTCCAGTTGTTCATGACCAAACAGATGACAATGATAAAATTGTGAATTATTCATTGATGTTCAGCGCGAAAGAGGAGATGCCTTTCAAATATGATGTTTACAACATTTATAAATCAACTCCAGACCGCTCTACTTCATTTTCGACATTTAGTGTTTACAACGACCAAAAAGAACCATTATTGATTTTAGCTGAAAAGTTAAAATTACCAGAAATTAGTGAGGAATAAAAGCCCACTCAAAGAAGCTTATTGTGAGAGAATAAGTAGTTATAGTTTTTCATAAGTTTTAGAGAGAAATCCGTAAGTTGAGACCTTACGGATTTTTTTATTGTATTAAAATACCTTTTGTGAAAAACTTAATACTAATCCTTAAAAACACTCAAAAGATTAACCTGTAAATCAGGAAATAGTACAGAATTAACTTCGGTTATACCTTCATTGATGTTAAACACACCAACTGACTCAAATTGCATTCCTACTTTGGAAAAAATCTCCATACTCTTCGAATCGGGATTCACAATCCAATATTCTTGAACTCCATTTTCTTCATATAGATTAAACTTTTCGTTGTAATCCTTTTTCATTGTACTATCAGAGGTAATTTCTACCACCAAATCTGGGGCATCAATTGCACCACGGTCGTCGAGTTTGCTTAAGTCACAAAAAATTGAAATATCAGGTTGCACAACAGTATTTACTTCGCTATCACTTCCTTTATTCTTTTTAAGTCGCACGTCAAAAGGTGCCTCGTAAATTTTACATCCACATTTCTTAAAGTAGGAAGCCAAAACTAAGGTCAAGTTTAAAGATACCTCTTGATGCTTCCTTTTCGGAGCAGGACTCATTTTGTGAATCCAACCTTTGATAAGTTCAATGCGCTCGTCGAAAGTCCATGTTAAATAGTCAGCGTAAGTATATTGTTTCCTTAAATCCAATTGCGAAAAATCAGTTATTTTGGACATATTGAGTAAATTAAATGTAAAGTTAAGGAATGAATTCCAAATGAGGTAATGTGTTAATTGAATAATTATCTCATCGATATTGGACTACTTAACCTTAACTGGCAATATTATTTTTGAAGGAAATTCCTCACTATGGTAAACTTTCCAAGTTGGAATACTTTTATACATCACAGCAAATTGGTCTTGGTCTGCTCCAGCCAAACTAACTCTGATTTTATGACCTTTGGGAACCATATATGAAGTTGGCAACAAATCAAAATAGAGCTTATTTACTCCATTAACATCTAAAGGTTTTGAATCTTCACGCTTGTAACTTCTGTAAGGAATCAAATCCTTGTAAGGACTTTCTTTGTTTTCAGAAATACCATGGATTCCACGCATCAAGCCTTCGGTGATATAGTAAACTCTACCCGTTTCATCAACTTCTTCTAAGTAAACATGGAAATTCCCATCTGGACTTGTACTATTGATGTATAATTCCACCATTGGGTGACCTGTAATTTCCATCGGTGCTTCTACAGGTGCACTTTCATACACTAATAATTTCGTGTCGCGCTCTGTTCTATCGGGATAAACATGAGGCGTTTTTAATTCACCAATAACTGAAATCCAACGTGAATTTCTACCTGTGCTTACTGTCGTGTCAACAACATAGGTATCAAACGCATCTTTCACTAATGGACTTGCTTGCTGTAACGCATTCTTTTCGCCGAAATAGAACGTTTGTTGTTTAGCATCTGGCGGCCAAACGTCTGAACTTTTCCATTTTTCTTCCGACATCGTGAAATAGTGGATTTTTGGCTCGTCATACAAGCCGTTTTTCATTCCTTTCAAGTGATAGTCGAAAAATTTCATAAACTCTGCCACATGATTGAAACCTGCATCACTAGGATTTGTAGGCGAGCAATTGTAGTTTCCACCATGTTCCCAAGGTCCGATTGTAAGTTTATTGTTGGGATTATTGTAATTCAAAAATTTGCGAATAGTAGCATACTGATATGAACCATCAAACCAACCCGAATATAAATAAATGGCTGCTCCTGAACCGTTAATTTTGTCAATATAACTGTGCGGAGAGAAAACATCACCATTTTTTGCAGCTCCACTTTTAGGTGTATCATCTCTAAATTGCACTCCAACTGAAGTTTTACTCACACTTTGATTGGCCGCGTGATCCTTAATTGCAGCTTTAAAGGTTGCTCTTCTATTTTTAGTTCTAACACGCTTTACACCTTTCAATAATAATTTGGGTACAAATCCTTTTCTAGGAAATTCATCGTTGTCTAGTTTTGAATTGTATAGTCCCCATTTGTTAACGAAATGACGATGGAAAATTCCTCCTGGAAACGAAATATCGCGAAAAACATCAAACAAACTGTATAAATCAATAATCGCAACCACATTCGGATGTTGATTGACTAATAAAAAATTAGCAGTGGTTCCGCTATAAGAAGCACCAATACTTCCAACTTTTTGATTGCTCCATTCTTGCTTGATAATCCAATCAACAATTTCAGCTCCATCTTTTGTTTCGTTATCGTGCCAAGGATGCGGACGACTTCCAAAAGAAGCACCTGAGCCTCGTGCATCAACATTCACAATGGCATAACCCGCATAAACAAATTCTTTAATCGCTTTTCCCATTGTACCAATTAATCCGTCAGAGAACAACTTAAACGGAAAACGCAATTCGGGAGATCGCCAATAACGCGTTTGATGTAAAATCGCTGGAATTTTCTTGCCATTTTCCAAACCTTTTGGAAGATAAACATCTATTGCGATTTTTACGCCGTCGCGCATGGTGAGGTAATACGATTTCATATTCAAACCTTTGTAGATTTTCTGCTGCGAATAATCATATGGTGCAGGACTTATTTGCGCAACATCAGTTGGAATTACATCCTTTTTCTGAGCGAAGGATTGAAATGAAAACAAACAAAATGTAAATACATTAAGGGCAAAATAATTGAGTGTAGAGGTTGATGATTTGAACATAAATTAAAGGGATAAATTTTTCTTTAAACATAATAATTTATTCTCGATTATTTTCATTTTTCGCACAAAACAAATTCTTGAATAAAGCTATTTCCTTTCACAATTTCTACTGATAATCAAAGACTTTTCGCAATTAAATGCCAAAACACTTGACAAGGGGGGTGTCGATGTTGTATCTTTGCAGAACTTTTTTAAAAAGAAATACAGTTCACTTATGAGTAAAATGAAATTATCGGAGTTCAGCTTCGACCTTCCAGAAGAATTAATTGCTAACTATCCAACCGATAATCGCGACGATTCCCGACTAATGGTAATTCACAGAGATACGGGGAAAATAGAACACAAACTTTTCAAGGACATGATTAATTATTTCTCTGATGGGGACGTAATGATTATGAATAATACGCGTGTTTTCCCTGCAAGAATGTATGGAAATAAAGAAAAAACGGGTGCAAAAATCGAAGTTTTCTTATTGAGAGAATTGAACCGCGAAAGCTTATTGTGGGATGTACTTGTTGATCCTGCAAGAAAAATCAGAATTGGAAACAAATTGTATTTCGGCGACGATGATTCATTAGTAGCAGAGGTTATTGACAACACTACTTCTCGTGGTCGTACTTTACGTTTCTTATTTGACGGCCCTTACGAAGAATTTAAAGCAAAAATTACAGAATTGGGAGAAACTCCGATTCCAAAATATATCAAACGCGAAGTTGAACCTGAAGACGAAGAACGCTACCAAACAATTTTCGCAAGTGTTGAAGGTGCAGTTGCGGCTCCAACTGCTGGTTTGCATTTCTCACGTCAATTGATGAAAAGATTGGAATTGAAAGGTGTAAATTTTGCTGAATTAACTCTTCACGTTGGACTTGGAACTTTCCGTACAGTTGAAGTTGAAGATTTGACGAAGCACAAAATGGATTCTGAACAATTAATCATTCCAGAAAAATGTGCCGAAATTGTTAACGAAGCGAAATTGAATAAAAAACGTGTTTGTGCAGTTGGTACAACATGTATGCGCGGAATTGAAACTTCTGTTTCTACTGAAGGTTTATTGAAACCATTTGACGGTTGGACAAACAAATTCATTTTCCCTCCTTATGATTTTAGTATTGCTGATAGTTTGATTACAAATTTCCACACACCGCTTTCTACATTGTTAATGATGATTTCAGCATTTTGTGGTCACGAATTAATGATGCAAGC
The DNA here is from genome assembly GCA_018883325.1 of Flavobacteriales bacterium. Taxonomy (GTDB): domain Bacteria; phylum Bacteroidota; class Bacteroidia; order Flavobacteriales_D; family Crocinitomicaceae; genus UBA952. The sequence goes on along the minus strand of VEQH01000058.1, from coordinate 1,341 downwards.
ATACCACGAAGCAATCAAAGAGAAATACCGTTTTTATTCTTACGGCGACGCGATGTTGATTTTGTAAGAAATAAAAAATACTTTATAACAATGCTCAATCTTTAAGGGATTGGGCATTTTTTTTTGAAAATTACTGAGCGGTGTTTTAGATTATTTTGAAATAATTTAACTAAATTCACGAGAGTATGAGGATTTCTATTTTTTTAATCTTTTTGTCTTCTTTTGTTAAACTATCAGCAAATATTTACAATAATGATCAACTAATTACAAATAAAGGGGTTGGAAATTGTATAATAAATCAATCGAATTTTAAAACCATAAAAAGCAATTTTCCTAAAGGTAAAACAAGTAAAAAGATTTATTTTAAACGAACATATACTTATCTTAAAACCAAAGATGGTCGTTGTTTGAAAATTAAATCAAAGTTTAAGAAACTTAACGTCATTAAAAAATACGAATTAAAACGAAAAGGGATTAGCTTTATATTTAGATTTAATTTGCTTTACTCAATAAAAATCTGGGGATTAAACAACTACAAAACAGACAAAGGGATCATTGTTGGAAAAAGTACATTTAATGACTTAGATTCACTTTATGGGGAAACCGAATTCTATATTAAAAACTCAAGACTTGTTAAAAATCATGACAAAATGTTTTTCTTCTCTTCCAAAATTAATGGAATCGATAAAAAGCAAATAGAATTAAATCAAGGATTTGATAATTTATCAATCGAAGGTGTTGAAATTTCATTATTCAAGAGTGTTCAGATTTGATACAAATAAGAATTATTTTGAACCATTTGACCTAATTTAATTCAGAAATAAACTACCTCAACATAATAAATAATTGAATTTCAATACATTAAATTAATTTCTAAAATATTTTCAATGATTCATAAAAGATAACACGAAATTATCTATCTTTGCACTCTCAAATGGCCTTGTGGCGCAACTGAATAGCGCACCTGATTACGGCTCAGGAGGTTTTAGGTTTGAATCCTAACAAGGTCACATACAAAACGAGAATGAAAGCGAAAGCATCATTCTCGTTTTTGTTTTACGACATTTTAATTCTCTGTTACTCAAGGTTTCAAAAATGCTTTGACATCGGTTCAGGAACTTTATTACTAGGAGAAGGTTAATCCATTACAGAAAGTGAAATAAAAAAGCGAGGTTGACTTTACCGTTTATTAAAAACAAATTTAAGATTCTGTTGACACTATCCCACAAAGTGTGTAAACTAGTTTTTTAGTTATTGATTCTATCTTCAAAAATAATTAAAAATTGCCCATAAATTATTCCCCAGTCCCTAATTGGCATAGTCCATTTTTTAGTTGATTCA
>VEQH01000057.1 GCA_018883325.1 Flavobacteriales bacterium | reverse complement strand
ACACAAAGTAGGGCTAGCGAAAGCATCTGTCAACAATAGACTAAAGCCGAACCTTCACTGCGTTGCGCTTCGGTTTAGTCCTTCTATGTTATCGCGTGGACTATTGAAAGTAAACTTAAGAAATAAAAAAATGCTACCCCATTGAGATAGCATTTCCTTAGCGTTACATTGAATTATTCAATGATTACCTTTTTGATTATTTGTGTTGAATCTGTACTGAATCGAATTAAATAAACTCCTGAATTTAAGGAAGTAACATTTATTTTTTGTTGGTTAACTTCTTCTGTTGAACAATTTAAAATCGTTTTTCCGGTAAAATCTATTAATTCAATTTTAGTGAAATCAAACAACTCGTTTGTTGTAAATTGTACATAATCACTTGCTGGGTTCGGAGCAATTTGCATTGTTGATTCATATAATTCATCTATTCCCCAAAGCATAATTTCAACACAAGCAGAGGTGTCAACACAAGAATTTCTTTCAATTACCACAGAATAAAAACTTGAAATTGAAGGATAAAATTCTTGATTAGTTGCATCGTTAATAATTGAGTTTGATGAACAGTCATACCATTGATAAACTGCATTCGACTGGTTGGCTGTCAATACATTTGAACCAAGAGTAATCGTTGTATCAATTGTTGTGATGGTTAAAAATAAAGTGTCAACGTCACATAAGCTGTTTGCATACGTGTAAGTTCCGCTTGTTGTATAGTTTGTTCCGTTCCACAAGAAAGAACCACAAGCTGCTTGCGTTGTTGAACCACCTGCTGTTTGTGAAATTGTTAAATACAATGTGTCAACATCGCATACGCTATTCAAATAGGTGTAAGTTCCGCTCGCTGTGTAATAGCTACCATTCCAAGCGAACGAATCACATGCTTCTTGTGTTGTGCTATTTCCTGTTATTGGTGTAATTGTTAAGTATAAAGAATCAATATTGCACGGACTATTTGCATGTATGTAAGTTCCACTTGATGTATAAGTTGCACCGTTCCAAGTATAAGATCCACAAGCTGCTTGCGTTGTTCCAAAACCAACAATTGGCGTTAAAAACAAGTTCAATGTATCAACATCACAAACACTATTTACGTGCGTATAAGTTCCACTTGATGTGTAAGTTGCACCATTCCAAAAGAATGAACCACAAGCATATTGATTTTCAACTTCTCCTCCTAACGGAGTAATTGTTAAATACAATGTGTCTACGTTGCATTGGCTATTCGCATGTGTGTAAGTGCCACTCGTTGTATAATTTGTACCATTCCACGTGTAAGATCCACAAGCCGCTTGCGTTGTTCCATTTCCTAAAACAGGTAAAATAGTTATTGAAACAGAGCCGTTCATTGTTTCATCTACTCCATTTAAAGTGCCTATTACCGTGTAAGTTCCAACACTTGTTTGAAGTCCAAAATTTATTGCTGAACCTGTACCATTGACAGGCGTTCCAACGTTGTTTCCGTTTAGTTTCAATTGATAAGTAACACCTGTTTCTGAGTTACTTAAACCAATCGATAATCCTTGACCTCCCACACAAAATGCTCCGCCGCCAGTGACATTGTAAATTTCAGGTGTTAAGCATTCAACAACTCCAGGCGAGCCAATTAATTCTTTGGTATTTATAATTCTTCCTGTTGAGTCTTCACTTGCAAACCAGCTAGAAGAAACATTGTTATCAATTGGAGTGGGGCAAAAATTCAAAGAATGCCCTTGTCCGTTTGTAGAAGTAATCCAACTGTTTGCATAAGTAACCAAATCCAAAGTGTCGTTGTCAAGATCTCTAAAAACGACTGTTGTACCGCTGTTGCTAAGTCCAGATGCATTCCATTGAATTGGCATAAAAGTCAAATCAAAGTTTCTCATAACCGCACCGGCATTTACAGCAAAAACAACTGTGGATCCGTTCGCTAAATTGTATTGCGTATTAAAAGTGTATCTAACTGTATTTCCGAAAACTAAATTATACCCATTCAAGTCAACAGCGTTAGGGCCAGCGTTATAAACCTCAATATATTCCAAACTATCAGTTCCAGACTCAGGTGGATTGTACATTATTTCAGTAATCATTAATTGCGAATTTCCGATAAAAGGTAATAAAAATAAAAACGCAAGGTGGAAATAAGCCTTTTTAGAAAAAAGTAAAAAATAAGTCATATTGAATAGATTAGGTGCTAAAAGTAGCTTTTTTTTGTTGAAAAGAAAACAAGTAACCTCGGAATTAGATTGAATACGCATAAGATTTTGTTCTTTATTTCTTTGACTTTTAAATGAGTTATTCATAAGTTGAAAAACACATTTTTAATTTATTAAAATAGCTTAAATTGATTAAACCTTGATTTTCTATACTTTAATAAAACATAACGCTTTAGTTAAAAACTGTAATACGTAAATTTTCGTATTCATCTTTTTTAAGTTCTAATTATATTTGGCACAAACCTACATAAATGAAAACAGCCGTATCAGGATTTCCAATGAAGATTACGCTATCTTCAAATTTTATTGCATTACTATTATTTATTTGCTTTTCATTTTCAGCACAAACTCAAACCCCTCGTTTTTCTGGTGCTTTAGTTTATAATTCATCTGAAAACGACCTTTACATTTGGACTGAAAATTTGGAAAAAGACCGAATTAATTTGAGAATTGGAACGAAAGAAGGAAAAATTATTGAACAAAGAATCATTCCAGGAGTTTCTACTGAAAAGATTAAGGCTTACAGCTATATTCATCCGAAAAACAATCAGCTTTATGTTTTTTTTCATCCAGATTGGGAGAATATTTATGCAAAAAACACAAGTGTTCTTCCCTATTATTTATTCATTATTGACATTGAAACTAAAAAAATAAAAAAGACAATTACGTTGGCTAATGTTCCACAATTTGGGGTGTTTAGCTTGTACATCTACCCTGAAAAAAATCTTTGGTTCATGGAAACGAATGGATTTAATCCTGTTAAATTTCTTGATTTATCTAAAGATAGCCTTGAAGTAATTCCTGGTTTCGAACGTCTTTCTTTTTGTTTCAATGAGTATGCTATTTTACGTAAAAACGTTGTGGACAAAAAAGAAACGGTTTGGACTTATGTTTTATACGACATAAACAATAAAAAAGCATTTGATAAACCTCTTGATTATAATGAATCTAAGGGCGGAAAGGCAATTGATTTTAACGGAAGAATGTTGATTGAACTTAAAGATGAAAAAGATAGAATTTATTACGAAGAAGTAAATCTTGCAAAACAGAAATTAAGCAAAGAAAAAGTAGATAATCCTGTGAGCAATCCAAATCACATTGCTTTGAGACCCTCGACTCCTCAAGCAAAAGATTTCGACCTGATAAAGTATAATTTTAATGCGTTTTTAAATACTGCAACTATTGATGAAAAATTTGCATTTGCTAGTTTAATGGCTTCCGAGATTGATCAGAAATATAGAAACAATGTTGAAATAGAGTACATGACGCAAGTCTTAACGGATTTAATTAGCAAGCACCCAAAAGATACGCGCAATCAAAGATGGCTCGAATGGATTTACAAACAGAATAAATTAAGCTATTTAACCCAAATAAACCTTATTCAAATTGCTGTGGATAACGGTATTATAGATGATAAACTATTTGCAACCGTTTTTAAACATTACAACGAAAAAACAAATGGTTTATTAGACAGTAAAACACTGAAAGAGGGTATCTTAAAATTTGCAAGAAAAGGATTAGAAACAATAACATTTAGTGATTACACCGACCGTTTGATAACCAAATACGAAATCGCCTTGTTGGAGATTTATTTGGAGAATTCTAACACTTACAATGAATACCTAAAAATCGACAAACTGGCAAAGAAACAAGATACTACAGCTGTTATTTCTTTCCTTGCTAATTACGAAGGTAAAATACCTAAGATTCTTACAGGTCAATTGTATTACGAACTTGCTGAAAGTAAGCGAGAAATTCACGAAAAAACACAAGATTCACTAAGTAAAATTCAAATTTTAAAACTATATGAAAATGCAGTTCAAAATGAATTTGATTCAGATGAATATTATGTTGGCTATATGCGCGCATTGCTCTTTATGATGTATGATTTTGCCAAAGCAGATGCTGTCTTAACTGAATTTATGCAGAAATATGGTGAACTACCTCAAGCTAAAAAATGGTTCACAAATTATCCTTTCAATGCAGGTGTTTCTGCCTTTAAAATTGGTAATTATGATTTAACTATTTCATATTTGAACACCTACCTTAAAAATGACAACAAATTTCAAAAAGACGCTTCTCTCCGACTTTTTGAAGCTGCAATGCACACAATGAATTGGGAAGAAGCCGCGAAAGCAGTTGCGTTTTTGAAAAAAGAATTGGACAAAAATGAACTTGAAGCCTATTTTCCTGATTTCGAGCGTTGGATAAGTTGTTTAGAAACAAAAGACCCTACATTATTGCCACAAAAATCCAACGTTTACTTGATGGAAGAAAATCAAAATTTATACACTGAGGCAAAAAAAGGTTTATCCTCTGGAAATAGCTCTTTTGTGAAAAAAATGGAAAAACAAGCCCTTTTCTTTGATAGTTTACAAATGAAAAACTTTGCAAAAGAGGCTTGGATTGAAATAGGCTCCTTTCATTTCAAAAGATCAGATTACGAAGAAGCTGAAAAGACCTATTTGTTTTGTATGGAAAGAATGCAAACAGATTTTGAATGCCACAAAAATTATATCATTACACTTATTCAACAGGAAAAAACAAATGAAGCAAAAGAAAAAGCTGACTCTTTAATAGCGCTTTATCCGAACGATCCTAATATTCGAAAAGCATGTGGACAAGTTTATAATTTCTATGCTTCCGAATCTACACAATACGGTAACGATTCAAAAACTATTGAGCTTTTTGAGAAATCTTTAAGTTATGATGAAAATGAAGTTACTTGTTTGTTCTTGGCTTATTTCTACCAAAAAACGGGTAAATCTACCAAGAGAGACGAAATGATAAAAAGAGCAAGAGCGGTAAATCCAAATGTGTTTAATGATTATCCAGATTTTAAAACATTGTTAGGAATGTAATTGATTTTAGATATCTGCTTGTTTCCAAAAAATTGTTTGAAACGAACTCAATTTGAGTTTTCTACTTTGATTTAAACAATATCGATAATGATTCCTCCCTTTTGGTCGGAATGACTCATGGGTTAAAGTTGATGGCGAAAATGCTTCGCATTTTCGCAAAACCCTTATAAAGCAAGTCCTTCCGAACATAGTAATGAATCTCTTAAAAAATAGTTTCTATAATTCATAAATTTTAAAGTTGACATTTGTCACCAACTATGAGACTACAAAATAATCTTCGTTAAAAAACTGGAAAAAAGTTTTGTTTAATCAATTACTAATTCATTTAAGTAGGGTCTGCTGAAAAACACAAAACCTTTATTTTACCTTGTGTTTAGGTGATACATATTCTCTTAGATGCAAGGTTTTTTAGTTGTTTTTAGAAATTTCCTTGCATCAAAGATGATGTTATTTTGTTAGCCAGACCACGAAGTAGCGCTGAAAGCAAATAAACCATCTTCTTCGTTGCAGTCACCACGGAGTAGCACCGAAGGTAAATCGAAGTATTAATATACATCTTCATTGACTGCGTCTAAAATCTGGCTCATTTGGCTTCGCCTCTTCTTCGAGGTCTGACTTTTTCAGCAGACCCTAAGTAAGTAACTTATAAACATGTAATTGATTTTAGATTTTCAAGCCAACTTAAACAGTTTTGTTAAAAACATAATTGCAACTGTGAATTTACAATTTGATTGGAAGTAATATTTTTTAGTTCGTGCTGAACACTAAAATTAGTTTCTATAAATGTTTTCTATTATAAAAATAAAATTATAGTTTATAATTATAAAACACTAAAAAACACGCTTCCATAATTCAATTCTCTGAACATATCTATAATAAAACAAGGTGTTTCTATATTAACAACATTAAAACACGCTTAAAACGTCTAAAAATGCGATTTTATCTTCCTAAATAGATCAAAAGTATAGAAACATCACTTGGAGTGACACCAGAAATTCGTGAAGCTTGTCCAATTGTTGCAGGTTGAATTTTTGTGAGTTTTTCAACTGCTTCAGAACTCAAACTTTTTAATTGTCGGTAATCAATATCTTTTGGAATTTTTACCTCCTCTAATCTTGAAAGTTTTGCGGCTTGTTCTTCTTCACGTTCAATGTATCCTTCGTATTTCAACTGAATCTCTGTTTGCGAAACAATCTCTGGATGCATTAATTCCATTGCATCTGCTGCTGCTTTAGCATCAGGAGAAACATTCAAAATATCTTCAAGTGAAATATGCGGACGCGTAATGATGCTTGTAAGTTTAACTTGTTGGGTTATTAACGATGATTCCTTTTCTGTTAAAATAGGATTGATTTGTTCTGGTGTAATACCAATTTGACGAAACTGTTTTTTCAACGTTTCTGTTCCCTGAATCTTCTTGTTTACGCGTTCCAATTCTTCATCGCTTGCAATTCCTATTGAATGAGCCAATGGTGTCAAGCGAATATCAGCATTATCTTGACGCAATAAAATACGGTACTCTGCCCTACTGGTAAACATACGATAAGGTTCCTTCGTTCCTTTGGTAATTAAATCATCAATTAAAACACCAATGTAAGCTTCATTTCTGTTAAGAATAAATACTTCTTTTTCGTTGTTTTTTAAATGCGCGTTAATTCCAGCCATTAAACCTTGACAGCCTGCCTCTTCATATCCCGTTGTTCCATTGATTTGTCCAGCGAAATATAGATTCTCAATTATTTTTGTTTCTAGCGTATGTTTTAATTGTGTTGGGGGAAAGTAATCATATTCTATTGCATATCCCGGACGGAACATTTTGACATTCTCAAATCCTGGAATTGTTTTCATTGCTGCATATTGAACCTCCTCGGGTAAAGAAGTACTGAAACCATTCACATAAATTTCAACTGTATTCCAACCTTCAGGTTCAACAAAAATTTGATGTCTATCTCTTTCAGCAAAACGATTGATTTTATCTTCAATACTTGGGCAATACCTAGGTCCTGTACTTTTTATAGAACCGTTAAACATCGGAGAACGATCAAAACCTGTACGTAACAATTCGTGCGTTTGAGGATTTGTATAAGAAATATGACAAGCTAATTGTCTTTTTAGAGCTTCTGTATTACCGTAACTAAACTTAGAAGGATTTTCATCACCCGCTTGTTCTTCCATCTTAGAATAATCCAAAGAACGTCCATCAACACGTGGTGGCGTACCTGTCTTCATTCTTCCAGCTTCAAAACCAAGTTCGATTAAATCTTCTGTTATTCCAGTTGATGCTCTTTCTGCTGCTCTTCCTCCTCCAAACTGTTTTTCTCCCAAATGAATTAAACCATTTAAAAATGTACCATTTGTCAAAATAACAGAAGTAGCATAAATTGGCATTCCAATGCTTGTTTTAACACCAACAACCTTATTTCCTTCAACGATAATTCCTGTGCACATGTCTTGCCAAAAATCAACATTCGGATTTTGTTCCAATAAATAACGCCATTCAGCTGCAAACAACATACGATCGTTTTGGGTGCGTGGAGACCACATCGCTGGACCTTTTGACATATTCAGCATTCTGAATTGTATCGCACTTTTATCACTCACAATTCCAGAACCACCTCCAAGAGCGTCAATTTCTCGAACAATTTGACCTTTTGCAACACCTCCCATCGCTGGATTGCAACTCATTTGGGCAATTGTATTCATATTCATTGTCAACAACAACACACTACTACCCATTTTAGCAGCAGCATTTGCAGCTTCACAACCAGCATGACCTGCACCAACAACAATTACATCGTATTTTTTTAACATATTTCGTGTTTCACGTGAAACAAAATTAGTGCTTATCTACGAAAGTGTTTCACGTGAAACATATTTCTCTAAATAAAACGCCTCTTTTGCTCTCATTAATTTTTCATCCTCTTCGGATTTATCTTTATACCCGCACAAATGTAGAACACCGTGAAAAACAACACGGCTTAATTCATTAAAAGAACTTACATTAAAATCTCTTGCGTTTTCAAGAACTCTATCATACGAAATAAATAAATCTCCAGAAATGAAATTTGATTCTGTATAATCAAAAGTTATAATATCCGTGTAATAATCATGATCCAAGTGAGTCTTATTCATATCTAATAAATACTCATCTGTAACAAAAACTACAGTTATATCGCCTTCAGAAAAACCTTCAGATACAATCAAATCCGAAAGACTTGAAACAAAAAATTCCGGTTTGAATTCCGGAATTTCTATATCTATAAATTCAAATTCAATCATTTAGAAAAATATATATTTACACTATTTCCAACACCATCAAACTCTACTTCATCAGCTAGATTTCGCATCAGAAAGATTCCCCTTCCACTTTCCTTTAAAAGATTTTCAGGAGCTGTAGGATCTGGTAAAGAATTAAAATCAAAACCTACACCTTCATCTTTAATACGAAAACAAAATTCAGAATCTTTATCTCCTACTGCTACATCAACAATTAATTTAGCATTTGTACCGTTACCATGATGTATTGCATTGTTTACAGCTTCCGTAACAGCTATTAAAACATTACCATAAGCATCTTCTTGAACACCCAAGTTTGTACAAACTTTATCAATCAAATTTTCAACTTCAACTATGGAACTAGCATCAGATGGTAATTGTAAATGTTCAATAATTGTAAATCCTTCTTTCATAATAGTTATAAATATTAACTAATTCTGATTGAAATATTGATTCGCTTTATCCTTAAAATACTTTCTATAATTCGGATCAATCGAACGCAATAATTCAACTTGCTTCAATTTTTCCTTGTTATACTCATCAAATACAATTTTGTTACCATTATTTAAATCTTTTCCTGATTTTGATTCTCTTTTTTCCTCAAAACCTCTCTCTAATAAGGCCTTTTCACTTTCTAAAAGACGTGTTAAAATATCGCGCTGACGGTTTATTGTTTCTCTATTAATAGATTTATTAATTAAACTGCGCTCTTGCTCCTCGAGTTCTTTAATCAAAGGATTCAATTTATTACCTAAACCTTTTCCCTCTTTATTTAATTCATTACGCATTTGTTCCAATTTTTGACGAATTGCTGTTTGCTCAGCTGCCATTTTCGCAATTTCTTTATTTCCTAAACCAAGCATACTTTGACCAGAATTACCTGGTTTTGAACCCGGCTTGTCACCTGGCTTATCTACAGGCTTGTCAGCCTGTTTATCACCTCCAGGGTTTGGACCTTTCTGCATTTGTTCCAATTGCTTTTTCAGCATTTCCTTCATATCTTGGTTATTCATTTGAGAACCTGACTTAGGACGTCCTTTACCCGGTTTACTACAACTCCCACTGCCTTCCATTTCAGATTGCATTTGAGATTGCATAGATTGCAAAGCTTCATTTAATAATAAGGCCAAATTATTATAAGAAGTCATCACTACCTGTTGATATTTATTTAATTCCTTCTTTTTATGATCGTCAATTGCTTCGATACTCTTCTTGTGATTTGATTCAATTGTATTTAATTCCTTATCAACAAAAGAAGCAATTTTAGGTTGACGTTTAGCTAATGCCAGCAAACTATCCTTTACAATTTTAGTGTCATCAATTATACGACGCTGACGTTTTCCTAATTTGATATAAGAAGGATCATTCATATTAACTCTAGCAAAACGATTCATATTTTCCTCTTGATCAAAACTTAAAATCATCAAACTTTCAAGAATTGCACGTAAAGAATCAATATCTTCTTCTTCTTGTTTCTTATTAGCATCTTTTTGTTTCTTATCCAATTGGTCAGCCATTTTCTTCATTTCATCAGCTGCAGATTGTTGTTTCTCTCCAGCTTTTTTATCCTTCCCTCCTCCTAGACTTTCTTTAGAATCTTGCATATCATTCGAAATTTGATCCTCTTGCTCCTTTGTGTCACCTAATTCCATTGGATTACTCAATTCCTTATTTAAGTCCTTTAAATCGTTTAAATCCTTCTTTAAATCATCAAATTTCTTATTTAATTCGTCCTGTTTCTTTATTGATTCTTCTTTATCAATTTTTTTATTTTCGATATCCTTCTTTAATTCTTCTTGCTCTTTCGCTAAATCTTTTAGTTCCTTTTCAATATCGTCAATTTTTTCATTAACCTGCAAACGTTTTAACATTTCCAAACTTCGATCTAACTGCTTTTTCATATCTTCTGCAGACTGATCTAATTGCTCCATTTTTTCTTTTAATTCTTGCTTATCATTTTTCTCAAGCAATTTTTCTAAATCCTCTAATAGTTTTTTTAATTCATCATCCATTAATTCCTCAAGCAATTTTTCAATCATTTCTTGTTTCTCTAAGAGCTGTTTATCCATTTCAGATAATTGATTTTTCTCTTGCGTGCTTTGATTCATTTGCTCGTTGATGTCTTGTAATTTTTCAATTAAATCCTTTTGCTCTTCTTGCAATTGATTTACTTGATTCATTTTATTCCAATCTGAAGATTTAGAATTCATTGTTTCTTTCTTCAATTTTTCAACCTTCTTCTGAAAATCTTCTGTCTTTTTAAGCACATCGTTTAAGTCTTCCTTCGTTTTCTCTTGATCTAATTCACGCTTTTCATTTAACTCAGAAAGCGTAGGAAGCTGATAAGAATAAGTTTGACTTCGTGTGGACTTACTACCATTTACACCATCATTATCATAAACCACAAAATAATACTCGATTTTATCTTTCAACTTTAATTCTTCTCGACTGAAATCAACACCAAAATCAAATTGAGCTTGAGTAGTTGAAAGTGAACGAACTAAAACTCTATTTTCCTTCTTTTTACCATTTTCACTGATAATTTCATAAACAAAATAGCAAGACTTCAATCCATAATCATCTTCAACTTGTCCTTTAAATAAACGAACGCCTGATTTGGTGCTATCTATTGTTTCATTTACATAAATACTTGGATGTGAATCCTTTATAACAGAAATTGAACTAGAAAAAGTATCAATTTTACTTGTAAATTTATTCGTTAAAGAAAATCGAAGTTTTGAATTTTCTTTGAATTTATCTGATACTCGAAAACCAAATTCAGTTGCATACCAAATTTTCCCTTTCCAAGATAAATCCACTTTTTTTGTGTTCTTTGTCGCCACATTCCAAGTTATCTCTGTTCCTTCAGGTACAACTAAGTCTCCGGCGTTTTGAATGATTTCATTTTGTTTTCCTAAGTAGGATGGATACAATAATTGAGCTTCCATTTTTCCAACGAAAGATTTACCTGTAACAGTAATTTTAAACTGATCACTCTCGTATTCATTAGCCACAAAATAAAAATTTGAAGACGATTTAGGTTTACGAATGAAAGATTTGAATACATTTTTTGATTTTCTTTCCATTAGAAATCTACCATTTTCACAAAACAAATAAACTTTGTCAGGAAGAAAATTTCCTTTTAAAGTCAATTCAATTGGAACATCTTCTCCCTCCTCTACTTGAAGGTTTGACGAGTTTACATTAAATGAGAAAGGTGCTTCAATTTTAAACTCTTTATCGTAATTAACAACTCGCTCTGTACCTTGCGTTAAAAGAGAAGGAACAAAAATTCCTAGCGCCATTAAAACAAGAAGTAGTGGAGCAACAAATTTCAGATACTTGCGATTATCCTTCAAATCAATTGCAGAGGTAAAAGGAATTGTTGTCAACTGAACAGAACGCTGTTGAACACTTGCATTTAACAATTCAATATTTCGTTCATTGTTCTGAATGGCATCTTGAAGTTGGAGTGTATTTTTTAATCTATCTGAAATCTCAGGAAAAAAATTTCCAATGATTTCAGAAGCTTGATAACGATTTATTCTTTTACCAAAAGCATACAATTTACTCAATGGAACTAAAATGTATTTGAATAAAATCACCAAGTTAATTCCCAAAAAACTAAAGAAAAGAAGCGCACGAGTCGTGGAACCGAAACGACCTAAATATTCCAAAGAAGTCGTCAGTAAAAATGAAAAAAGTAAAACGCCAACGAAGAAAAATAAACCTTTGACGATTTCATTTTTATAAAACTTACGTATGAATGCATCAATTTGATCTAACAAACGTTCGAAAGAACTATTCATATTTTTTAATTTCTTAAGGTGTTGATAACGGACAAATAACTAATGAAAAGTTTTTAATTCTGTTCTAACATAAAATATGCAACTTGTACACTGTTACGAATTTAGAATTTATCTTTTGAGTAATCGATTTCACTTAGGATTATTTAACGGTGATATAAAAGTAATTCAAAAATCCTAAATCGAAAGTTTTCCAAGATTTAGCTAATTTATAATTATATATTTTTTTAAAATTATTTTATAAAGAAATTGGTTGTTGTTATTAAGGCTGTTCATTTGTGTAAAGAAAAAAAGCCCTTTCCTTGCTTTTAAAAATATTAAAAATGAGTGTTTGGTTATTAACAGTTAGAAAGTAGTTTAATTGTCTTTAAAACAAGAAATTAAGCACTAATTAACAATTTGATTATTTTGGGTTAATATGGATAAAAAAAAGTCATTGTTAATAACGTTTTCGTGGAAAAAGTGTGTTGAAATCACCAAAAAAAAGCGGCTAACTTTCATTGTCAATTGAATTCTATTTTGGCTTGAAATAATAAATTTAAAATGCAAGTTTTTCTTTTGAGAAGTTACGAACGCTTATTAACAATTCACACACAAAAACAGGTGATAAATCGTTTTATAAAAACAAGTAAATACAAGGATTTCGAACGTATTAAAAATTCCTTTTGTTTATAACTAGCTTGATATGTGGAAAAGGGAATCTTGCAAAGGTGGTTATGCTTTTTTATTGAAATCGTTGATGAATTGGAATGGAAGATGGGTTTTTAAAATGGTTTCGAATATTTTAACTGAATAAGTTATGAGTAATTTATTAATTGATTTGGAACGATTGATTTAATTTTTATTTTAATTCAACCTATATTTATTGATTATCAATAAATATTTATTATTTTTGTCTCGTTAAAACAGAAACAATGACAAAAAACGATGACATTATTTTAAAAACATTGAATGTGGTTTCATGGATCATTTTCATTGGACTTTGTGTTGAAGCAGGCGCTTTGCTTTTCAATTTCATTTTTTCGCTCTTCAAACCAATAGCATCACATTCGATATATAAAGGTTTAAATCTGTCTGAAATGTATCAAAGTGAATTTGAACATTACTTTGGGTTAATGAGTTTTGTCGTTAGTTTGGCGATTTTAAAAGCACTCCTATTTTACTGGGTTGTTGATATATTTATGCAACTAAATCTCAAAAATCCTTTTACGAGTGAAATTGCAAAATTGATTGAAAAAATAAGCATAGAAGCCTTTGTTATTTCCATTGTTAGCGTAATTGCACATCAATATGCAACAAGGTTGATGCATTCGGGATTAGAACTCGATTCTGTTGAAACTTATTGGAACGACACTTCTGCATTTGGAATGATGGCAGCCATTTTGTTTGTAATTTCACACATTTTCAAAAAAGGAATTGCATTACAAAACGAAAATGATTTAACTGTATAATTATGCCAATCGTTGTAAATCTTGATGTAATGATGGCAAAACGAAAAATGTCATTAAACGAGCTTTCAGAAAAAGTAGATTTAACCTTATCGAATCTTTCCATTCTAAAAACAGGAAAAGCAAAAGCAATTCGTTTCAGTACGCTCGATGCAATCTGTAAAGTGCTCGATTGTCAGCCTGGAGATATTTTGGAATTTGTGGAGGAAGAGTAAATTCGAATGAACGATTTAAACCATATAAAATTCAATAATAATGAACATTTCATCTATTCGCAACTCTTTCGTTCGCAACTCCCTAATGCGCTTCCAACCAATTTCCAGCTAATTTCAACTCTACTTCCATCGGAACAACGAGGTTAATGGCGCTTTCCATTGCTTCTTTCACCAACAATTGCATCAACATTTCTTCGGTAGTCAGGAATTTTGCTTGCTTTTTCAACTATACAGATAGCTATTATGAGCCGTTCTTAATCTAAATGTTTTGAGAAGTCCATCATTTTATGAAGTATTCTAATTATTTGGATTCTCTCCTCGTCTTGTTTATAGAAAACATAATGGGATAAAGAGCGAAAATAGAAGAAATCGGAATTTATTTTTGTCATTCTCTTACCCTGTTGGGGATTTTGACTAATCAATTCAATTTCACGAATTAAAGTTTCAAAATATTTATTGGCTTGGTTTTCTGACCATTTTTGAAATGTATAAAACCATATATCATCTAAGTCTTTATAAGCGGCTTCAGTAATAATATATTTCATAAATACTTTTTCCTAATGTCCTCTAGATGCTTTTTTGGGTCATAATTTTCTACAAAACCACTTTTCTCACCGATTTCGAGTTCATTTTTGAGCCATTTAATTTTGTTCTCCTCGATTTCCAGTAATCTTAGTGCTGAACGTACAACATCACTTGCGGAACTATAACGACCTGATGCAACTTCATTATTGATGAAATTGTTAAAGTGATCTCCTAGTAAAACTGATGTGTTTTTCGACATAGTTATTAAATATTTTCAAATATACCAAACTATGGTATATGAGGGAAATTTTTGGTGGATTTTAACAAAATGGCTTTTAACCTCAGTTCGTCTAAACGGCACAACAGCAAGGCATATAAACCCTTTTCAAGTATCTATTCTAACCTGTTTTCATCTAAAATAAAGAATTTTAATTTATATACAATTACTTTTATTTATGTAATATGTTAATGTCCTTTATCTTTATGTTTTTCGATTTTTATGTTATAACTTGATCCGTTTTTTGTTTTTAATTCGGAATTTATTAATGAAACCATTTCTTCAATTGTATTACTATAGTCTTCTACCATTAAAACTGCCTCTCTTGGTGTTTCTCCAAATACTTCTAATCCATCCCAGTACATAATAAGTTGGTATAAGTGTATAGGCTGAGCACTACCTACTTTCAATTCATAAATAATAACATCACCATTTTCTTTTTTTCTGTAAGCATCAATCCTAACTTCCATGGGCCAAATATGTCTTTCGTCTGAAATTATTTCATCTGGATTAGTAGCTTTTAACATTTCAATCCATTTATTTTGGAGTCCTTTTTCCGTTTTTTCTCTAATAGTTTTTGGAGGTTTAATACTATTTAGTTTTTCGAAAATTTTAACCCACCCAGTATCATCCAAATTAAAATCTGTTTTATTGTTTACGGTAGTTAGAACACCTCTTGGAACATTAGGTATTCTAATTTCACCAACAAAATCGTTATAATCATTATGTCGATTTAGCTGAGATTTACCATCTTGTGTTTTCCAAATACTTTCTAACATTGCAGTAGCAAGAACTCTTTTACCTAACCTTACATCTATACCTTGTGTTGGAATATTTTTTAAATAATAATATTGTGATTTTTCTTCATGGATTAGTTTATCTCGTTTTATTTCATCTAAAGTACCATATTCATATTCTAAATCATACTCAATACCATTTAATTCGACTTTAACATATTCAACAGTTGAATTAGCATATGGAACTAAAACAGGGTTAACTCTCAGTCTGTTTTTATTTATTGAAACTCTAATAACTCCATCAATTTCATAATTCTTAGGGTCTTGAGTTAAATAACCCCGGTAAAAAACTCCTAAATGTTCAATTAACCATTTCCGAAGTTTATAAATATCATTGGTTGGTCCACCTCTTCCTTGAACAGTTCTAATATAATCGATTGATGTTTCTGCATATACAATTGTTGAAAGATCAGACGGTAAAAAATCATAATCTGGAAATTTATCATCATCCTCAAGAATCATTGTTGGTCCAAATGGACCCTGAACTGAACAGATTGGTGAATTTTTTGTTTTACTCCAAATTTTCCAAAACCCAATACCTCTTGTAAGGGTTGCAAGTGAATTTTTTAAACCAAACCCATGCTCGTGTAACCTGTCAGAACTAGGTTCTGGTTCTCTTCCTAGCTGGAGTGCATTTTTTAATTTCTCTAAATCCATTCCATTCCCATTATCACAAATGTAAATGCCATATTTTCCATCGCCTTTTTCATCGAAAATCACTTCGATCTCAAAAGCTAAGCTTACTTGCTTTTGAGCTATTGAATTATCAATTAACTCACTGATACATTGATGAAATAACATGTTTTGTTTTGCAAGTCCTCGAAAAACACCTGTTGTAGCGATAAGTTCAATTTCGTGTTGTGCCATTTTACTTTTATTAAATATTGTTTATTGTTCTTGGTAAATCAAGTATTTAACTATCAAGATTTACGTTTTCTATTTGCTTTTTATCAATTCAAATATACACATTAAATTTAGGACGTTTTCAAAGGATTATTTTGTAATTAGCTTTAAATATGTTTTTCTAAAACAAACACAAAATTGCCACCTAAGGAATTGCAATGTAAATCCTTAGAGAGTTTTTTTTAACTTTTTAGGAGATTAGAAAAAGCCGTTAAAAGAATTTTTATTTAACCTGCTACATGAAATTAACTCCCTAATGCGCTTCCAACCAATTTCCAGCTAATTTCAACTCTACTTCCATTGGAACAACGAGGTTAATTGCGCTTTCCATCGCTTCTTTCACTAACAATTGCATCAACATTTCTTCGGAAACGTGCACATCAAAAACAAGCTCATCGTGGACTTGCAGAATCATTTTTGACTTCACTTTTTCGTGCAACATCGCTTTGTGAACCGCCACCATTGCCATTTTGATAATGTCGGCAGCTGAACCTTGAATCGGAGCATTTACCGCATTGCGCTCGGCATAACCACGCACCACTGCATTGGCAGAATTGATGTCTGGTAAATAGCGACGACGTTTCATAATCGTTTCCACGTAGCCTTCCTCGCGTGCTTGAGCAATCACTTTGTCCATGTAGGTTTTGATGGTTCCGTATTGTTCAAAATAACTGTCAATTATGGATTTTGCTTCCGTTCGAGAAATACCTAAATTTTGAGCTAAACCAAAAGCCGATTGACCATAAATGATTCCAAAGTTTACTGCTTTTGCGGCACTACGTTGGTCGCGTGTTACATTTTCAATTTCTGTGTGAAAAACTTTTGCAGCCGTTGCCGCGTGAATGTCTAAACCGTCTTTGAAAGCTTGAATCATATTGGTGTCTTCACTCAAAGCTGCAATGATGCGTAATTCGATTTGTGAGTAATCAACCGCCATGATTTTGTATTCGTTGCTTCGTGCCACAAATGCTCTTCGGATTTCACGTCCTTTTGCGGAGCGAATCGGAATGTTTTGTAAGTTCGGGTTATTGGAACTCAAACGACCTGTTGCCGTGACTGTTTGCATGAAATTCGTATGAATTCTGCCGTCATTTCTGTCTGCATACGTTGGCAATGCGTCCACATACGTACTTTTCAATTTTCGCAATTGACGGTATTCTAAAATCAATGGAATGATGGGGTGATCGTGCTCGTGTTTTTGTAAAATGTCCTCTGAAGTGGCATATTGTCCTGTTTTGGTCTTTTTCGCCTTGGAAGAAATCTTTAAATGTTCGAACAAAATTTCGCCCAATTGTTTTGGTGAATCAAGATTGAACGGCACACCTGCGTGTTCTTTTATTTGTCGTTCCAATTCAATCAAGGTACTATCTAATTCTTTAGAATATTCTTGTAAAGCGTTGGCATCAATTGAAATACCTTCTTGCTCCATGTCTTTCAACACTTCCACTAAAGGCATTTCCATTTTGTAAAACAAGTCGTAAAGGTGTGGTTTTTGAATTTCTGGCTCAAATAATTGCTTCAATTGAAAAGTAATATCCGCATCTTCACACGCATAATCAGAAATGTCTTCCGGTGCTAAATCACCCATATTTCCTTGTCCTTTGCCTTTCTTACCAATTAGCGCTTCGATTGAAATAGGTTGATAATTCAAGTAATAAGTTGACAAGAAATCCATGCTTTGTTTCGCTTCTGGATTGATTAAATAATGGGCAATCATCGTGTCAAAAGTGGGTGCCACCACAGAAATTCCATAGCGATGCAACACTTTTAAATCGTATTTAATATTGTGAGCGATTTTCTCAATGGATGGATCTTCAAAGAAAGGTTTGAACTCAGAAACGATGCTTTTTGCCGCTTCAAAGTCTTTCGGAACAGCCACATAAAATGCTTCGCGCGCTTTGTAAGAAAAAGAAAAACCAACCAAATCAGCGTGCATAGCTTCAATGTCTGTGGTTTCTGTATCAAAACAAACTTGTGATTGTTTAAGTAATAATTCCAACAATTCCTTGCGATCTTCTGGTGAAGTAACCAAATGATAACTCGGTTTTTCGGTCACGATTGTTTTATAAGAAGCCGTTTCAATTGGTTCTTGTGGTTCAACCATGCTATTCATTCCAAACAAATCCAACTGAGCGGTGTCGGCAGGTTTTGAACTGGTGCTGGAAGCGGAAGAAACAACGATGTCTGTACCCAAAATACGACGTGCTAAATTGCTAAATTCCAACTCTGTAAATATAGCTTTGATTTTTTCGTCGTCGTGCGGACACATGATCAATTCGTCTTCATTGAACTCCACATCTAAATCGGTAATAATCGTTGCCAATTGTTTGGATTCCAAGCCTTGTTGTGCAAAATTGATGACGTTTTCTTGTTGTTTTCCTTTCAGTTCGTGTGCGTGAGCAATCAAATTTTCCACCGAACCGTATTTTTGAATCAAGATTTTAGAGGTCTTCTCCCCTATTCCTGGGATTCCTGGGATGTTATCTGAAGCATCTCCCCAAAGACCTAAAATGTCAATGACTTGTTCCGGTCGTTCAATTTCAAACTTTTCACACACTTCTTTCACGCCCATAATCTCCGGTGGATTTCCGCCACGTCCCGGTTTGAAAATAAATGAAGTTTCAGAAACTAACTGACCGTAATCTTTGTCGGGCGTCATCATATAAGTAACAAAACCACGTTGATCGGCAATTTTAGCAATCGTTCCCACGACATCGTCTGCTTCGTAGCCTGCCAATTCCAAAATCGGAATATTAAACGCTTCTACAATTTGTTTGATCGGATGAATCATGGAGCGAATATCTTCGGGCATTTCTTCCCGTTGCGCTTTGTAAGCAGCCGATATTTCGATGCGATGTGTAGAGCCTCCAGGTGGATCAAAAACAACAGCGATGTGTGTCGGTTTCTCGTTTTTAATGACGTCAATTAACACGTTTGTGAAACCAAAAGCCGCAGATGTATTTTGACCTTTTGAATTGATTCGTGGATTTTTAGCAAATGCAAAATAAGCTCTGTAAATCAAAGCAAACGCATCGAGCAAAAATAATTTCTTTGGAGCCTCTTTGGATAGCATAAATTGGAATTAAAGCCCGAAGATAGTGTTTTGAACTTGAAAAAGCAGTGAGAAAGCGCAAATCGTTTTTTTAAATAGGAACTTGCTATTTTGATTTTAATAAACTTTTTATATCCCATAAAACCATCATGATCAATAGATTAAAGTGGGTTTAAAAATAACCTCAACCTTTTATCAATTCTTTTATTTCCAACTTAAGAATTGGAATATCTTTAATGAGAATTCTCCACAAAACTGTAGGGTCGATAGAATCATAAGCATGGACTATCATGTTTCTAAGTCCAATAATTTGACTTGCGCAAGAAATTGATGGAGGAGGTGTTAGTTTTTAAAGTTTTGAAACGGCTTCACCAATAATCATTAAATCTCTTTCAACCGCTCTTATTGAGATAAAGTGTAAACTAAAATCAATAAAGTCGGAATTATGATGATTTAATATTTTCTCAAGTTCCTCAATTATTGATTCTATATCCAACAAATACTTTAAAATTTCACTACGCTGCTGCATAAACAACTTGTTTTGTTCTGTCTAATTCTGCTTTGAAAATCGGATTTTTAATTACTCTATAGGAAACTAAATCAATGTTTCTGTTATAAAGTTTTTGTAAATCAGCCATCAATTCTAAAAACGCATCACCGTGTTCAAAAGGGCTTAATTTGTCTTGAAAAAGCACAGCAAAATCTAAGTCACTCGTTGATTTGAATTTTTCCGATAAGACCGATCCAAACACATATAATGTTGAAACACGATGTTTTTCACAAATGTCCTTTAGTTGGTCAATCTTATTTAAGATGAAAGAATTCATATTCTCAAAGGTAGAATTTTGTTTTTATTAAATCAACTGTTTTTAAAGGCTTTAAAGAATTAATTTTAACTCTAAAACTGTTTTGAAATCCTGATAAAAAGACCTAAACCATTCTAATCTTTTTTAAATGGATTCATACTTTTCATCGGGTTCAAGCTTTTAGGTGAAACCGAACGCGTAATGTTTACAGGAAACTTTTTGTAAATGAAGAAAACTCCTCCTTTTACGTCTCCGGCTAAATTCAATCGAACGGAATCTTTCAATGCCATTCCCATCATGCGCATCATCGCTCCATCTTCCAATTCGGCGTGCATTGGTGCAGTTAAGGAAACGGACTGTTTTCCTTTGATTTTCATTTTTTCATCCAAATAAACATTGGCAAATTTCTTTCCGTCGATTGTTACTTCTAGCATCGAAGGTTTCACTTTTAAAGCGTACCAATTTGGATTTTCAATCGTTCCTTTCAAACTAAAATTAATCGTTTGTCCATCCATTTTAAAACCTTCTGTTCCATCAAAACTCTTAAAAACAGGTTCTTTAAACGGCGCACAAGCCAACAATACAAGCGTCAAAATTGACAAATAAATAACTTTCATTTTATGCGTTTAATTCTTTGAAATAATGGTAGAAATAAGGAATCGTTTCAATTCCTTTGTTGTAGTTGAATAAGCCGTAATGCTCGTTGGGTGAGTGAATTGCATCGCTGTCTAATCCAAAGCCCATTAAAATTGATTTTAATCCCAATTCTTGTTCAAAAAGCGCAATGATTGGAATGCTTCCACCGCTTCTTACAGGAATTGGTTTTTTGCCAAATGCTTTTTCGTACGCCAAACTTGCCGCTTTATAACCGATAGAATCAATCGGCGTAACGGCAGCTTGTCCACCGTGGTGCGGTTTCACAACAACTCTAACCGCATTTGGAGCAATCGCCTCAAAGTGTGATTTAAACAATTGTGTGATTTCCTCTGGGTCTTGATCGGGAACCAAACGCATCGAAATTTTCGCAAACGCTTTGGAAGCAATAACTGTTTTTGCACCTTCACCTGTGTAACCTCCCCAAATTCCGTTCACATCTAAAGTCGGACGAATCGAGCCGCGTTCTGGAGTAGAATATCCAGCTTCACCCATTGTATCTTTTAAGTCTAAGGCTTGACAATAGGCTTCGTGCGAAAACGGTGCTTTTGCCATTTCTGCACGTTCCTCGTCTGTCAAATCTACAACTTTGTCGTAGAATCCAGGAATGGTAATTTTTCCGTTTGCGTCGTGTAAAGAAGCAATCATTTGTGCCAATATATTGATTGGATTTGCGACGCATCCGCCGTAAAGTCCAGAATGTAAATCGCGATTTGGTCCCGTCACTTCTACCTCCACATAGCTCAATCCACGCAAACCTGTTGTAATAGAAGGAACGTCATTCGCCAACATTCCCGTATCGGAAACAAGGATAATGTCTGCTTTTAATTTTGCTTTATTTTCTTTGATGAAGATGCCCAAGTTGGCACTTCCAACCTCTTCCTCGCCTTCAATCATAAATTTCACATTGCACGGCATTTCTCCGCTTGCCAACATCGCTTCCACCGCTTTCACGTGCATGAACATTTGTCCTTTGTCGTCGCAAGCTCCACGTGCAAAAATCGCTCCCTGTGGATGTTTGTCAGTCACTTTTATCACCGGTTCAAATGGCGGTGAAGTCCACAATTCCAATGGATCTGCTGGTTGCACATCGTAGTGACCATAAACCAAAACAGTTGGCAAAGAAGCATCCACGATTTTATCACCGTAAACAATTGGATAACCTGCTGTTTGACAAATTTCCACGTTTTCAATTCCGATGTTCGTAAGGTTATCTGCTAAGTGTTGAGCACAAGCATAAACATTGTCTTTGTAGCTTGGATCCGCAGAAATTGATGGAATTTTGAGTAAATCTATTAATTCGTTTAAAAAACGTTCTTGATTTTCACTGATGTATTTTTGGCTTTTTTCCATGTTTAAAATTTTGAGTAATCAAAGATGCGAAAAATAATTGGCTGAAAGATTAGATAGTTGAGATTCGTACATTTTACAACCCTTGTTTTACTCTTGTCGATGAGGAAAATTTTTTATTGGTAGAATTAATCTGAATATTGGATTTTCGGAAAAAATCTAAACTAATGAAATTAATTTGAATGTAAAAGACAATAACTTCACAGCTCCGTAAGTATTTTTCGTTTATATCTTGAAACAGGAATAATAAATTCAGAGTCCAATAATGACAGGGTAAGATCCTGTTTATCAAAAAAATAAATGGTCTTTTTGTTCACAAGAAAACTTCGATGTGTTCTCACAAAATTTTCCATTCGCAATTCATTTTCCAACTGTGAAAGTGTGGATGTGCAAATTATCTTTTCTCTATTTTTAAAATAGATTTCGCAATAAATATTACTTGCTTTTATAAACAAGATTTCATCGCTATTTATCGCCACCCATTTTCTACCTTCTTTTACTTGAATTAACATCGCTGTTTTTTTCAAATCAACACAAACATTTTGATTTCAATAAAAAAAACTTGTGAATGGTACTGCTTTCCTTGTGAGTAGTAATATATTTACAAATTCAACTTTTCTTTGCTAAAAATAAAAGTGAACAACGATTTATTTATTCATAATCTACTTTTGAAACCTAGAAACCGCATGAAATTTTCTTTGGTGCTCCTTAGCTTTTTTGCTTTACAATTAGCTTTTGGTCAAGACCTCTACAAAAAGACACTAACAGAATTATTCAGCAAATATCAAGATAAAGACACCTTAAAATGCCATAACATTTACAAGGAAATTCTAAATGAAGAAATCGAAATTCGAGATTCTCTTTTAAGTGAACTGAAATCCAATTCTTTAGCCGGATTGAAAAAGAAAAAATTCACGGCTACTTTCCAAAAATATTTGGGTCTTTTTTACTACGAAAAAGGATATGATTATTACACTTCTGCCAATATTTCGTCCGCAATAAACGCTTTTAACTTAGCATTAAAGATTCATAAAAAAATCAACTATTTTCAAGGAATTGCTGATGATTATAACTACTTGTGTATCACAAAAATGTATGCAGGTCAATACCTTGAAGCAGAGAAAAACGCCAAGCAAGCAAAACGTTATTATCAACTTGCAAAAGATGACATTGGACTTCAAAACAACTGCTATAACTTAAGTCATACCTATTTAAAATTAAACGATCTTGATAAAGCGGCCAAAACAATCATTGAGGCCTTAAAAATTTCGGAGAAAATAAAAGACTCTGTCGGATTATGTGATAATTATGATCAACTAGGAACAATTTACTTACAACAAATGGAGTTGAAGTTGGCAGAAAATTATTTTCAAAAAGGATTATTTCTAAAACGAAAGATTAAACACTATAAATCCATTGCTAGTTCCTACAGATGTTTGGGTGCAACCGCCTACTCAAAAAAGGATTTTAAGAAGGGTGATTATTATTTTGAACAAGCTTTTAAAAATGCAAAAAATGTATTACAAGAAGCTGCAATCAATACCACAAAAGGACTCGTATTGTTTGATAAACAAGAGTATGAAGCCGCAGAAATTAGTTTAAATAAAGCACTAGAATTAAACGACAACGACAACACAAAAAGCAATATCTATCCTGTTTTAGCTGAGATTTATGTAAAAATTCAAGATTGGAACAAAGCAGAAAAATATGGTCTTGAAGCCTACAAATTAACGAAAATGAATCTTTATTTGGATAAACAACAGATAGCTGCACAATGTCTTTATCAAGTTTATAAAAATCAAAAAAAGTATGCTAAAGCACTTGAATTTTTAGAAATTTCAAAAAGATTAAAAGAAAAAATCAACAGAAAATCCAATCAAAACTCATTGTTGAAAGCTGATTTTAAATTCCAAGAGGAAAAAAATAGAACGAAAATTAAATCGCTAAATCAAGCTACAAAAATTGCAAAACTAGAATCACAACAAAAAACAAACTGGATTTTTTCAATTGCTTTGCTTGCTCTTATTGGTCTGCTGGTGTTTTGGGTATTGTTTTCAAGGTTTAAAACCAAGAAGAAAAACGAGTTGCTTCAATCACAACTCACCTACACCAAACAACTTTTAGAAGAAAAGCAACGCACTTCTGAAAGTGAAATCAAAGCGATAAAAAGTCAAATGAATCCGCACTTTTTCTACAACGCACTCAATTCCATTCAAGGTTACGTTCTAACAGGAGAACAACAAAAAGCGAGTGAGTCCATTGGTTTGTTCAGCGAATTAAGTCGGGCGATTTTAGAAAGTTCTCGTTATAATGAGATTAGTTTGTTTGACGAAATTGAACTGTTGACTGCCTATTTAAAAATGGAAGTAATGCGAATGCCTAAAATTCACTTTCAAATGGATTATTCTTCCGATTTGAGATTACACGATTTGTTTCTTCCACCAATGATTCTTCAACCGATTGTGGAAAATGCAGTCAAGCACGGTTTAGCAAATAAAGAATCAGGTGGTTTGATTCAGCTACGATTCCAAAAAATAGATAATCTTTTGCGAGTAGAAATCGAAGACGATGGAATAGGGAGGGAGGCAGCAGCAGAAATTAACACCTTGAAAAACAGAAGAGGAACATCTTTCAGTTCTGAGGCAAATTTGAATCGAATTGAATTACTAAATGAGAATTTTGATTTTAAAATAACACAAGTGATCGTAGACAAAAAAGATGAAAACGAGCGTGCAACAGGAACTTTAGTAAAAGTTGAAATTCCACAGGATAATTATTAGTATAAATGCAAATACATTTTTTTCACAAAGAAGACAATTTGATGCGACAAATTGAATTCAAAAAGAGATTTCTCTCTACGTTCGAAATGACACCAAAAGTGTTTGGTGAGTGGAAAATCGAGGCGGCATTACCGCCTCGATTTTCAATTCCTATGACGCATAGCGGTCATTTCGAGCTTCGCGAGAAATCTAATTTTAAACGAATAGATTTTATTAATTTGTTTAACCCTTACCAATCAACCCAAAACCAATTTTTAAGTAAGTTTGTAAACAGCCTATCCTAAATGAAATATGTAATTGTAGAAGATGAAGAACAAGCCGTTCAAGTCATCAAAAGTTTTATGAATCGTTGTTTTCCAGACATGATGTGTGTTGGAGAATTCGATAAAATTTCAACGGCTTGTGAATTTATTAAAATGAATCCAATTGATTTTATCTTTTTGGATGTTCAACTCAACGGAGAAATTGGAATAGACATCACCAAACATCTTTCTAAATCCGAATTAAACTTCGAGATTATTTTCACAACCGCTTATGCAGGCTTTGCCTTAGAAGCCTTTTCGCTTTGCGCCATTGATTACTTGCTAAAACCACTTGTAGAAGATCGTTTTGTTGAGGCAATTGAACGCGTTGTGAAAAAAAACAGAGTTTCTCCCGAACAATTAGACTTGCTTCAACACCTTTCCAAGACGGATATCATCGACCGAATAATATTGAAAAATAGTGAAGGACAATATCCTATTTTTTTAGACGAAATAAACTATTTAAAAGCGGACAATGTGTACACCGAGTTTCACCTCATCAATAAAAAACGAATAGTGGTTTCCAGGCCCTTGAAAGAATATGAATTGCTTTTAACGAATACACGTTTTTTTAAATCGCACCGCTCCTACATTGTTAACACTTCTCAAATTCAAACCATTTCTTCTCAAGAAATTAAAATGAAAGATGAAAGTTTAATTCCAGTTGCGAGAGATAAAAAAAAGGATTTGGACACTTTTTTGAAATAGAATCAAAACATCTAAATTCTATTCAAAGTTATAGCCATAATTATTTGAATAGAAAGCTGAATAACCACTTACGATAAATTAAAAACTAAAAATGCCACGATTAACCAATCTGATTACTCTTGTTTTTTTTACTTCGATGTCTTTGAACGGTCAAGCATCGTTAAAAAAATTACAAGCAAAATTGGATGCACATCCCCAGAAAGATTCTTTACGTTGTGTTTATTTGAATCAATATATTGATGCTCAAAACGATGATTTGATTTGGCCTGCATATAATGAAGAGCTATCCTACATAGCAAAAAGTAAACTAAAGCAAAAAAACTTATCTAAAACTCAATTTCTCTTTTTTACTGAAATGGAGTGTTTAAGTGAAAATAACAAAGCATATATTTTGGGTAATGAAGGAAAATATGAGGCTGCTTTAACAGTTATTTTAAAAGCTCTGGAAAAAGCAGAAAAATATGATTTAGATAATTCAAAAATTGTTCTATATTCCGCTTTATCAATGAATTACAATAACAAAGGTGATTATGAAAAACAACTGTATTATTCAAAAAAATCACTGCGAATCACTGAAAAAATAAAAGATGAAACAAGCCAAGCTGTTCTACTTTCTAATATTGCATACACCTATGGTCAGCTGGGTGAATTCGATAAAGAATCCTACTATTTGAATAAAAGTATAAAGCTTTCAAAAAAACAAAAAAATTACGAAGCGTTAAGTTCCACTTATATTTCATTAGCAGAATGCTTGAAATCTGAAGGCAAGATAAAAAAAGCCATTTTTTATGCTCAAGAATCCTTAGCGATGTCTAAAAAAATCAACTTCGTCGAAAACATTGCCTACGCTTATCGATTTTTAGGGATGTTGTATTTCTCTTTCGATGAATTGGAAAAGTCAAAAGAATATTTTCTTAAATCCATTTATGAAGCAAAAAAGCAAAAAAATTATTCAATGATCGGATACAGCTATAATGATTTAGGAAATCTATATTTCGAATATGCTAAAAAGGGGAATGCTAAAGATCAAAAGAAAGATATAAAACTTGCTATCAATTATTTAAAAAAGGCAATAAAAATTCACCGAGAGATTGGATATAAATCAGGACTTTCCTATGGCATCTCTAATTATGGTGATTTATTAATGTGGCTTGAAAAAAAAGAGCGTTTAAAAGGAAATTTAGAGAAGGCTAAAACCTTTCGTTCTGAAGCAAAAAACCTTTTTAAGGAAGCGTTAGTCTTAGAATCAGAAATGCAAGATTATGCTTTTATGTGTGAAAACTACAATCAACTGGCTAAGATTGCTTTGATTGAGAACGATTTGACCTTGGCAAAACAAATGGCTGATAAAAGCTATGAACTCAAAGATAACATGGGAGAAAAACCAACCTTAATTCAAAATATGGCCTCCAATTTAAAAGACATTTATGCCATTCAAAAGGATTATAAAAGAGCATTTGAAATGTCGGAATTGAATCATAATATGTCCGAAAAAGTTTATAATCTGGAAAATAAAACGAAAGTTGTAAAAGCCGATTTTAAGATAAAGCAACAAGAGAAGCAATTAAAAATCAATAAACTAACTCAAAAAAACCAACTGATTGAATTACAATCTCAACGTAAAAACTTTTATATGGTAGTTGGGATTGGTTTCTTCTTTATTGTTTCAATAGTGACTTATTTTCAATTTATGCGATTCAAACAACGCAAAGAAAACGAGTTGTTGAATCAACAAATAAAAGATGCACAAGTCCTTTTGGAAACCGAACGTAAAGTTTCTGAAAGTGAAATCAAAGCGATAAAAAGTCAAATGAATCCGCACTTTTTCTACAACGCACTCAATTCCATTCAAGGTTATGTTCTAACAGGAGAACAACAAAAAGCGAGTGAGTCCATTGGTTTGTTCAGCGAATTAAGTCGGGCGAT
This sequence comes from Flavobacteriales bacterium, assembly GCA_018883325.1. Taxonomy (GTDB): domain Bacteria; phylum Bacteroidota; class Bacteroidia; order Flavobacteriales_D; family Crocinitomicaceae; genus UBA952. The sequence goes on along the minus strand of VEQH01000057.1, from coordinate 345 downwards.
ATTAGAAAGTTCACGTTACAATGAGATTAGTTTGTTTGACGAAATTGAACTGTTGACCGCCTATTTAAAAATGGAAGTGATGCGAATGCCAAAAATCCACTTTCAAATGGATTATTCTTCCGATTTGAGATTACACGATTTGTTTCTTCCACCAATGATTCTACAACCGATTGTGGAAAATGCAGTCAAACACGGTTTAGCAAATAAAGAATCAGGAGGCTTGATTCAGCTACGATTCCAAAAAACAGATAATCTTTTGCGAGTAGAAATCGAAGACGATGGAATAGGGAGGGAGGCAGCAGCAGAAATTAACACCTTGAAAAACAGAAGAGGAACATCTTTCAG